>CAZXSC010000010.1:0-43244 GCA_964643045.1 uncultured Rhodospirillaceae bacterium
TTTGCCCGAGCTAATGCGTCAAATAATACTTCTTTCGCCATCTTAAATTTTCTCCTAGAAGGTTGCGAGTAGATTAAATAAACAACGTTTTAATTTAGCTGTCTATTTTGACTTTTTCTTTGGTTTCTCTATAATACCCAGAATATCAGACTCACGAAGAATCATAAGTTCTTCTCCATCAACCTTAATTTCTGTACCTCCGAACTTACCAAACAAAACATGATCGCCTTTCTTTACATCCAGTGGCGTAATAGTACCGTCGTCACCACGCATACCATTGCCTACAGCAACTACTGTGCCTTCAGATGGTTTTTCTTGTGCCGTGTCTGGTAATATTATCCCACCAGCTGTTTTTGTCTCTTCTGAAAAACGGCTGACAACTACACGATCATGAAGTGGTTTAAAACCCATTTTTTTCCTCCAATTAATATTAAACTTACAGTGCGTTAGTTTTTCTTAATTACTAACATTTGCTTATCGGACCCAAAAAGAGCACCAAATTAGCACTCTAGGATACTGACTGCCAGAAAGATAGTTTACGCACAGGTCTAGTCAAGGCATTTAAAGATACTTTTTAATGTATTGCATAATCTTTTTAACTAATTAGAGCAATTCTAATTTTTTTTATAACCATTACTCTTAAGTATCTTTTGGCAAGAATGATGCAGAAAAACGCAAAAATGATGAATAATTGAAAAGTATCAATTTTGGACTAATTCAAATTCAGGAATGACTGTCTGAAACTTCTTCTAAGCCGAAACGCTTATATTTTCGGTAAAGAAGTAGGCCTAGGAAGACTGAGCTCGCAAAAAGAAGTGTGCTCAATGCTATTTGGAAGCTATTATCTATATTAAAGCCACTACCAAGTAAGGCAAAAATTACAGTTTGAGGAATATAGCCTAATGTTGAACCGCCCAAAAAGCTAAGCGCACCAGCACCGGATACCCCTGCTACTAAATTCGTTACAAAATTACTCCCCGCTGGCATAAAACGTATCAACAACGTCGTAACAAAAGTATTTGCACTAAAAAACTGATCAGCCTTAAAAAGCCGACGAGGAAACCTTGATTTCACCCAATCGCGACCGACAAACCGCGCAAAGAAAAATGCAAAGCTGCAACCAATTGCACAAGCAATTAAAGCCATCAAGGTTCCATAATACAATCCAAAAGCATATCCCGCTAAAAAGGAGATAATTTGGCGAGGAAAACCAACAGTCACCAATAAAGCCGCTACCACCAAATAAATGAACTGACCCTCAAGTCCTTTGGTTTGAACATGAGCATCAATCCAGTTCTTATCAACAACTTGGCCAAACCCAGTGGTTTTAAGCAATAAACCTAGAGTCACAATTAAAATAATTAAAATTAAACTACGAATGATGGCCTTTGATTTCATTCTGGTTCTTTAACTTCTGGATTAATGGGACGACATTTTAACCATATCACACCAAAGAGATCAAAAACTCCAACCCAAAGGCGGTCAAAAGTCCCATATTTTGACTTTCCGCATTTTCGTGGCCGGTGTGAAACTAAGATTGGAATAACTTTACCACCGTTACGAATCATCAAAGCCGCTAGGAAGCGGTGCATATGGTCAAAACTAGGTAATTCAATAAAATCTTTACGCCTGAACAATTTAAGACCACAACCGGTATCCATTATTTTGTCGCGTAATAACCTAGACCGAATAAAATTAGCAACTCTCGATGAGAGACGTTTGGCAAAGTTGTCCTTCCGCTCAGTGCGTTGGCCACAAATCAAAATATTTTTTTTGGCGCCACCATAGTTCTCATATGCCTCCAACAGTTTCAATATGTCCGAAGGATCATTTTGGCCGTCCCCATCTAGCGTAACAATCAAAGGAGATTTAGCGACATTAATTCCCGAGCGAATTGCAGCACTCTGTCCTGATCTTCGTTTATGCGTCAACACACGCAACGAACCTCTGTTGTGTCTCAGTTGCATAAGTTTGGCTAGAGTACCGTCTTGACTACAATCGTCGACAAAAATAACCTCATGGGAAATAGCGTTTCCAAGCACTGTTTGAATTTCATCTATCAACGACTCTATATTCTCAACCTCATCAAAAACGGGTACAACTACAGACAAAGCAAGAGAGAAGGTTTCTATATCATTATTCACTTCAGACATCTATTTACCATTCATTTGAACTTTATCGTCTCAATTAAACCGATCTTCTACACCGGTGTTAACCTTGTTAAAAGCGTCTTTTGATAAATACCGGTTCGGTTTTTAAATAGGATCATCGCATATTTTGAGTTTAGCTGATATAACCTTGTCTTAATGCTAATTCATTAAATAAATACAGATAATATAGGAAATAGTATATGACTGAAAAAAAAGTTGAGGGTTATGCCGGAGACATGACACCAGAGGAGTCCTGGTCCCTTCTACAGAGTGATGAGAACTCAGTATTAATTGATGTCAGGTCTGCTGCTGAATGGGCTTATGTTGGTACTGCTGACTTATCAATTATCGGTAAGCAAACCACAACGATAGAGTGGCAGTCTTTTCCCAATATGACTGTCAATAAAAATTTTATTGATCGGGTGAGAGAAATATATCCAAACCCCGAGACTAAAATACTTTCCATTTGTAGATCAGGTCAACGATCAATAGCAACTTCGCGAGAACTTACCAAAGCCGGTTACAAAAAATGCTATAACGTCTCAGAAGGCTTTGAAGGCGACAAGAACAAAGAAGGTCACCGAGGCTTAACAGGCGGCTGGAAATTTCACGGCCTTCCTTGGAGGCAAAGTTAGTTTTCATAATGAATCCGAACAAGTAGTAAGGATTGAAAAAAACCGGGACACGCTTACTCCAATATTACACCTTATTTTAAAAGTTCAATGCTTGATCCAGATCTTCAATTATATCTTCAGTATCTTCAAGCCCCACAGAAAGCCGAACCAAACTATCAGTGATACCAACCTCCATTCGGCCTTCCGGTGACAATCGCTGGTGAGTTGTTGTCGCAGGATGGGTGATTAGGCTTTTACTATCACCAAGATTATTAGAAATATCTATCAAATTCATCGCATTCATAAACCTGAAAGTCCGGGCTAAATCACCATCGAGTTCAAAACAAATAACTGTACCAGGCCCACTCATTTGCTTTTTTGCCAATTTAAATTGAGGATGACTTTTTAGTCCTGGAAACAAGACCTTCTTAATAGCATTTTTGTGCTCCAAGAATTCAGCTACTTTTTGCGCTGACCTACAATGATGCTGAATTCTAATTTCAAGCGTCTCTAAACTTTTCAAATGGATCCAGGCATTAAAAGGGCTTAACGATGGTCCGGTGTGGCGCATAAATTGCTTGAGATCTCCATCTGACCACTCGACATCATTTGTCAATACACAACCACCCATCGCACGACCCTGACCATCAATATGTTTCGTCGATGAATAAACAACAATATCAGCCCCAAATTCTAGTGGTTTTTGTAAGATTGGTGTGGCTAATACATTGTCAACAATAACCCGCGCATCAACTTTATGGGCTATTTCCGTAACAGCCTCTAAATCGATTATATCCAATTGAGGATTGGATGGAGTTTCCATAAAGACGGCAGCTGTTGGCTTGCTTAGGGCTGTTTTCCACTGGGTTAGGTCCGTTCCATCAACCATAGTAGTTTCGACGCCAAATTTTGGTAAAAGTTCCCTGCAAATATAATCACAGGACCCAAACAATGCCCTCGAAGCCACAAGTCGGTCACCAGATTTGATACTTGAAGCTAAAGCCGCATAGACCGCTGCCATTCCAGTAGCTGTAGCCCTGCACGCTTTTGCATTTTCTAATAAAGCCATGCGTTCTTCAAACATCCCAACAGTCGGATTTGAGAACCTAGAATATATAAATCGGTTTTCCTCACCTTGGAATGCCCGTTGTGCCTGTTCTGCCGTGTCGTAGACAAAGCCCGAGCTTACAAACATGCCCTCATTTGTTTCGGCAAAATTAGATCGATTTGTCCCTCCGCGTACCAATTTAGTTGCCAACCGCCAATCCTCGTTCAAGCCCTTTTGCTCTCCAGTATCATCAGCCATTAAAACCTCCAAATTTCTAGGCGACCGAGGCTTAAAAGAAAAAATCCCCGGCCAAATTTGGTCGGGGCTCTGCACGCACCGACCTTTTAGCTTTGCTTTTTTTACGTGGCCGCAATCCGGTCGTCCAAATCACCACGATATTTGTAGAATACTAGGGTTTTACACCTCGTCAAGGAATTATCTCACGGCAAATACTATCCAAAAGCTTGAACTACTTGCCAGGGACACCCAACTCACTTACAAAGGATTTAAGACGCACAACAGGAGCTGATGGTGACCGATATTGCAATCACTGACGATATTTTTTTTAACCGATCCGAACTGGACCGCATGCGTGTTGAGAATATTATCAAAGATTCTCTTCATGGTGCCGATGATGGCGAATTATTCCTAGAATACAATCAATCCGAAACATTTGTATTCGACGATGGTAAGCTAAAAAATGCCAGCTTCGACACAATGCAAGGTTTTGGATTACGGGCAATCGCACAAGAAACAACGGGCTATAGTCACGCGTCTGAATTAACCGAGGACGCGTTGAAACGGGCTAGCGCGACGGTCAAAGCAGTACACGCTGGCCATAGTGGTACTATGGCAACCTCACCACCCAAAACTAATCAAAGCCTCTATATCGATGAAAATCCTCTAAACATTATTCCATTTTCGGCTAAAATAAAATTACTATCAGACATTGATGCTTATGCTCGAAATAAAGATGAACGGGTTGAACAAGTCTCAGCTTCCTTATCAGGTGAGTGGCAAGCTGTGCAGATCATCCGGGTCGATGGGAGTAGATCTTCCGATATCCGCCCTCTTGTTCGTTTGAATGTCTCAATTGTGACAAAAGAGGGTGACCGGATGGAATCCGGAAACTATGGCACTGGTGGACGCGAAACTTATCACCCCTACTTAGAAAAAAACTCCTGGCAAAGTGCCGTCGATGAAGCTCTCCGACAAGCACTCGTAAATCTTAAAAGCCTACCGGCCCCTGCTGGCGAAATGCCGGTCGTTCTTGGACCTGGTTGGCCAGCTATTTTGCTACATGAAGCGATTGGTCATGGCCTAGAAGGAGACTTCAATCGCAAAAAAACTTCCGCATTTTCATCTCTTATGGGTAAGCCTGTAGCTGCAAACGGAATCACAGTCGTTGACGATGGCACAATTGCTAATCGCCGCGGCTCATTATCAATTGATGACGAGGGAACCCCAACTCAACGTACGGTATTAATTGAAGATGGCATTTTAACTGGGTATATGCAGGATCGGATGAATGCTAATTTAATGGGAGTACCTAGTACTGGTAATGGCAGACGACAAAGTTATGCACATTCGCCAATGCCTCGCATGACCAATACAATTATGGAGAACGGCGATCACGCACCGGACGAAATTATTAAGTCGGTAAAGAAAGGGCTCTATGCTGTTAATTTTGGTGGTGGGCAAGTTGATATTACCTCCGGAAAATTTGTTTTTAGCTGCACCGAAGCTTACCAAATCGAAGATGGAAAGCTTGGCTCCCCCGTCAAAGGTGCGACATTGATTGGGAGCGGTCCTGATGCTCTAAAAACGATCTCCATGGTCGGAAATGATATGTTGTTAGATCCAGGTGTTGGCACTTGCGGTAAAGATGGTCAAGGTGTGCCGGTAGGTGTTGGTCAACCAACAACTCTGCTTGAGGAGCTAACCGTTGGTGGAACGGAGGCCTAACCGTATTCATTTTCAATATTCACACTGCAACTTTTAATTTTTCGGCAACACCATGGCGCTTGATTAAGTCTGAAATTAAACCACTTGCCTTTGCTTCAATCACAAATTCTTGCAAGAACGTAGCTGCTTCTGTATTTTGATATCCCGTGCCAATAGCTTGCTGGACAGTCATATAAAAACCATCAAGAATACGACCGCCAGAGATATCTTTAACATTTTCATTCAATGCAGGGCGAAGCCCAGCCAGAGCATCCAATTTTTCGCTGGAAAATAATTCAACCGCTGCCGGAAGCCCTTCTGCACGACACAACTCTGCGTTTTTTAATGTCCGTGTGAGATAAAGGTCATAAGCACTTGTGGCCGAAACAGCTACACGCATACCTGGCTGATCAACCTCCTCCACGGTTTTTAGATTTGATCTTTTTGATACTAGAAAGGTCGCTTCTATCTCAACATATGCATCAGTAAAGTTAATAAATTTAGCACGGGCCGGCTCGTTAGCTATCATAACAATATCAGATGTTTGGCGTTTCACAGTGTCGGCGGTCCCACCCGGGGTAGCACAGGGGAAATACGATACACCGACTCCCAATTTATCGGCAATCGCCCGAGCTATATTTGGTGAAACCCCATCCGGATCACCTTTAGAAGTACGGCCGGTTACCAAAAATATATTAGCCATATTAATACCCGCACGTAACGTGCCATTTGGCGCAAGTTCGGAGATTACCTTTTCATTCATATGATCATCTACTAATTATTGAAATTAAGTTAGCACTTTACATCTAAATATCTAATCGACCCCTCAAACATCCCAACATTCGTTGACCCACTACGTCCGAAGATCAAAGAAGTTAACGTAGATTAATCAAGTTATCAAATTGCTACAAAAACTATCCTAACTACTTAACTAGATATTCAATAGGCATGCTCTTTGAATATGGGATCGACGTTAGATCCCCACTCTTCGACGAAACACGTTAACATTTCTTCTGCTGGTGTAATTCCCGATTCAATTATATTATCTAATGGTTTGAGAAATATAGTTTCATCTTGACCCGAACCATCTTTTTCAGCCCGGTTCATCAAGCCTCGCTCAGATATTTTCAGAACATCTTTGGCAACATCTTGAAGATAACAATCACGAAACGGGGTTTTTAATGCTGTCAACGCAACTTGATCGCGCAGTTTCGATACTTCTTCATATGACCAATCGGCAACCAAGGCCATCGCATCAGACAGCGCTTCGTCATCATAGAGAAGGCCAACCCAGAATGCGGGCAATGCACAAAGATTCTTTGACGGCCCGCCATCAGCACCCCTCATCTCGATAAATTTCTTAAGCCTGACTTCTGGAAAGGCTGTTGTTAAATGGTCTTCCCAATCTTTCAAGGTGGGCTTTTCATCTGGCAAGGAGGGTAATTTGCCATCTATAAAATCCCGAAAAGATTGTCCTGAGACATCAATATATTTGCCGCCGCGATAAACAAAATACATCGGTACATCAAGCATATAGTCTACATAACTTTCAAACCCAAAATCATCCTGGAATACAAAAGGCATTACCCCACAGCGATCCGGATCTGTGTCTGTCCATACGTGGCTACGATAACTAAGAAAACCGTTTTTCTGCCCACCCTTAAAAGGAGAATTTGCCCAAAGAGCTGTCGCTATTGGTTGGAGCTTTAGCCCCGTTCTGAACATTTCAACCATCCGATCTTCAGAAGAAAAATCCAAATTCACCTGCACTGTGCAAGTGGCAAGCATCATATGGTGACCGAGATTTCCTTGCTTCGGCATATAATCACGCATGATCTTATAGCGACCTTTTGGCATCCATTCTGCATCTTCTATAGTCCATTTTGGTTGATAACCCAGACCTAAAAGACCCACACCAATTTTTTCAGCCACTTCTTTGACCTGTTTAATATGACCCGTCACTTCTCGACAAGTCTGGTGGACATTTTGCAATGGAGCCCCCGAAAGTTCCACTTGCCCACCAGGTTCCAATGTAATTGAACTTTGGTTCGGCATGTGAAGTCCTATTGGCAATCCTTTTTCTAAAATCGGCTTCCAGCCATACTCTGTCAGCCCTTCTAATAATCCTCGAATACTAGCTTCACTAACTTTACTTTCATAGGTTAGCGGTTTTAATGTTTGTAAATCGAAGGCAAATTTCTCATGCTCGGTACCAATGCGCCAATTTTCTTTTGCTTTACATCCAGATGCTAGATGAGCAATCAGCTGTTCCTTGTCAGTGATATTACCGTCACCATCAAAAGTTTCCATTAAATTTCAATTCCATCTTTACTGTCGAGTATTGATCAATTCATTCCATAACGCTAGCGAAACTAGCGCGGCCGTTTCTGCTCGTAGTAACCTTTGCCCAAGAGTAATTCTTTTAACAAAACCCTGATTGGTGAGCAGATTTTTCTCAGCTTCTGAGAATCCCCCCTCTGGCCCAACCAATATTGCATCGCTTAATATTTTCTGTTTGTCTAATCCAAGAACCGACATTTTTGTACCTTCCTCTAAACTATCTCGCGTGGATGCCTCTGTTTCATCCATCACCAAGAGCCTGCGGGCAGAATCCCAGGTCTTCAATACTCGGTTTAATGCTATAGGCTCTGAAATTTCAGGCACTGTCATACGCTGACATTGTTCAGCGGCCTCAATTGCATTAGTTTTTAATCGACCCAGATTTATCTTTTCGAAATTAGTGTGATCGGTCAATACAGGTAACAATTTAGCTACACCTAACTCAGTTGCTTTTTCCACAATCATTCCAATGCGATTTTTTTTTATTGGCGAAAAGAGTAGCCATATATCAGGTCCAGAAATTTGCTCTTTAACTTTCTTTCTAATATTGACCAAAATACTATTTTTTTTTGTATCCACTATTTCTCCTAAAAATTCTCCATCGCAGCCATTGAACAAAGAAAAATTGCTACCGGATTTTAGTCGCATGACATTTTTTAAGTAATGAAATTGGGCCGCCCGGACCTCAATTGTTCCCCCAATAAACAAGTCTTTATCAACAAATAGTCTAATTTTTGGTGCCATAGATATTTGTTTAAGCCACTATTCGGGGTTTACTAACAACCTATATTTTTCCTAATAACCAATCTAGGACATATTTTCTAGCCAAGTTACAAAAAATATTACGACTTTGAAAACCAAAAATTAGAATAATATAATTACCATGCTTTAATTTGTTAAAGTTAGAGAAATAGGTTTAACACCTTCTTACCATTGATTATGAAAATTTCGCGACTACACTGTCTAAATGGAAAACCGAGAGGCATCTGACATTCCGCATGACAATTGGGTCGACAGATGGCTCCCTTCAAGTCTTCGCCCTTACGCCAGACTGGCGCGTTTTGATCGCCCGATTGGAACTTGGTTGCTTTTGTTTCCTTGCTGGTGGTCGCTCGCGCTCGCAATCAATGATTGGCATAACTGGGATAAAATTATATGGCTTTTTATACTCTTCGGCATCGGGGCAACAATTATGCGTGGCGCCGGTTGTTGCTTGAATGATATTGCGGATCGGAATTTTGATTCTCTCGTTGCGCGTACGAAAGAGCGCCCAATAGCTTCGGGCATTATTAGTGTCAAACAAGGCTTTTTATTCATGGCACTATTATGTGCTCTTGGCCTTACAATCTTACTCCAGTTCAATCTTTTCGCCGTCGTGTTAGGTATTGCCTCATTGTCTTTAATTATCATATACCCATTTAGTAAACGTTTTACCTATTGGCCTCAGTTTATTCTTGGCCTAGCCTTCAATTGGGGGGCTCTTTTAGGCTGGGCGGCAATTCGGGGAGAACTACAAATGCCTGCCATTTTTTTGTATATGGGAGGCATAGCTTGGACCCTTGGCTACGACACAATTTATGCACTTCAGGACAAACACGATGATTCAATTGCTGGAATTAAATCAACAGCTTTATTGCTAGGTGATAATATTCGAATTTGGTTGTATTTGTTTTTTGGTTCAGCCATTTTCTTCATGGGATTGTCCGGCTTGCTTGCGGAATTAAAGTGGCCATTTTATGTTGGCCTCTCCTGTACCTGCGTTCAAGCAACTTGGCAAGTTGCACTACTTAAACCAAGTAGTCCATATGATTGCCTTTCTAAGTTCAAGTCAAATCGCTTATTCGGCTGGTTATTTCTCGGAGGGGTTGTTGCCAGCCAACTATACTAGATACACGATATATCCTACCATAGTTAGGTCAGACGTTCTTTAACAACCTTGCTGGCTTTTCCAAAATCCAATTGTCCCGCGTAGTCTTCCCTAAGTTTTGCCATCACTGTGCCCATTTCTTTTAAGTTTTTTGCCCCCAAGCCTTCAATTACCAACACGATTGCGGCTATCATTTCATCATCGCTCAATTGTTCAGGCAAAAACTGTTTAATAACTTCAATCTCCTCGGATTCACGTGCAGCTAATTCCGGACGCTCACCTTTCGTATATGCTTCGATCGAATCGTGGCGCTGTTTAATCATTGATTGAAGTAACTGCAGGATCCCATCATCACTCACACCTTCTTCATCGCCCACCCCCTTTGTTCGATCGGCAATGTCACGATCCTTAATTGCCGCATTTATTAGCCGCAAAGTCGAAACTTTAGTTTGGTCTTTCGCTTTCATAGCCGTTTTAAGCGTATCATTTATCTTTTCTCGAAGCATCGAATCAATCCCACTAATTGAGTTGTGGGACATTAGCCCAAAGCAAAAGCCTGAGTCAAATCGATTCCCTTTTATAAGCTATTGATTTTAAATTATATTTTTAAAATTATTTTTCTTGACCACAGCCTTTACATCGCCTAAGAGATGCTTCCAGCCTGACACGACGCTAAAATGTTGATTTTTTGTTTAATCACTGTCTGACTCAATTAATCCTAGCGTTCCGTTCAGATGATTTGATCGTTCGAGTAAACAAGGATCCGCCAAAATCATGACGGACGCCGTGAATGAAAAGCTGCAAATTAATTATCCGATAAATAAGGATGCCGCATTGATTCTTAGCGATGGCTCGGTGTTTTGGGGTAATGGCGCGGGAGCAAAAACATCAGGTACCGGCGAACTTTGCTTTAATACATCCTTCACCGGCTATCAAGAAATTATAACAGATCCATCATATGCTGGCCAAATTATTACGTTTACATTTCCTCATATTGGCATTACCGGCACCAATCCAGAGGACATCGAAACAGGAAAACCTGCCGCTCGCGGTTGTGTAATGGCAGCTGACATCTCCGACCCTTCAAACTGGCGTTCAACCCAGCATCTTGATACATGGCTACAGTCTATGAATCTCGCAGCCATCACGGGAATTGATACTCGCCGTCTAACTCGTCGTATTAGAGATTCTGGCTTCGCTAATGCAACGATAGTTAACGGCTCAGTTGACATTGAGGCCGCACTTGAGAAAGCAATCAAATTTCCCGGTCTAGATGGTATGGACCTTGCGAAAGAAGTGACATGTTCAGAGCCTTACAAGTGGGATGAGGGCATTTGGGCTATCAAAAAAGGATATAGCCAACAACATGAATTAGCACCCCATGTGATCGCGATAGATTTTGGAGCTAAGCGAAATATTCTGAGAAGTTTAGCTGCAGCTGGTTGTTCGATAACCGTTGTGCCTGCAAAAACGCCCGCGAGAGAAATTTTATCTCTCAACCCGGATGGCATTTTTCTCTCAAACGGTCCCGGAGATCCTGCAGCAACCGGCACCTACGCCGTGCCAATGATCAAAGAGCTGATTGGAAACAATTTACCAATTTTTGGTATTTGTCTTGGCCATCAGATGTTAGCTCTCGCGCTTGGAGCAAGGACAGAGAAAATGCACCATGGCCACCGAGGAGCTAATCACCCAGTAAAAGATCTAGAAACCTCAAAAATTGAAATTACTTCCCAAAATCATGGATTCGTGGTTGCGTCGAATAGCCTACCCCCAAACGTTATTGAAACCCACCGTTCCCTATTTGATGGTACTGTTGAAGGAATTAGGTTAAAAGACAAGCCCATTTTCTCAGTCCAACATCATCCTGAGGCATCTCCTGGCCCCCAAGACAGTCATCATCTGTTTGGTAAGTTCGTAGACCTAATGAGAAGGTAATGCCGAAAAGAACTGACATTAAAACCATTATGATCATAGGAGCTGGTCCAATTGTTATTGGTCAGGCATGTGAATTTGACTATTCCGGTGCACAAGCGTGTAAAGCATTGCGCGAAGAGGGATACCGAATTGTTCTAGTCAATTCAAATCCTGCAACAATAATGACAGATCCCGATACTGCGGACGCGACATATATTGAACCCATTACCCCTGAATTTATTGAACAAATCATCATTAAAGAAAAGCCAGAAGCAATCTTACCAACTATGGGTGGTCAAACAGCCCTGAATGCGGCGATGACGCTTTGGAAAAATGGCACCCTTGACATTTATGGTGTCGAATTAATCGGGGCAAAAGCGGAAAGTATTGATAAAGCGGAAGATCGGCTTAAGTTCAAAGATGCTATGGATAAAATTGGGTTAGACAGCCCAATCTCCTCACTAGTAACGAATTTAGGCGAAGCCACTAACTCTATGGAAGAAATTGGTCTCCCCATGATTATCCGACCCAGCTTTACTCTCGGAGGCGCAGGCGGGGGAGTTGCTTATACAAAACCGGAATATGACCATATGGTAGCAACAGGCCTTACCACTTCTCCAGTAAATTCCGTATTAGTTGAAGAATCTATCATTGGTTGGAAAGAATATGAAATGGAAGTTGTCCGCGACCGGGCGGATAACTGTATTATTATTTGTTCAATCGAAAATATAGATCCTATGGGCATCCATACTGGCGACTCTATAACTGTCGCTCCCGCTCTGACTTTGACCGATAAAGAATACCAAATCCTTCGAAATGCATCAATTGCAGTATTGCGAGAAATCGGGGTCGACACAGGCGGCTCTAACGTACAATTTGCCATCAATCCCAAAAACGGGCGTCTTGTAATTATTGAAATGAACCCGCGGGTATCTCGGTCATCAGCACTTGCGTCAAAAGCAACGGGTTTTCCAATAGCAAAAATCGCTGCTAAACTAGCAGTTGGCTACACATTGGACGAACTAAATAACGATATTACGGGTTCAACACCGGCTGCGTTTGAACCTACCATCGATTACATCGTAACTAAAATTCCGCGATTCACATTCGAAAAATTTCCGCAGACTGAAGCAGTGCTATCAACAGCAATGAAATCTGTAGGTGAAGCTATGTCGATAGGCCGAACTTTTGCAGAAAGTTTACAAAAAGGTCTTCGATCAATGGAAATTGGAATTAATGGTTTAGACGAAATCGAGATTGAAGGTGCTCCAGACGCGAATAGTATTAAAGCTGCATTGTCTCAACATCATCCCTACCGTATTTTGTATATCGCCCAAGCGATACGGCACGGCCTTAGTCTTGAAGAAATTCGTAAAGCATCAAATTTTGATCCCTGGTTCTTAAATCAAATTAAGGCTATTATCGACGTAGAGGAGTTATTGCGCATTAATGGCCTTCCAACAAAAAGACCTAGTTTATTAAAAATAAAAAAAATGGGGTTTTCTGATGAGCGCTTAGCTGAACTCACTGGTGAAAATATTTCGGATGTAACGCACATTAGGAAAAAATTAAACGTACACCCTATCTATAAACGAGTAGATACTTGCGCTGCCGAATTTCCATCACAAACATCTTACATGTATTCCTCGTACGAGGGAGACGGTCTGAACACTCCTGAAAGTGAGGTCAATCCAACAAATAAAGAAAAGGTTATTATACTAGGCGGAGGCCCTAACCGCATAGGTCAAGGGATTGAATTTGATTACTGCTGTGTTCATGCTGCCTACGCGATGAAAGATGCTGGTTATGAAACCATAATGGTTAACTGCAACCCAGAAACCGTTTCAACCGACTATGACACATCTGATCGATTGTATTTTGAACCTCTAACCAGCGAAGATGTTGTTGAACTAATCCATGCCGAACGGAGTAGGGGCAAAGTTCACGGGGTAATCGTCCAGTTTGGTGGTCAAACACCATTAAAGCTTGCGGCCACCTTGAAGTCAGAAAAAATCCGGATTCTGGGAACCTCACCAGATGCGATCGATTTGGCGGAGGACCGACGACGGTTTAAAAAACTACTCAATGAACTAGCCTTAAAACAACCTCCTAACGGGATAGCACGCTCAACTGCTGAAGCGGAAGAAATTGCCAAGCAAATTGGATTTCCTCTTGTGATCCGTCCATCTTATGTCCTTGGTGGGCGCGCAATGGAAATTGTACATAATGTAGAGAGCTTGCGCCAATATATGAAAACCGCTGTCTCGATCTCTGGAGATAGACCAATTCTGATTGATTGGTACCTGCGTAATTCTATTGAGGTAGACGTCGATGCCATTTGTGATGGTGAAAATGTTTACGTTGCTGGAGTAATGGAACATATCGAAGAGGCCGGTATTCATTCAGGTGACAGCGCATGCTCACTACCGCCTTATTCTTTATCAGACAAGGTTATTCTCGAATTGAGGAAACAAACCGAAGCTTTAGCTTTAGCGCTTAACGTTATAGGCCTAATGAATGTTCAATTTGCTATCCAAAATAATGTTATTTTTGTTCTTGAAGTAAATCCACGTGCTAGCCGAACAGTTCCATTTGTTGCTAAAGCCACCGGTGTCCCGATTGCAAAAATCGCTGCCCGGGTTATGGCCGGTGAGAAGCTAACCAACTTTGGTCTAATTGAGAATCTCAGGCCTCATTATACTGCAGTAAAAGAAGCCGTTTTCCCATTTTCACGCTTTCCTGGTGTTGATATAATTTTGGGACCAGAAATGAAATCAACAGGAGAAGTGATGGGTATTGATGTAGATTTTCCGCGTGCTTTTGCTAAATCCCAACTAGGGGCTGGTACAATATTACCATCTGAAGGTACCGTCTTCATTTCGGTCAAAGATAGCGATAAAGCCGCCGTCAAAGATTTAGCACATGAATTACAAAAACTTGGTTTTCAGATCTTGGCAACCGACGGAACTTCAAGGCTCTTATCCGAAGCTGGTATTGCAGCCAAACAAATTAACAAAGTACTTCAAGGGCATCCGCATTGTGTTGATGCTATTATAGCTGGTGAAGTACAGATGATAATAAACACAACGGAAGGTATTCAAGCAATTAACGATAGTTTTTCCATAAGAAGTTCATCACTGGCATATAATATACCACGATATACAACGATCGCCGGTGCAGCGGCCGCTGTTGGAGCAATAAAAGCAGAGAAAAATGGCAAATTTCTGAGTGATAAGGGACTTGTAGTTAAGCCACTACAATCATATGTTGGTTAAGAGTTATAGTGATTTATTTAATGTTCCGTTATAAAGAATTGCAATCTGTGATTACTATTTAGGTTTATAATATGGAAAAAGTCCCCATGACGGCTAACGGCCTAGCCGCACTTGAAGAGGAATTACGGCGTTTAAAATTTAACGATCGTCAAGAAGTTATCAAGGCTATAGAAGTCGCTCGTGAACATGGCGACCTATCAGAAAATGCCGAATATCATGCCGCACGCGAGAAACAAAGTTTTATCGAAGGTCGTGTATTGGAATTAGAGTCTGTTATCAGCCTAGCTGATGTAATCGACCCAACAAAACTATCTGGCGATACGGTGCGATTTGGAGCAACGGTCGAATTAGCCGATGAAGATACCGATGAAAAATCAATGTTCCAAATTGTTGGAACCCACGAAGCCGACATTGAGAATGGTATGCTATCGATAACATCACCAACTGCTCGGGCCTTAATTGGAAAATCACTGGGGGATAGTGTTGATGTCGCCACTCCTGGTGGTTCGAAGTCCTACGAAATCATCAACGTGGTGTATAAGTAAAAACAATATTTTAGGCGCCATGGCCGCCAATTGGAATAAATTAACATAAAATTCTTATGCAATTTTTTCGCATGCACCCATTTAATCAAGCATTAGTGAATTCTTACGCAGAAATTCACTTGAAAACTCACCCTTCCTATTTATTCTGAGTAGCCCCGACAATTTTTTACCAAGAGCGCACAGAAATACCCCTTAAGCTGAAATACCTTCTTGGAATTAATCATTATACTTCACAGTAAATGGCTCTTCAGAATCAATTAGGCAAGGATAGGGAGTTTACTCTTCTGATTTTCCAAGATCAAAATTACAATCAACTGGTATTCCAGGATTAGCTTTTGAAGAACGAATAGCCAGCGATGACTTTACATGAGCCACATTCGGCGCTGCAGTTAGTTTTTTCATGACAAAATTCTGATAGGCTTCCCAATTCTCGGCAACTACTTTGAGTAAAAAATCAGTCTCACCCGCTAACATGTGGCATTCACGGACCTCAGGCCAAGAATTTATAAGTTCCTCAAAAGCAACTAAGTCCGGCTCTGCCTGACTAGATAAGCCCACCTGAGAAAACACGGTAACGTTATAACCAAGCACGGTAGGCTCTAAGTCAGCATGATATCCCCTGATGAACCCAGCTTCTTCAAGTGCTCTCACCCTTCTTAAACAGGGCGGTGCAGAGATACCAACCCGGTTCGCCAATTCAACATTTGTAATTCTACCGTTACCTTGCAACTCATGTAATATGTTACGATCTACGTTATCAAGTTTGACATGTGACATTTCCATCTACCTCTGCGTTAATTGTAGTTTACGGTTGTGTAACAGGTCACGCAATATTATTTCAATTTCGGAAAATAATATTACCTATAATATCTGTTCGGCAACTAAATTTAATAGTGCGTTTTTTAATCAACTTCTTGTCCTCTTGCGTATAACTTAAGCACTTCCTATGTTATATTTAATTAAACCTAACAACAATCGGAGTTCGCATTACCTATGTCTAACTACCATTATAAAGTACTAATCCTTGGCTCCGGCGCCGCAGGCCTCACCGCTGCAATTTATGCGGCTCGTGCTAACTTGAAACCAGCTTTAATTCATGGGATGCAACCAGGGGGTCAGATGACCATTACGACCGATGTTGAAAATTACCCAGGTTTTGCTGAAGTAATTCAAGGTCCATGGCTAATGGAACAAATCCAAGCCCAAGCAAAAGGCGTGGGTACAAACATGATATCGGATATCATAACAGACGTTAATTTATTATCCCTGCCGTTCAAATTAACGGGTGATACTGGAGATACTTATACATGTGATGCATTAATTATATCAACCGGTGCACAAGCGAAATGGCTTGGTTTGGACAGCGAACTCAAATATCAAGGTTTTGGTGTTTCAGCATGTGCAACTTGTGATGGTTTTTTCTACCGGGGAAAAAAAGTTGCCGTTGTAGGTGGTGGCAATACAGCTGTTGAAGAGGCGTTGTATCTGACAAACCATGCAACCAAAGTCATTCTCATTCATCGTCGAAATACCTTACGTGCCGAAAAAATATTACAGGACCGATTGTTGGCGAATCCCAAAATTGAGATTATATGGAACACTGTAGTAGAAGAAATTTTCGGGAAACATGAGGGACCTATGCCTGAAGTAACTGGTATAAGAATAAGAAATGTGGAAACAGATAAGCATAAAGAGTACAGTCTTGACGGGATTTTCATTGCTATAGGTCACCAACCCAACACAAGCATTTTTGGAAAACAATTGAACATGAATAATGAAGGCTACTTAATTACAAAGCCCGACAGCACGGCAACAAATATTCCAGGTATTTTTGCCGCAGGTGATGTGCAAGATAATAAATTTCGCCAAGCGGTAACAGCTGCTGGTACTGGCTGTATGGCAGCACTTGAAACCGAGAAATATTTAGCTGAAATCGAAAATAAAGAAAAGGTGGCCGCTGAATGAATAAATTAACACCTAAGTCTTAATTATTACATTATAATAATTAAGAGCTTTAAAAATGGTTCCAAGTATTTCTTTCGAAATCGACTGGCGGCTAAAACAACATTTTGGAATTAAGAGATGGATTGGGATAAACTCAGAATCTTTCATGCCGTCGCTGAAGCAGGCAGTTTTACGCACGCTAGTGAATCTCTAAATTTGAGTCAATCTGCTGTCAGTCGTCAAATTAGTGGACTCGAGCAGAGCCTAAAGATACCTCTATTCCATCGTCACGCCAGAGGTCTCATATTGACTGAACAGGGTGAAAGATTGTTCTCAACCGCCCATGATATTTTTCATAGAGTAGCTATGGCTGAGGCCAAGCTAACTGAAAGTAAAGAACGTCCGGCAGGACCACTCAATATAAATACAACTGTTGGATTTGGTTCAGTTTGGTTAACCCCTCGGATCAAGGAATTTATAGATCTTTTTCCGGAAATTAATGTCAATATCTTGCTCGCTTATGATGATCTTGATCTAGGGATGCGGGAAGCCGACGTCGCTATCAGACTCACGCCCCCTCGCCAGCCCGATCTTATCCAACGCCATCTTATGCAAATCCATTATAACTGTTACGCTTCGCCAGAATACCTACAATCGCATGGTATGCCGAAAACACCAGAAGATTTAGATGAACATAATCTCGTTACATTTGGTGAACAAGTTGGTGACCAAACTGATCTTCTGCCTGCACTCAACTTCCTACAAGCCGCGGGTGCTAAAGGAGGTCGACGAAAACCCGTGCTGCAAGTTAATAATATTTATGGCATATTCCGGGCTGTAAGAAGCGGTGTCGGCATTGGCGCTCTACCGGATTATTTTATTGAAGGATCGTCAAATCTAGTGCACATTTTACCCGAACTAAAATCACCACAAACTGATGTCTATTTTGTTTACCCAGAAGAACTTAAACAGTCTGCCAGGATTGCCGCTTTTAGGGATTTCATCGTTAGAAAAATTTTTGAGATTCACAAATAATATAATAATCCAGTTAATTAAATAGCCATGCGGATTCCGCATAGGTGCAATGCCCAAACTACTCTGGTACAAGAGACAAACCAAGGTGTATACAAACCGCATGCTGTATCCAATAGGATACACCTTCAGAGTTATTTCTGAAGTCAGGGTCTTTTGATCCTACGTCTCCCAGACGTGAAGCCTCCCTGTTAAACTTGCTAGGAAACGTCAGTTTCCTAGCATTTCTTTTATAAAATCCTCTATTCAACCGCAGAATTTTTTATCCTTTTTGCAAACGTGATTATCACTTTCCTAAGATCATCTGGCGTGTCTCTGATTGGAACCGGCAATTTTCGGCCCGCCGAAGTTACTAAAAAATAGCCTACAGTATGATTGACAACATAATTTGGATCGGTTGGGCTGTTTTTCTGGAAAGAGTAGGTCGCACCCATATTAAAAGTAAATGATTTTAGTTGAGCTGAAGATCCAGTCAGACCCAGCATATATTTATCAAAATGCGAAACATATTCCTTAATTATCTGTTGACTGTCCCTATTGGGGTCAACGGAAATAAAAATTGGTTGGTATAAATGCCTATCCGATCCCATCTCCTCTAATGCCACAGACAGATTATTCAATGCTGTGGGACACACATCGGGGCAATAGGTATAACCAAAATATATTATGCCAATTTTTTCCTTTAACCTTGATAGGTTCCATGAATTCCCAGAAGTATCTTTCAGGTCTACTTTAAGCAAGCGTTCAGATTCCCATTTATTTGCGAAAAATTCCGAAGTAAGAAAAACGGCAATGGCCAAGGCTACGAAAGCCAAAATTGTAACAATAATATAGATAATTCTGAGCATTAGGTTTATAAAGCTAAAATGAGTAAAGAAGCAAAATGTATATTTAGCATTGCAGGCCTCATTTTCTTGATTTTTATCGCGGCCCTGCCATTCTTTGGTCGAGTGGCTTCAAGCATACCTTCCTTACTCTCCCTTTGCGGCATTCCAATTAATTAGCAAACTTTACCAGTATTTGTGAATTATTTTTTATGATCCATTCTCATCTTCATAGGTGTACCTGATTTCTTTACTTCCACAATAACTTCAATTTTACCTGATTTTCTAAACTCAAGGATTATAGGAAATGTCCTACCCACGGTGAGTGGTTGTTGAATGCCTATCATCATAATGTGTAAATTGCTTGGTTTTAGGCTCAGCAATTGGCCCGGGCGAATTTCCAACTCCTTAATATGACTCATTTTAGCAATACCGCCTTCAACAAACGTTTTATGTATCATATTCTTGTCCGCAAAGGGAGAACTGACACCAATCAGGGTATCGGCTACTTGCCCAGTATTTTGAATCCTGCCGATATAAACTGCCGCAGTCTTTGCCCGACCAGGTGTTGCCCGGGTCCAAATATTTGAAATTATTAGGTCTTCTAGTGAATAACTATCGGCAGATAAATTTTGAATATTTCCAAGCGTTAACACCGCGGCAATTGGGACTATTTTCAAAATTTGTTTCATTTAATTCCTACACAATTTTATACTGAATTTTTAATTTAACACCCATCTTGATAAATTTTTCATATGATGACTGAAAAAATAAGCTCAAATAACATTTTGTATCATACTCTATTTCAGTTTGTGGCAGGCACGCTGTATCCTCTCGCACGCTTCGACCAAGAGCTCAGTTGCCGTCGCGTAGGAAACTCTGAAATAAGGTGACAGTCCAAATGCTTCACCAAAGACAACCGCAACACCTTCCTCTTCAAGAAAATAAGCAGCAACATCGAAATCGGTCGCCAATATTTTATCGTCTGGGGTCTTCTTACCGATCATTCCAACACAACTAGGATAAACATAGAATGCGCCTTCCGGCGTTAAACACTCAAGCTCTTCCGCCTGATTTAACATCGATACCACCAAATCCCTGCGCTGTTTAAATATTGCATTATTCTCGGCTATAAACACTTGGGGCCCATTAAGAGCCTCAACTGCCGCCGCTTGAGAAATAGACGCAGCGTGACTCGTGCTTTGTGATTGAACTTTATTCATTCCTTTGATGAGTTCTTCAGGACCAGCAGCGTAACCTATCCGCCAACCCGTCATAGCATACGCTTTGGAAACACCGTTAAGAGTAAGGGTTCGACCATAAAGTCTGGGTTCTACCTGAGCTGGAGTTGTAAATTCAAATCCATCATAAATTACATGCTCATATATATCGTCGCTCATGATATGTACATGTTCGTGGCGTAATAATACGTCTGTTAATTTTTTTAGTTCTGCTTTTGAATAAGCTGCTCCTGTTGGATTCGAGGGTGAATTGAGCATAATCCATTTTGTTTTAGGCGTAATCGCAGCCTCCAATTGGTCTGCAGTCATTTTGAATCCGTTTTTCTGTTCACACGGAACAACCACTGGCCTGCCTTCAGCGAGCAAGACAATGTCAGGATAGGAAACCCAATATGGTGCTGGTATAATAACCTCATCGTCATTATTTACAGTCGCCATAATAGCATTAAAGATGCTTTGCTTGCCTCCACAGGCCACTTGAATTTGCGCAGGCGTATATTCTAGATCATTTTCCCGCTTAAACTTTGCACAAATGGCCTCACGCAGTTCAATTGTCCCCGGAACTTGAGTATACTTAGTTTGGCCCGCCTCCATCGCAGAAATCGCCGCTTTTTTTGCATTTTCTGGGGTATCAAAGTCTGGCTCACCAGCACCAAGACCTATAACATCTACACCGGCTGCTTTAAGTTCCTGGGCGCGACCTGTTACAGCCATAGTTGCTGAAGGCTGAATACGATTTAATCGCGAAGAAATTAACGCCATCTCTTATTCCATTCATCAATCAACTTGACCTGATCGCCATAGATTAAACACCTCAAATTTGAGCGCAGACTACGCGCCAACCGGCAAGGATGCAATAGAGAACAATTGGAATTTAGAAACTAAAATTACCTAATTCTTGAACCACAGGATTTATCCACAATTGGTAATTTTTATTAGGCTATGCCGTTATTAAGAAAACTAAACCTCACCTGCACGTTGCAGCTGCATCTATTTTTAATAACAATTTTGTCTATTGTTTTAAAAAAAGGCGAACATAAGTTTAATTATTTATCAAAACAATACTAATTTCCTGGAGGAAAAATTATAGATAGTGAGAATAAAGGAACCGCACTTCCCGCGAAATACGTGAGGAGAGATTGGCCGCGGGCGATGGAGAGGAAGTATCCGTTGTGAATATTAGATTTATTATTGATAAACCTGTTGAAGACGAAATATATCAATATATTGCAGATACCTAGGTTAATAAACAATAGTTTAGTAATCGTCCCTGCTATCTGTGGTCTTGGCCTGCCCTTCTTTTTAAAGGCCTCTAAGGGGCTCTCAGGACTCGCTGGAGAGAGAGAAGCCACACATGATGTCTTGGATTCTCCGCGCTGTCGGTAAAAACAGCCATTCAGGGACTCAAATAGGGCTCCCCGGAGTTTGGGACAACTAATCTCTTGTATGTTCTTTTCATCCCAGCGGTTGCAGGAAATTTCTGGATTGCATAAGATCCATTTATATCTAAATAAACGGGCACACTATTCTGGATTCTATGATTGATGCAACATACCGTCCCTAACGACATTTATTTCATACCTGAGAAACGCCCCAAAATAAAACCGGGAATACCTCTCAAAGTTGTATCGCCATTTAAACCGTCGGGAGACCAACCCCAAGCTATTGAACAAATAGTGACCGGACTGAATGCAGGCGAGAAAGATCAGGTATTACTCGGCGTAACTGGCTCAGGTAAAACTTTTACCATCGCCAGAGTGATTCAAGAGGTCAATCGTCCAACACTTATATTAGCGCCGAACAAAACACTTGCCGCCCAACTTTATGGTGAAATGAAAGAGTTCTTCCCGGATAACGCCGTTGAATATTTCGTTTCCTACTATGATTATTTCCAACCCGAGGCATATGTACCAAGAACAGACACTTATATTGAAAAAGACGCTTCTATTAACGAGCAGATTGATCGTATGCGTCACTCTGCTACACGCGCTTTACTAGAACGTAGTGACGTAATTATCATTTCGTCGGTTTCTTGTCTCTATGGTATTGGCGCCGTAGAAACCTATGCCGAGATGACTGAAAAAATAAAAATAAGCCAGAAAATCGATCGCAACATCTTATTAAAACGATTAGTGGAACTCCAATATAACCGAAACGAGACAGCTTTTTATAGAGGTACCTTTCGTGTCAAAGGCGATGTTGTTGAAGTTTTTCCCTCCCACCTTGAGGACCGCGCTTGGCGTCTTTCAATGTTTGGCGATGAGATTGAAGCGATTTGGGAAATTGATCCTCTGACCGGTGAAAAAATCGAAAACTTAGATGAAATTATTATATATCCAAATAGCCATTATGTGACACCTCGCCCAACGATTTTGCAAGCAATTCCAAAAATAAAGGCAGAACTTAAAAAAGTCGTCGTTGACTTTGAACAAAATGGAAAGTTTTTAGAAGCCCAACGCATCGAGGAGCGAACCACTTTTGATTTAGAAATGTTGGAAACCACTGGGCACTGTTCAGGTATTGAAAACTACTCGCGATATTTGACAGGACGAAACCCGGGTGAGCCTCCGCCGACATTATTCGAATATCTCCCAGAAAATTCTTTGGTCGTCGTGGATGAAAGTCACGTTACAATTCCCCAACTTGGCGCTATGTATAAGGGAGATTTTTCTCGTAAAACAACATTACATGAATACGGTTTTCGTCTACCATCTTGTGTTGATAACCGTCCACTTAAATTTGAAGAATGGGACGCGATGCGTCCGCAAACGATGTGTATCTCCGCAACACCTGGTCCTTGGGAACTCAATCAAACAGATGGAATCTTTGTTGAACAATTGGTGCGCCCAACGGGTTTAATAGACCCACCGTGTATCCTCCGGCCAACTGAGACTCAAATCGACGATTTACTCGCTGAATGCCGAACATGCGCAAATAAAGGTGAACGCGTATTGGTAACAACGTTAACGAAACGAATGTCTGAAGACCTTACTGAATTTATGCACGAAGCTGGCGTAAGAGTGCGATACCTGCACTCCGATATTGACACGCTTGAACGGATAGAAATAATTCGCGATTTACGGCTTGGCGCATTCGACGTGTTAATTGGAATTAATTTATTACGCGAAGGACTGGATATACCAGAGTGTGCTTTGGTGGCAATATTGGATGCCGATAAAGAAGGATTTTTGCGATCAAAGACTTCTCTTGTACAAACAATAGGGAGGGCTGCTCGCAATGTCGATGGCCGAGTTATATTATACGCTGATAATATAACCGATAGTCTAGAATATGCCATTAATGAAACTAACCGACGCCGGTCCAAACAAAAAATATACAATGAAAAACATAACATCACACCGACATCGGTAAAAAAAGGCATCGCCGATATCCTAGAAAGTGTTTACGAAATGGACTATATCACCGTTGACACTGGTGTCTCTGGGAATGCTGAACTTGTTGGCGATAATTACCAAACCCACATAAAAAACCTTGAAAATCGCATGAAAAATGCTGCAGGTAATTTAGAATTTGAAGAAGCTTCCCGGATCCGCGATGAAATTAGGCGTCTCGAAGCCGTTGAACTCGGACTTGGCAAACCAGGTATTTCTAAATTAGCCGCCGCACAAGCTGGGTTAAATAAGAAAAATATACGCAAACATAAAATTTCAAACTTTAAGAGCAGTAAGAAGAAAATATTGAAGAAAAAGAAACAGTGAACCAGATAGTTTGGGTTTGCAACAAGAAGGGTCCTGTTCAATGATAGGTAAAGTCAGCCAAGAACGAATTGATAATAAATTCAAAATCGGGATTTTTGCTGCCAATTGTTCGGGTGGTATTGCTGCTACCAACATTAAAGAGCGTTGGATTCCAACTTGGGAAAATAATCTAGCTCTGGCGCAAATGGCCGACCAAGCTGGTATTGAATTCATGCTACCTTTGGGTCGTTGGGCGGGGTATGGCGGAAAAAATGACCATAATGGGGTTTCTTTCGAAACATTAGTTTGGTCGGCAGGTTTGTTGGCTGCTACAAGCCACATAACAGTCTTTTCGACCCTGCATGTCGCCTTAATCAATCCGATTTTTGCCGCCAAACAAATGGTGACAGCCGACCATATTGGCAAAGGTCGGTTCGGTCTCAATATTGTTTGTGGCTGGAATAAGGAAGAATTCGAAATGCTTGGTATTAACCTTGGTGCCCATGAACAACGCTATGAGCTTGGCGAAGAATGGCTGAAAATTGTCAACAAAGTCTGGCAAGAGACAAAGCCTTTTGACTTTAACGGGAAGTTTTTTGAACTCAAAAAAGTGCGCGCCAATCCCAAGCCTATCCGCCAACCTAGGCCTATTGTGATGAATGCCGGACAATCTGGTTCCGGTCTCGAATTTGCTGTTCGAAATGCCGATTATCTATTTCGAGCTGTTCAGAAATTAAGCACTGCAAAATCTGAAATCGAACAGGTAAAAAAATTAACTAAAGCTCTTAACAGAAAGTTGGATGTTTTCACAAATGTATATTGTGTATGTCGCCCAACTGTTCGAGAGGCAGAAGATTTTCATCATTACTATGCGGTTGAAAATGTTAATGAGGAAGCCGTGGAAAGGATGTATGTTGGCCGGGGCATAAAAGATGATCATAATCTTTCAGCTTCTGTTAAAGCAGACATTAAATTGCGTATGGCTGGTGGTAATAGTGGGTACCCTTTAATTGGAGATCCTGACACGATAGTTGATAAAATAAAATCACTAAGCGAAATTGGTTTTAGTGGTATTGCGATGGGACTTGTCAATTTTCTTGATGAGCTCCCTTATTTTCAAGAAGAAGTTTTACCTCGGCTAGAAGGGCTTGGCTTGCGACAACCCATCCAGCCGCTGGAAGCGCAAAAAGGGCAAATCAATGAAAATTGATATAAATAACCTACCATTAGGGTGGAAAACAAAAATTGGCGTAATTTCTCCTACCGAGAATACCGTCACAGAACCAGAATTCAACAATATGAAACCTCCTGGAGTGACTGTCCATTTCACGCGAATGCCAATCCATTTTAATCCAGAAAAAGACAATTTTAAAAGCTTAATGGAAGACCTTGAATTACGCTTGATTGAACTTAAGGATTGTGGTGTTGACATAGTTGCATACAATTGCACCGTTGGTTCCATGGCATGTCCCAGCGAATTGCTTATAGGTAAACTACAAGATGTATCAGGAGTAGTCGCAGTTTCGACCGCCGATTCTATTATAAAGGCCCTGAAGGCGCTAAATATATCAAAAATATCTCTAGCGACACCCTACTCCAAAGCCACAAATGATCACGAGAAATCTTACCTTAATGAGCAAGGAATAAATGTTGTCGCAATGGTAGGAATGAGTTTTAACGAAACCGGCCCAGCACTCGGAAGGCGGTTCGGAAGCGTTACCCCCCTTGAAATTTATAATCATGCACTCTCCGTCGACCATAGTGAAGCTCAGGCAATTTTAATTAGCTGTGCCAATTTTGGGTCAGCTCAAGTCGTAGAAAAAATAGAAAAAGAAATAAAAAAGCCAGTAATTACCAGTAACATTGCCACATTCTGGGCCAGTCTGAGGGCGGCAAATATAAAAGATAACATAAAAGGTTTTGGCCATCTTCTAGCGGGAAATTAATCTAAAGAGAGAGCTTAATGTCTTCTGCACATCTAAAATTATGATGTTACTATTTTGATTCAGTACAATTGGCAATAGGACACACAAACCTAGTGTGCTTTGGCTTAGTCGGATGTTTGTCATTTTCTCGAGGTTTGAACTCGTGATATATTTGACATTCTTTATCATAGGCATTGCGCGTCGATCGGAAAAATTTAAAACGGAATCCGGCATACTTCCCAATATACTTTCTTAGTTCCACACCGAGATCACCATCAACATGACCAACTCGTTTAATTTTAAAACGGGGTTTTCCGTCAAAACCTTTACGAACACCTCCGAGCACGAAAACGCTTGCTGAACTCCAATCCTTTGCATTATCAATTTCAGTCTTGATCGTGACTTCATCAAGCGGCATCGGTTTGCCAAGACCCGCACTTACTGCCTTTTTTTTCATGAACAACTTTATTGTAACCGCAGAATATCGTAAAGACTAAGATATTTACTACATTTTACAAGCCCGTTTGTAACTGATAAATAACCCAGTTACTATTAAATAAATCATAATGATTAATGGTACATTAGATGACAAAAAAAATAGTAAAATCCGATGACGAATGGCAAGAATTGCTTACATCCGAACAGTATTATGTTACGCGACAGCATGGTACAGAACGCCCCTTCTCCGGTGAATATAACGATTGCAAGAAAGAAGGGGTCTTCCAATGTTGTTGTTGTGAATCACCACTTTTTTCCTCTAACCACAAGTTTGACTCAGGTTCTGGTTGGCCAAGCTATTGGCAACCCATAACAGAGGATGCCATCACTTCTATATCCGATAATAGTCTGGGAATGGCTCGAACCGAGATTCTCTGTACGAACTGTGATGCCCATTTGGGCCATGTTTTTCCAGATGGCCCGGAGCCCACAGGTCTTCGCTACTGTATAAATTCTCTATCATTAAAACTAAACGAGAATAAATGAATTTTTGGCTTTCCTAAATAGCACTCTACCATCAAGGCGAATGGACCCGACACCAATAATAAATCTAATATATAATCCGCATCCTAATTCTTTTATTTGAACTTCCAAGTATAAATGAGGCTGCTCCGAAACTCGGCGGACCAAAAATTACTCGTGCGTTGTTGGAGAAACCAAAACCCTCTTTTGGCAAACCTATGAAATTAGTATCCATCTCTTTATTAGAGTTCGCATCATGATGAATTGCGACGGCGTAAACGCCCGGATGCATACCTCTAAAAATAGCAACCACATTACCTACGTTGGCATCAACATCAAGACTTCGAATTTCATTACCACGGGGAAATTCTTGTGCCTGATCAAAAATTGCTAAACGCAATTGACCCGCTCCACTTCGTATACCCGAAACTGTAACCTCAATATCGGCTGCAAAAAGTTCCATAG
The DNA here is from genome assembly GCA_964643045.1 of uncultured Rhodospirillaceae bacterium. GTDB lineage: Bacteria > Pseudomonadota > Alphaproteobacteria > Rhodospirillales > UBA2165 > TMED23. The sequence goes on from CAZXSC010000010.1 coordinate 27,790, forward strand.
AAATTATTAGCGGTGCAAAAAAATATAATACTTTTACAATGATGTGGTGCTGTCCTCTACAAGAACTCCGAATCATAGGCTATATTGCTCCCCTGCAATCTTCAAAATGGAATGAACCATCTCAGTTGTTTCATCAGGCACGACATTCTTACCAAAGTCCACACTTGACTAAACCATCGTTTTACGAAGTGCAAACTGGCGATTTGAAGTGAACGGACGCACCTCAGTAGGCCATCTGCCCGCCTCCACGGCTTCTCCCCACGCTTTTGATGCGAGTACTTCTGGCCGTTCTATCTGATATATGGCAGTGTAAGTAGGTTCTCCCGACACATCAATTTCTTGAAGTTTACCTCCGAAATGCATTTTCAGTGGTTGCGATTTAAGGCGTTCTACGCTCATAACCCCAGGCACTTTTAAAATACCGGGAATATGTTCAGTATCGTAGACTTCATTAAACAAGTCTTCTTTTTCCAGCTCAATATCCATACTGGCAATTAAAAGAAATTTTGACATAAAAACTCCTAGTCGGATTCTGTAAAAAAAATTTGTTATAGGCGGTTAAGTTGCCGAACTATTGATTATGTGTCGAGGGCAAAACAAATAAAATACATGATAATTCGTATTGAAATGTCCACAGATAGCAGAATATTGAAACAAAGATTTGGTAAAGTATAAAATTTTTTACACCATCTAAAAAATCACATCTAGAAAAAACAGCTAATTTCACTAATAGTAATCTCGTGACAAATGGCATCTACTGATTTAAAGCCCTAGCTGTTCAGTTGATTATAAGGATAAAAATCGTCATGCCTACAAATACTATTTTAAAAAATGAGAAACCTCTGGTTGAAATTTTTCATGCGCCAGAGCGCTTGCTGATGGGCGCAGGGCCTTCTCGAGTACATGAAGACGTCCTAAAAGTAATGTCACAAAAGACAATAGGGCATCTTGATCCTGATATGATTGCTATGATGGATCAATTAAAAGACATGTTACGCTACGTGTTCCAAACCAATAACCCTATGACATTTCCTGTCTCTGGCCCGGGTTCGTTAGGTATGGAAGCTTGTGTGAATAATATGATTGAGCCCGGCGAAAAGGCGATAATTGCTATTAATGGCGTCTTTGGCTCCAGAATGGCGGAAGTCGCACGACGTGCAGGGGCAAACGTTATCATCACTGAAGATGATTGGGGCAAAGCTGTCGATCCCAACAAAGTAGAAGACGCACTCAAATCGGACCCAGATATAAAACTTGTTGGTTTTGTGCACGCCGAAACCTCAACTGGTACACTCTCGGATGCTGCAGCCATTTGTCGGCTTGCTAAAGATAAGAATACAATGAGTATCGTCGACACAGTCACTTCCCTAGGGGGCGTTCCTGTAAACGTCGATGTCTGGGGCGCTGATGCGGTCTATTCCGGCTCTCAGAAATGTCTCTCATGCCCTCCCGGCCTCTCACCAGTAACTTTTAGCAAAGAAGCCGTGGAATGCATTGAAGGACGAAAATTTCCGGTTCAAAGCTGGTTATTAGACCTTTCTTTAATCACAAGTTATTGGCAAGGAGATCCAAGAACCGGTGCCCGGACTTACCACCATACGGCCCCCGTTAACGCATTGATGGGTCTCCATGAAGCTCTTCGCAGGGTAGTCGATGAAGGATTGGAAAATATCTGGAAACGGCATAAAGAAACTTCAGATATCATTGTAAAAGGTATGGAAGAGATGGGGTTCTCAATGCTGGTTGACGAAGCGATTCGGTTGCCGGAATTATTAACCATTAAATTACCAGAAGGAATTGATGATGCGACCGTAAGAACTCAATTACTTAACGACCATAACATTGAGATTAGTGCTGGTTTAGGTGCTTTCGCTGGTAAATTATGGCGCATAGGTGTGATGGGCGAAGGAGCACGCAAAGAAAATGCTGAAAAAATATTAGAAGCCATAAAAGAGTGCATCACATAATAATGAATTAAATTCAATTATATAAAGTGATATTGACCAGAATTAATGGTAATTATCACCAAGTGGAGGAAATCTGAAATATGACGGAGAATGAAGGTAATATTCCGGCACCTGCTATTAGCGAAATAGTTTTAAAAACCGGCCGTTTTGATGAAATGAAAGACTGGTACACGGTGGCGCTTGATGTTCAACCATTCTTCGTTCGTGAACGCCCGAAGAAAGTGTCTTGGACGGGATCCCAACAAATTGCCTTTTTTAAATTACACGGCATTTATCCTTATTCTCAAATGTTAGGGGTTTTTGAAATCGACGACACCAACTATCAAGTCGGGAACAATCCTGGCCTGCATCATTTCCAGCTAGCCCATGGTAACTTTGAAGAATTATTTGCTCGTTATGATCGTCTAAAGGCTGGGGGAATAATACCTATCCAGAAATGGAACCACGGAGTTATGACTAGCTTTTATTATGAAGACCCAGACGGTAATCAAGCAGAAATGACTTGTGTAAATTTTACCAAGGAAGAAGATTTCCGTGCCTATTTTAACACTGATTCCTACAAAAATAACATTTCTGGCATTCCTATAGATCCCGAAGAATATATTACCCGCTATCGGTCTGGAACTCCGCAAGAAGAGCTGGTCAAAATACCCGTTTAAGATTTGTCGTGGACCCGTTGATTATTGATCTCTTTACTCGCCCCAAATTTCTTTAGCAGTTTCTAGGATCAGCTCAAGTTTAGAAATTTGATCCTGAACGGAAATTAAATTCCCAACTGCGTTTGACGAAAAGCCGCATTGAGGCGACAAAGCTAGTTGATCAATATCGACATATTTAGAAGCTTCTTCGACCCGTCGCTTCAATTCATCTTTTGATTCTAATACGCCAAACTTTGTTGTTACCAAACCAAGGACAATCATTTTTTTACCCTTCGGAACAAAGCGCAGGGGCTCAAATCCGCCGGAGCGTTTATCGTCGTATTCTAAGAAAAACCCATCAACATTCGTTAAATTGAACATTTTCTCCGCGACCGGTTCATAACCCCCCGAAGCAAACCACCGGCTTTTCGCATTGCCGCGACAGAGATGTATACATACTGACATATTTTCCGGACGATCCTTAATTGAATCATTTATTAATGCAGCATATGTTGCGGGTAATTCATCTGGATCCTCTCCCAATTGGCGAGCGTTTTCACGCATTTTCTCATCACAAAGATAGGCCAGATTAGTATCATCAAACTGAACGTACGTGCAGCCAAATGAACCCAGATCAGATAGCTCTTCGCGGTAAAGACAGGCCAGATCGTCAAAAAAATCCTGCATATGAGGATAGGTTTCTTTATCAATAGCCTCACGTCCGCCCCTAAAATGAGTCATGGTCGGTGACGGCATAGTGATCTTTACAGTCCGATCGGTTAGAGATCTGGTAAACTTATAATTCTCAACTTCAATACCGCCTTTGGGTCGAGCTATTTTTCCATTGATGTAGGGGATGAATGGCATTTTTTTTTCCTGGCCAGCTTTATGCTCTGCCCCTAGCTTAACGGCCTGATCAAAATCCCAATTTGTGGTAACATTCTCAACCTGTTTGATAAAATCAACATGAAAGCTTTCACGCCTGAATTCACCATCGGTAATTGAAGTCAGGCCAACACTTTCTTGCCATTTAACCACTTCTTTAATGCACTCGTTTTCATGCTCTTTTAATTCTGAGGCGGAAATCTGCCCAGCTTTCATTTTATTACGAGATTCTAATAGAGAACCGGGACGGAGAAAGCTTCCCACATGATCAGCCCGGAAAGGCGCCTTATTTCTCTTTGACATATCCTTATCCTCACAAAATGGAATATTGGGTCATAATATCAAAAATATACACGTTTATATTCAATCATAAAACATCATAGTTTAATAGAATGGAAGGGGGATTCACTCCTAGAAATAATGGTTAACTTCTAGGGTAGTATTCGTGTTATAACAACAACTTCCATCTTGCTTAAGTGGCATAAAGTATTATGACTACGGGCGATCGTTACTATCACCAAACTCGTTTGAACTGATTCTAAAGGCCAAACACAAAATGCGCACTATCATCAAAACCATCTTGCTATTCGTTCTTGCCACTTTTGTAGCCATTTGGATTTTAGGACCAGAGGAACCGGCAGATTTAGTTGTAACTTTTGATAACAAAATGATAGACGATAATCTCGTCTCTTACTTAGAAAACAAAGAAAAAAAATTTGACGATATAATTCCCGGTGTAAAAAAACGTATTATTTGGAACCGAATTATCGGTAAACAAACACCACTTTCAATCATATATATTCACGGATTCTCAGCTACATCGGAAGAGATTCGACCAGTTCCTGATCTGGTTGCCAAGGCTCTGGGCGCCAATTTATTCTTCACTCGATTGACCGGGCATGGACGTGGGCCAATCGCAATGACAGAACCACGGGTCATTGATTGGATGAATGATATCGCTGAAGCCTTAGAAATTGGTCGTCGTATAGGAAAAAAGGTAGTTGTTATATCAACCTCTACAGGATCAACAATCGTTGCTGCCGCAGCGTTAAACCCCGAATTATCTCGTGATGTGTCGGGTTTTATTTTCGTTTCACCCAATTTTGGAATTAACAACCCCCTAGCACGACTTCTCACTTGGCCCGGTGCACGGTCATGGGTGCCAATTGTTGGAGGAAAAATGCGAAAAAATAGTCCGCGCAACAAATTGCATGCAAAATATTGGACAACCTCATATCCAACTGTTGCAACATTACCTATGGCCGCTGTCATCAAAGCTGTTATCGGTCAGGACTTTAGTAAAATTCGCACTCCCGCTTTATTCTATTACTCACTAGATGACAAAGTCGTAAAACCTGAAGTAACAAGAGATGTGGCGCGCCGATGGGGCGGCAAAGTTAAAACAATCAACGTCGTTATGTCCGAAAAAGATGATCAATATTCCCATATTATTGCAGGAGACATAGTATCACCAAACCAAACCAACTACGCTATTCAACAAATGCTTCAGTGGATCAAAACTCTACCTTAAGTTAACTAGGTACAAATATTAGGCCGTGCCGTCATTGATAAAACAAATACTAAAACTAAGCGGCGGCACCGCCAGATGCAATTTGCAATCCACAAGAATCAAAAGCAGATTTGATGACCCCTTTTTCTTCATCGGTTAAATTAAGCAAAGGTCGACGAACCCAACCCCCGACTTGACCTAAGAGATCGGCCCAATATTTTTGCTGAGCATGAGGCTTATCCGCTGGTCGTGTGCTCTTCAGAGCCACGCGTACGGGATCCAAACTATCACGAACAGCTCGTGCTTTTTCAATCTCACCAGACATCGCCAGACGCGTATACTCGTTCATGCGCCGGTCTACCTTAGTCTGCATTAAAAAAGGTGGTGTAGAACAGAGATATACCTGCCATCCCAACTCAGTGATATTTTCCAGCCATAAATCCTCTGATGACGTACTAACGATAAGACTGCCTCGTGTCATGTCAGTAAGGCGAGAATAACGGTCTCGATCAACACTATATTTAATGGCAACGATATTCTCGAGTTCGGCGATATCCCGACAGACTTCTGGCTCAAGGATATAGTTATAATCAGGTTGATGCCAAATCGCTATTCCAATATCTAATTGGTCAGCAATGTGACGATAATATTCTTTCAGAACTGCATCCACACTCGTATGAAAATAAAGAGGCGGTGCGTGCACAATAATCCAATCTGCACCAATATCTTGAGCATGGCGCCCGAGCTCTAACACAGTGTCTAAGTTTTCATCAGAGCAGGACATTATTGTCCTACATCGATTACCCACCTCATCAACAACAATTTCAAACTGGCGTTTACGTTCAGCCAGCGTCATAGAAAAAAACTCTCCTTGTTTACCGTTAATAAAAAGCCCGGCGATACCTAGATCATCGATCCAGTGACGCAAATTACTACGCAAACCTCTCTCATCGGGCGAACCATCCTCTGTAAAGGGGGTCATACCAGCAGCAAAAATTCCTCGAAAGTGTTCCTGGGCATAATCCTTAGACTCTAACTTTTTATATTGTCTCATCGATTTTATTCTTCCCCAGTGTTAATCACGCCCCACAAACTAAAGATACCCTGCCACAAAGAGACAAAGTGCAAAAGGCAAAATGTGAGTATTTATTTCTATTATTTCGTAAAAATTGTCCCAGAATTTCCTTTTAACGCATCAAATAAATTCTCTGGATTCGTGATAACTCCCATTTCGCCGCCTTTTTCAAGAAAATTTACCATCGCCAGAATTTTCGGAGCCATGGTTCCGGGGTCAAAATGGCCTGAAGCCCATAATTCACGTGCACGGTCAAGTGTTATATGATCTAGCCATTTTTCTTTTGGCGTTTTGAAATCAATCGCAACACGATCAACATCTGTGGTAATAATAAAAGCATCGGCATTTAAGGAACTAGCAAGAAGACCAGAGGAAAGATCTTTGTCAATAACTGCTTCAACACCAACAAGATATTTCTTTTCGTTTTTGATAACTGGTATGCCACCACCACCGCATGCTACAACAACGTAACCGCTCCGTAACAAAAGATTTATTTGTTGTAATTCTAAAATTTCCTGAGGCGCCGGGGATGGGACAACCCGCCGCCAGCCCCTCCCAATATCATTCCTTACAGTCCAGCCGAGTTCCTTGGCACGCTTATCCGCTATCTTTTTATGTAGTTGCGGACCAATTGGCTTGGTAGGTTTGTTAAATGCCGGATCATCAAAATCAACAAGCACTTGGCTAACAACAGCTATTGCTTTTTTCTTCAACCCTCGTTTAACAAATTCGTTATGAAGAGCGCGCTGAAACATATACCCTAGAGCCCCCTGAATATCAGCATCAGCATAATCCATTGGTACGGGAGCAACTTCATTTATAGCTATTTCTGAGCGCCTCAAAATATAACCAACCTGAGGACCACTTCCATGAGTCAGAACAACATTCCAACCGGCCTCTAATATGTCAACAACTCGCTTAACTGCATTAACAGCGGCTTCATACTGATCTGAAATTGCTTGGTGATCAGCATCTACTATCAGGGAATTGCCGCCGATGGCAACAACAACTATTTTTTTTTGAATCCCCATGGCTAAACTCCGCCGCAGTATATGCGTATAAAACTAATTGCTTAGAGGATCATAACAAGGCTTTGGTGAAATAGACAATAGGCGCTCCAGTGATACCTGTGCCAACTTACTCAACATTAGAGTTTTACTGCAATTATAAACGAGATCTAAACAATAATCCCATTCGTCGACTGAAGATTACAGACGCGTTTAAAACCGACTTTAATCCTGCTTGTAAATTCATCAACTGCCACACCAAACCAATCAACAAAGCGGCATGATTCTGCAAGTTTATTAAAAAAAGTCTGGGCTAATTCAATAAGATTGTTCAGCCCAGACTACGTTTTTAAGTTACTCCTCCGCCGGAGAAAGCTCCATTTTTGTGAAGCCAAAGCAAATAACGGCCATGATGACATAACTCAATGCAATCATTGGTGACACAGCCATGCCAACTGCAGGACCATGAATAAACCCAAAGAAAGCTAAAATAGCACCTATGAGACAAAAGACCCCAGCATTATTCGGCTTTCGATCAATTAACATTACAACAATACCGCCAAAAATCAGCCCTGTTATAATGGCACCACCACCTAATGCCTCTAAGCCTTTATAAAGCACTCCATTTTGAGCAAGCTTTCCCATACCAACAGCCCCCGCATTTGTACCCGCAGCACCAAGAGCACCATCTATTAACGTTTTTGCCCAAGCTGCCAAATGAGGCACAAATGCAAAGATAACCGCAGGTGCATGATTGGATGGCGTCGCCTGGAAAGCCTGAGCTCCTATCAATGCTCCGATATAGAGCAAAATAGGAATAATTGCGACGACAGGGATCAGGTCCAGCAACAAGGAAACAATACTCAACCAAGTCAATACAAGTACCATGATACCGGTCGCAATTGAATAACCTATCTTACCACCGATTGATTTCCAGCCTGGATGGCCAATATAAACAGCATTAGCAAATGGACTACCGAGTAATGTACCAACAAGACTAATACCACCCTCAGCCATCAGCGTTTCCTTAACGCTGTACTCGTCACCAGCTGCAGACGCGCTTTCGACATTATCCATGGCCTCAATAAAATCATAAACACCGAAAGGTATGGCGGTTACAACGATAAAGGCTAGAAATTCAAATCCGGAAAATACGTGGCCGAAAGCAGGTAAAGGTATTGAAAATCCTATATTTCCCAAGGAATTCTGTACAGCCGCCGGGTTCATACCACCAAAACCCCAACCAAATATATAACTTAGCCAAGCTAATATAGTTCCGACCGCAATAGCGACTAAACCACCAGGCAATTTACCAGGATATTTAACGCCACCATACCAGGCTCCTAAAATAATAATTAGGGAGATCAATCCGATTATAGGTGTTTCAAAAATCTCCATTGCCGGTCTAAGTGAAATAAAAGTTATCGAAATACCAGCCAAAGTTCCCAGTAAAGCGGCACGCGGTGTCAAACGGCGAATAGTTGGAGCTACAAATGCACCGGCGAAAAGTACAATTCCTTCTATGAACACCCAAGCCAAACCTGCTTCCCACGCTTTTATTGGGTCTTTGGTTTGAATGGCAATTGGCAGCATAATAACAAAAACCACAATAAACATATGTGGTACGCTTGGGCCGGATGGCAGTGCCGTTACATCTGACCTTCCGGACTTTTCAGCTAGTCTCTTAGCCATTAACGCATAATAAATATTACCCAAAAACAGCATCAGGCCAACTGCTGGTAAGATGTGCCCGAACAATATTGCATCTGGTATTTTTATTACATACTTCAAAAGCCCCGTTAGAACCAATAAGTTTACCAGGACATTGGTGCCAAGACCAAAAAACGCGTTGAGGTCACCCGGCGTCCACAAAGATGTTTTAGTGCTCATCACAGAAACTCCCTATTTGTTTGAAGACACTTCCCATTATTTCTATCTAATTTTAAACAATTAAATTCTTAACCATTTGTAATCGCTATAATAGCTGATTTTGAGTCTGATACCCAGCCAAAAATACCACCTTGCGCTTTTATCATATCAATACCAACCCGTTGAAATTCTGGAAAATAGCTCCCAACACAGTCCTCCAACACAATACATTCATAGCCACGATCATTGCCTTCACGAACAGTTGTATGGACGCAAACTTCGGTTGTCACACCACATATGATTAGTGTCTTGATCCCTTTATTCTGGAGAATTAACTGCAAATCGGTTTCATAAAATGCACCTTTTCCTGGTTTATCGATAACTGGCTCATTCGCAACTGGCGCTAATTCAGGTATTAGATCGTGTCCGATCTCACCACGGACCAGAATACGACCCATTGGGCCTTCATCACCAATCCCTATCTCTAGATTGCCTCGCGACAGCTTACTTGGCGGAGCGTCGGTTAAATCTGGTCGATGGCCTTCCCGAGTATGAATAACTGTCATCGAGTTTCTCCTTGCAGCTTCAAGGATTTTTTTGCAGGGCTCAATCGTTTTTCTGAGAAGTGAAACGTCATTACCTAACATCTCTCCAAAGCCCTCCGGTTCAAGAAAATCCTTTTGCATATCAATAAGCAAAATGGCTGTTTTACTTAATTCAAACTTTAGTGGGTATGGGTCAGCTTTAATGCTTATTAATTGGGGCATATGCCTTTCTAACCTCTTTTTTTTCTATACTGACAAATTACTCTTTCTTTTCGATAAGTAATACGACAACTTATTAACATTCATTTTTTGCTGCCACATATCTACGCCAATCTCCATACTCTGAAATATCTTTATGCCGCCCTTGGGCTATTTCCCGATCAAATAAGATACCTTCAACTTTCTGGCCATTCTCTAGTTTTACTTGGCCACAATAAAGGTTTGGCGGTTCACCCTTCTCTACTTTTTGCCAAATATCATCACTCATACGATATATTTCACCGGCCACTGCGACCCCGCCCTCTTCAACCTCGAACATACCTGGATGGATGTCATTAATGGAATAAAGACGGTAACATGGTTCGGTCACAAACTCACCCAGAAATTCAGCTCCATCCAAATTCTTGTGAAGTTCAAAACCTCTCATTAAAGTCCCGTTAACAAATAATTCCTTGGGCATTTATTACTTTTCACTATTTATTCGACTACGCCCAAAGATAGTAGAACAACGGTGAATACATTGTCACGGCAGAATAAAGGCGTTTTGGATATTTTATTGAGACACGCAGCTAATTTTGTTCTATCACCACGGTTTCTACTTTTCACCAATTTTGAATTGAATGAGTACCTCTATATTAATTTTCCATCGGTTATCTGTATTGAACTTTGCCTTTAATCTCCAAGATACACATCTCAGCAAGGTTCACGTTTCGAATTGTATGTTCCGTGAATGCAGTATAATTTGGGTCCAGAATATCAATTGTCAGTCCTGAGGATACCTTGAATTTAGAACCAATCCAACACCCCTTACCTACCTTAAATAATATCTGCAAAGATATATCCCTTATCCATATAAGCAATGCGATAATAGCATTTCTTTTTGCTGCTTCAGCACCAGTAGCTATTATGTTAGGCGTTGGCTTGAAAGGCGGCTTAACTGAATCGGACATGGCATCTTGGTTGTTTGGGTCATTTGTTCTAAATGGCTTCATAGGCATATTTATTTCCTTATTCTACCGTCAGCCACTAGTCTTTTTTTGGACAATCTCAGGAACAGTTCTTGTAGGGCCGGCCTTGGAACACCTCAGTTTTCAAGAAGTTATTGGCGCATTTTACGGTACCGGATTTCTTTTACTTTTTCTTGGCTTAACAGGCTGGGTGAAAAAAATAATGTCTGTCCTCCCTATGCCTATTATCATGGCGATGGTTGCAGGAGTTTTCCTAAATTTTGGTCTTGATTGGATAAGATCAATTGACCAAAACCCGTGGATTGCCGTACCAATGACAACGGCTTACATTGGGTTGTCCCTCAGCGTAACTTTATCTCGCCGCATACCGCCAATGATTGGTGTTCTCATAGTCGGTGTCATCGCGCTTTACTTTACTGGATCCTTTAAACCTGCAAGTGAATTTAGCTTAAGTATCTCGGGCCCTAACTTTTATGTGCCCGTATTTTCTTGGGGCGCTTTTTTTGAGTTGGTATTACCTTTAGCCGTTACTGTGCTCGCCGCTCAGAATGCACAGGGCATAGCTATCCTAAGCTCACGGGGGCACAACCCACCGGTCAATACAATCACCGCCGCATGTGGAATGGGCTCAATTATTTCGGCAATTTTTGGCGCAGTATCGACATGTTTGACTGGACCGGTGAATGCCATCTTATCGAGTGGAGGCAGGCGGCAGGAACAGTATGTCGCCGCGTTCGTTATTTGCCTTCTTGCGATTCTATTTGGTTTATATGCACCATTATTTACAAAACTTATGCTTGCCACGCCACCCGCCTTTATTTCAACCCTAGCGGGCCTCGCCTTACTTCGTGTTTTACAGGCCTCCTTCGTTGTATCTTTTAAAGGAAATTTTTCGCTAGGCGCATTGATCTCATTTCTAGTAACTATAGTGGATCAATCGATTTTTAATATAGGCGCACCATTCTGGGGACTTTTTTTTGGGCTGGCAACATCTTGGTTACTTGAAAAAGATAACTTTTCTCACTCCGATCGTTAATCCGCAACATCGGGTTGTTCCCGTAATAGTCGATCAGCCCAACTATAGAACTGTCCAATAACGACACCTTCACTCAACAAAAAGTCATGAGCCTCTGATGCATATTCATCTTTTACTGCCTTTATGTCTCCAACGCTCTCCGCTAATAATTGAAGTCGGGCTGCGCGTTCAAACTGTATTGCCAAATAGACAGCCGTTTCCAAATTTTTTCCAGTCGTCATCAGGCCGTGATTTGCAAGTAATAAAGACGTCTTTTCACCCAGTGCCTCAGATATAAGTTTACCCTCCTCATCGGCGAGAGGTACACCAGGCCATTCGGGTAGAAATGCACAATCATTATAAAACATGGCTGCATCCATATGCGCCACTGCTAATTCTTTACCCGTCATCGCTAGAGCTGACGCGTAAGGTGGGTGGGTGTGAACAATAGCGTTAATATCTGGCCTTGCTTTATACACCCAAAGGTGGAACCGCACAGCGGGATTAGGGATCCCATTACCTTCAACAACGTCTAAATTATCATTAAAACGAACGACTGTATTTTGAGTAAGATTAGCGAATCCACCCAATAGTTGATTTGTCCAAAAAGTATTATTCCCTGCCCGAACCGTAACTTGACCTGCCAACGTCTGGCCGTGCCCCTCAATTGCCAATTTACGGCAACTTAACGCAATTTTTAGCTGAGTTGACCAATTTCGATCGGCAACGCTTCTAAGTATTTGCTCCTCGATAGAAACCGAAGCCGAAACATTTTCTTCATCAAAGGAGGTATCGCCGTTACTGTTTTTCATAAGTAACCTCATAGAACTCAAGTTCTGATTTTATAGCAAAAAGACATTTGCCTGTCCAACGTCAGTCTTTTAGATGAAAGATAAGTTACGCAAGAGCCAATAGAAAATCCATTTAAATAAATGGCCTGTCGCAAACATATTGCCGTAAATTGCATTTAATGGTGTGTAGCATTCCTGCCAACAGCCTGAACCAGTGCTTCTGCAATAATAACCTCTCTGTTTACAGCCAATTCATCAGCTTCATTTGCATTTTCACGAGCTGCTACAAGTCGGGTTTCCGCTTCACTGATAGAAATATCATTTAGATCGATCGCGGCTTCGGCCAAGACTGTACACCGCTCGGCATTGGCCTCAGCAAAACCACCTTCAACAAAAAGAGATTTGGTAATATTACCCTCGGTATACATATCAATCACACCAGGACGTACGGTAGTTAAAACTGGTGTGTGACCAAATAAAACACCAAAATCTCCATCGCTACCAGGAACCACTACCATATCCACATCTTCTGAAACAGCGAATGCCATTGGTGTTACTAGCTCAAATGCGACCTTTTTGTCAGCTTCATCGGCCATTACTATGCGGCCTCTTGTGCAATTTTTGAGGCTTTTTCAACAGCCTCTTCTATTGTTCCAACCATATAAAATGCCGCCTCTGGAAGGTGATCGTATTCACCCGCAACGATCCCCTTAAAGGCCTTAATAGTATCTTCAAGAGGTACAAAAACTCCTGGAGTACCGGTAAAAATTTCAGCTACGTGAAATGGTTGACTTAGAAACCTTTGAATCTTGCGTGCTCGGGCAACGGTCTGTTTATCTTCTTCAGATAATTCATCCATGCCTAAAATTGCTATGATGTCTTGAAGGTTTTTATAAGTTTGTAGAACGCGTTGAACTTCGCGAGCTACTGTATAATGCTCCTCACCCACAATAGAAGCATCTAAAATCCTTGACGTTGAATCAAGTGGATCAACAGCTGGATAAATACCAAGCTCGGCAATTTGTCGGGACAACACGGTAGTCGCATCAAGATGCGCAAACGACGTTGCAGGGGCCGGATCGGTTAAATCGTCGGCAGGCACATATATAGCCTGAACCGAAGTAATTGATCCTTTGTGAGTTGATGTAATTCGTTCTTGCATAGCACCCATGTCGGTTGCCAATGTCGGCTGATAACCTACGGCAGAGGGTATTCTGCCCAGCAAAGCTGAAACTTCTGATCCCGCTTGTGTAAAACGAAAAATATTATCAACAAAGAAAAGTACATCCTGACCTTCTTGATCACGAAAGTATTCAGCTAACGTTAAGCCAGATAGTGCAACGCGAGCACGGGCACCTGGCGGCTCATTCATCTGACCATAAACAAGTGCCGCTTTTGAACCTGACCCATCAAGTTGTATTACTCCCGATTCAATCATTTCGTGATAAAGATCATTACCTTCACGAGTACGTTCACCAACACCAGCAAATACCGAATAACCACCGTGACCCTTTGCAATGTTATTGATCAGCTCCATTATAATGACAGTTTTACCGACACCTGCACCACCAAATAGCCCAATTTTTCCGCCCTTTGGATAAGGCTCAATCAAGTCTACAACTTTGATACCTGTCACCAACACTTCCGTCTCCGTCGACTGATCATTGAATTCTGGCGCAGGGCGATGAATAGGCAACGTATTGCTACTGTCAATTGGCCCACGCTCGTCAACGGGCTCACCAACAACGTTAAGAATACGCCCTAGCGTAGCGGGTCCAACTGGCATAACGATTGGCGAGCCCGTATCAAAGACCTCTGCACCACGTACAAGACCGTCTGTGGTATCCATAGCAATGGTCCGAACTTGAGATTCACCAAGATGTTGAGCCACTTCAAGAACCAGCCGACTGCCCTGATTATCAACCTCAAGCGCATTTAAAATTTGCGGAAGTTCTTCACCAAATTTAACATCTACCACTGCACCCATAATTTGGGAAACTCTGCCAATATTTTTAGACATAACCATCAACTCCTGTTGAATTAGAGCGCCTCGGCGCCCGAAATAATTTCAATCAATTCACTAGTTATTTTTGCTTGTCGCGATCTATTATAAATCAACGAAAGGTCATCAATCATCTCACCCGCATTACGCGTTGCATTATCCATCGCAGACATTCGAGCTCCATGTTCAGAAGCGGAACTTTCTAATAGCGCGCGAAAAATTTGAACGCATAAATTGGATGGAAGTAGGTTAACTAGAATTTCCGCTTCAGAGGGTTCAAATTCGAAGCTAGCTTCTATCACAACCTCTTCGGAAGAGTTATCATTAAACGAATCAGAGTCATCTTCTCGTAGCTGCACAGGAATAATCTGCGAAGGGGTCACTTCCTGTGAGATCACAGAGACAAATTTATTATAAATAATAGTGCATACATCAAATTCGTCCGAATCGAACATAGATAAAATTTTTTCCACTATCACCTGCGCTTCTTCAAACTGCACACCAGTCCTGCCTATACCTTCATATGTTTCAATAATAACATCACCAAATTCCTGTTTAAGCTGGTCACGACCCTTACGACCAATACAGAGAAGTTTTACACTTTTGTTGTCTTGTTTGAGTTCATGGATTCGCCGTATTGTTTCTCTTGAAATGTTCGAATTAAAGCCGCCACAAAGCCCACGGTCTGAAGTCACAACTACAATCAGATGTTTATTATCCGACCCTGTACCACCCAATAACTTACTCCCACTACGGATTGCTCCAGGATCTTGAAGAATAGACGCCATCATACGCTCCATTCTCTCTGCATAAGGACGTGCATTTTCAGCAGCCTCTTGAGCACGCTTTAAACGCGAAGCCGCCACCATTTTCATCGCAGACGTGATTTTTTGCGTAGATTTAACGCTAGTAATACGGTTTTTTAATTCTTTAAGATTAGACATCGCCTATTTCTATATTTCTA
>CAZXSC010000011.1:0-42749 GCA_964643045.1 uncultured Rhodospirillaceae bacterium
CACAACATTCTTAATAAATCTCAGACATGCCCTATATGGGGCGGCATTAGCTCCCCGGCTCTCCGGGGCAAATTCCGGACAAAAAATATTCATGTCATTTTTTTTGACAGATGAAGCGTTTGCAGTTGTGAGCAAATTTCAATTTATAAAATCAGGTTATTTCTGGGGCGCGGCATTAGCTATGTACGTTAATTGGCAAATTTGGACATTGATTGGATTAATTTTTAATAGCCAATTAAGAGAATATATCCAGCTAAACTTAGGATTTTTAATGGTTCCGGCGCTCATAGCCATAATTGTCCCACAAATCAAAACAAAAAGCAGTGTACTGTGTTCATTATTAGCTGCTTTTTTTTCTGTTATGTTGTCTGATTTGCCACATCAATCTGGCCTTATTATTTCTACAATAATTGCTATAGCCGTAACAATTTCATATGAATATTTTGCATCTAACCCGGGTAATCCAGCATAATGTCTGTAATCGCGGTAATCACAGTAATGACAATGGCCACATTTCCCATCAGAGCCTTAAGTTTATTACTATTTTCCAATCGCAAACTGGCACCTATCACCCTTAAATTTTTATCTTTGGTACCGATAGCCGTTTTGTCTGCTATTTGTAGTCCTTTGATCCTATTGCCTTCTGGTCAATGGAAAAATCCAGCTACGCTAATTGAAGTATGGGCTACACTAGGGGCAATATTTTTTGCTCGCTATGGAACGCTTCCGTCGATAACTGTTGGTATAGGTATTTATTTAGTGGGCAAAAGGTTGATTGTTTAGACAAACTTACAACCAGACTTGCATCACATAATCAAAAGGACCCTCAACGTTAGCAATATCAACTCTTTGCAGTTTAATACGATAGGAACCTTCTGTTTTTTCCAGGTGATGGGTATATTTACCTGCAAAATAACGTTGAGTTTCTAAACGGTATTCAACCATGTGAAAACGCGAACGACACTTAATATCTCCTGTTTTCTTATTCACATCATCGATAATGACATTTGACACTACGTGACTGGTCCGGTGACCAGCTTTTTGCGAATGAGCATATGGATGCTCGACACGACGAATACGCATATCCATAAGATATTTATCTTCGTAGAAAATGTTCGGAACTCCTTCTCCAGATTCTTGTTCCGGACTGACTGGCATCCAGTATTTTCCATCTTTAGTGAATAAATCCAACCATGAATCCCAATCTCGCTCATCCAGGATGTCCGCTTGCTTATATAAAAATTGTCCAACCTCATGCTGAATAACTACTGAATTTTGCATAGAATTATCTTTAGGCATTTTATGCTCCTACACTCATGTATTCCTTCCAGGCAGCAAACATATTCCGCATGGGTTGTTCGCTCATCCCAGTGACAGAAGTGGTAACACCATTTTTTACTGGATCTTGTCCGACATTACGGTGAAGACTAACCCAATCACCACCTTCGGTAAGAGAAAGGCCTTCTTGGCATGCCCGAAAATTATTAAGATCATCTGCGTTGACCATTGTAGAGGGTGAATTAACAAGATAATAATAAGCAAGTGATCGTTCATATATACCCTCTGGAGCGCCTTTTAATTTAAAATGCCAAATTTCGGTTAAGGTTTTGTTCGCTGCCAAAGGGCGGACAGCTCGCAACTGTTGAAGCGGGGGCTGAACCGATAGACAGGGATAAACTAACACGTGGTGAATATTCGTCGATAAAATCTCATCCATTCTTTTTTCACCATAAGCGTCAGTTAACACTTTCTCGTGAGCTAAGGTAACAGGATCACGAGGGCGAAGACCCATATAGCCGGCAAGTTGAGTATGGCCATACGGGTAACCTATGGTATCTAGACTGTCCCAAATTTCGTATGGAAGCGTAAAATCCGATAAAAACTTGTAACCTATAGGAGGTTCATCTCCAGTTTCTTCTTTATAAATCTTTTCCATTTCAGAAGCTGCATCACCCGTTGAGTGATGAGTGATTGATGGGTGAACCGCATCCAATTGATTTTCAAGAAAAATTTTCCAATTTGAATGTTGAATAATTCGGAAACAATTAGCCACAATCTCGCATTCACCTTCAGGTGATCGATTGCAAATATCGTCAAATGCAGACTTACCTCCAACACCGAGCCAAGTTTCCAGATCGGGACCTTCTTTAGTTAAGCTCGCAAATACAAATCCTCGATACGTATCTTGCCTTTCCGCACGTTTCATCTGTAGTTGGGGGTCCTTAAGGTCAATAATTCCTTTGTAACCGTCCTTCATTGGAACATTACGAAGGGATCCATCCATATTAAATTGCCATGCGTGATATGGACATCTGAACGCATTCTTATTTCCTGAATTGCCCGTATGATTATTACAAATCAATGCTCCGTGATGAGGACAGCGGTTATAAAGAACATGAACACCTCCGTCATTCTCTCTACATAGAATCATACGCTCTTTGCCAACCCAAGTCGTCCAGTAATCTCCAGCATTAGGTACTTGGCTTTCGTGACCGACGTAAATCCATGATTTGTGAAAAATATTTCTTAATTCTTCTTTGAAAACATCTTCGTCAGCATAACAAGCCTTATGTACACGGTCGTCTTGCACAAAAGAGCTAAAATTAAAGTCTTGATCGTATGGCATAGGTAACGTCCCTTCAGAAATTGAGCTAAATTAGATAAACGCGTTCCTGAAAAAAAAATTTTCTAACTAGAAAATATTTAATTTAGCTCCATATAGATTTCTTTTTGAATAGTTACAAACCATATGCAATTATTCAACTAAAAATTCATAACAGACTTTTTAATTAATGAAATATATTTTTGAGTTAGAAAGATAATAGTTAAGAAAGAGGGTATCATGATTGATTTATATTTTTGGACAACAGATAACGGCTATAAAGCCCGGCACATGATGGAAGAGAGTGGTCTAGATTATACAATAAAGCCTGTCGATATAACAAAAAAAGAACAGTTCAACTCAGACTATTTAAAAATTAGCCCTCATCACAAAATACCTGCGATAGTCGACCACGATGGACCAGGTGGGCAAACAATCTCTCTATGTGAGTCGGGAGCAATTCTAAAATACGTCGCGTCTAAAACACCAGAACCGTTATACCCGTCGGATCCGTTAATCCAATTGAAAGTTGATCAATGGCTGTTTTTTGGTTCGGCCCAATTCACAACACTTTCTCAACAATATGGTTTCTTTATGATCCGCTCACCCGAAGATATACCGCCAGGAAAAAAACACTATGACGGAGTAATGCACGATATGTTTGGTTGCCTTAACAACCATCTTGAGAACAACGAATATATGGCTGGTGATTTCTCGATCGCTGATATTTCTATGTTCTCTGATGCACATATTTATGGTGATCCGAAGTGGATAGGATTTTCTAAATACCCTCACCTTAAGCGGTGGCATGATTCAATCGAGAATAGGCCGGCTGTAAAAAGGGCTTGGGGACCTCACGAGTAATTATTAGCCAAAACTTTAGGCATTTAACGTGTTAGGCACTTTATTATCTTTTGCCTCAGCTGCGTTCTTTGGTTTAAACGCAGTCTCTGTTCGTCGAGGAGTTTTGACAGGCAGTGTCCTTCAAGGGATATCGGTTTCGCTCGCTCTTGGTTTACCGTTTTTCCTGTTAATTTCTATTCTTTTTGGTTCGTTTGATCAAATCTGGCAATTTTCAACTGAGAGTTATGTTTTACTTGCTATTGCTGGAGGAGTGCATTTTGCATTTGGTCGATATTGCAATATTCGGGCAACTCAGGCGATGGGCGGACTATTTGTTCGCCCACTCCAACAATGTAGTGTGATATTGTCACTTATCTTAGCTATAATATTTTTGGGCGAAACACTTTCACCCTTGCGGTTCCTTGGAATAGTGCTAGTAATCTTTGGCCCGCTGATCATGATGCGAGATCGTCAAAAATTTAAAAACACGATGCAAAAACAAAATGAAGAAAACTCGGCCTCACGAGTTAAGTTCATCCCAAAATACACAGAAGGCATAATTTTTGCGGTTTTCTCGGCTTTTGGATTTGGAGCCAGCCCAGTCTTTGTACGAGCGGCAATTGGCACTAACAATTATAGTTTAGGTGTTGCCGGAGCGGTCGTTTCGTATAGCGCTGCCACCTTTATCATCTTATTAGTCATTTCTAGCCCTTCGAGAATAAGAAATGTTATGTCAATTTCCTTTGTTTCATTTCGATGGTTTTCTTTCTCGGCAATTCTCATCGGTATCTCTCAGTTGATGAGATATACCGCACTTACCGTTGCTCCGGTAAGCGTTGTAGCTCCTATCCAACAAACAACTGTAATATTTCAAGTTATTTTTTCTTGGTTTATCAATAGAAACCATGAAGCATTCAGTAAATGGGTACTGATTGGAATCTTTTCATCGCTGTCGGGAGCAATCCTAGTATCAATTAGTACTGACTTTTTCTTAATGAACCTAGATTTACCGCAACCAATTTTGAAAATTTTAATCCTGGACTGGCCGTGAATTTAGATAAGGCGAAATGAAGTAAAATACAACTCAAGTGTTTTTTTAGAATATAAGGGGTTCCGGCGTTTCATCACCCGCATGAAGAAAATCAAAGTCAGCCCCCTCGTTCGCTTGAGTAACATGTTTTGCATAAAGAGCCGTGTATCCTCTTGTAGCCGGAAAAATTGGTGGTTTCCAGCGAGCTCGGCGTTTTCCAAGTTCTTCCTCAGAAACTTGGAGGTGAAGTTTACGTTTTGAAATATCAAGTTCGATAATGTCTCCGGTCTCAACTAGCGCTAATGGACCTCCAATAGCTGCTTCTGGTGCAACATGAAGAACACAGGTGCCGTAAGCCGTTCCACTCATTCTACAATCAGATATTCTAACCATATCACGAACGCCCTTTTTCAAAAGCTTTTTGGGTATCGGGAGCATACCCCATTCCGGCATGCCCGGCGCCCCAATAGGCCCAGCATTTTGCAAGACTAGGACCGAGTTCTCATCGACATCAAGACTTGAATCATCAATTCGAAGATTAAGATCGGCATAGTCCTTAAAAACCAACGCCTTGCCAATATGGTGATGAAACTTTGGATCAGCAGCAGTTTGTTTAATTACGCAACCATCAGGCGCAAGATTTCCACGTAAAATAGCCGTACCACCTTGAGGAAAAAGTGGATCATCAAGAGAATTTATTACATCTTCACGAAATACTTCCTGATTTGCTAAGTCCTCCCCAAGTGGTTTGCCTGTTACGCTAATCTGGGATAAATCGAGCAGTGTGTCGAGTCGGCTCATTAAAGCTCTAATTCCTCCCGCATAATAAAAATCTTCCATTAGAAATTTACCCGAAGGTTTAATATTGGCAAGAACCGGTGTTTTCTTAGAAATATTGTCAAAGAACTCTAAGTCAAGTTTTATACCCGCTCGACCGGCTATAGCTATTAAATGAATAATTGCATTGGTTGAACCTCCCATAGCCATATCAATTACTGTGGCATTAGTGAAGGATGACGCTGTCATAATATCCCTTGGCTTCAAATCCTCCCAAACCATTTCAACTATGCGCCGCCCGCATGCCGATGCCATTAATGCATGGGCTGTGTCAACCGCCGGTATTGAAGAGGCTCCGGGCAGGGTCATTCCGAGGATTTCAGCTGCGGCCATCATCGTTGCCGCCGTTCCCATTACCATACAAGTTCCTGCAGAACGGGACATCCCTCCAACTACGTTTTCGAGTTTTTTTTCGTCGACCAAACCAGCCCGGTAATCTGCCCAATATCGTAATACGTCGGTTCCACTTCCCAATGTTTCCCCTTCAAAGTATCCTCGCAACATTGGTCCCGCAGGCATGTAAATTGCGGGGATATTCATAGAAAGGGCCGCCATTAAAAGAGCTGGTGTCGTTTTGTCACACCCCCCCATTAAAACAACACCATCTATGGGATGACAACGCATCAATTCCTCGGCTTCCATGGCAAGAAAATTTCGATAAAGCATTGTAGTTGGTTTAACTAATATTTCGCCGAGCGACATGGCGGGTAATTCGATAGGGAATCCTCCCGACTGAAATACTCCTCTTTTAATCTGCTCAACACGATCTTTAAAATGAGAATGACAAGTATTCATATCACTCCATGTATTGATAATCCCAACACATGGTTTATCGTTTAAATCCTCAGGGCCAAATCCCATCTGTCGAGAACGAGCCCGGGCGCTCACTCCTCGCATGTTATTTGGCTTATACCAGCGCTGAGATCGAAGATTATTCACGTGTTTTTTAATCATGCTTTTGACCCCGATGATCCTACAGTGTTTTTACTTAATTGATCCATATCAGCACCGCCCCGCACGATTGCAACCTATAAATTTAGAAAATATTATAATTTTTAAAAGTTGTACATAAGATGCTAAGTAATATTGATATAATTCGTGTACAAACTTTTTCTTAATCTAGGTATCGCTAAAAATGTTTTTTTTCTTATCTAAGGTGCTTTGGTTCTTTGCCGATCCAGGTAATATTTTATTCTTAGGAATTTGTCTATCATGCCTTTTTGTTTGGATGAAATGGTATAGGTTGTTGAAGTTCCTTGCCACTTTAATGGCTGTTTGCTCACTAGCAGTGACTTTATTTCCAACTGGAAAAATTATTATCAACAATCTCGAGAATCGTTTTCCAGGTGTTGCTTCTCTACCAAAAAATATTGATGGAATTATTGTTGTCGGTGGTGTGGTAAATCAGTTCATGACAAAAAGCCGAGGGCAAATTGCCATCAATGGGGCAGTTGAACGAATAACAGAATTCGCCCGCCTTTCAAAACTATATCCAAATGCTAAATTAGTGTTATCGGGCGGCTCAGGTACTTTAAGCAATCAATCTCTTAAAGAAGCAGATTTTGTTGATCCTCTGCTGCTATCGTTAAATCTTAATCCCAGCCGTGTCATATTTGAAAGTCAGTCAAGAAATACGGCTGAGAATGCATCCCTTTTAAAAAGACTCGTAAATCCGACCCCTACACAACGTTGGTTGATCATCACTTCGGCTTTTCATATGCCCCGAACAATAGCTACGTTTCGGAAACAAGAATGGAATGTTTTAGCCTATCCAGTTGATTACCAAACTCACCCTCATATAAAATTGGAGGTTGGCTTAAATTTTATGCAGAACTTAAGTATGTTTTCATTGGCTTTGCATGAATGTTTAGGATTAACGTTTTATTGGTTGTCAGGTCGTACAAATGAGCTTTTTCCAAAACCACAAATTTAAGGAAATTTAATGAGTCGTTTCATTCCCGGATTTTATGCAAAATCAATAATATTAGGATTGGTGTTTATTTTAATTTTTATTTCCCCAAGTCAGAGTAATGCAGAAAAAATTTTAGCTGACTGGTTACGTGAGCTCCGGATAGAAGCACTCGGGAAAGGTATTAAAGAACGGATCTTCGATAAAGCATTTAAGGATTTTATGCCAATTGCCAGGATTATTGAACTTGATCGACACCAACCAGAATTTACTCTGACTTTTCCTCAATATTTAAAGCATGTCATTCCAAAGTCTCGAATAAAACGTGGAAAAATAAAATATCTAGAAAATAAGAAATTAATAGACCGCATAGGTAAAAAATATGGGGTTCAGCCGCGATTTATTGTGGCTTTTTGGGGCGTAGAAACTAGTTATGGAAGACATTTTGGTGGATTCTCAGTTATTCATTCATTGGCAACACTAGCCTTTGATGGACGCCGAAGTAAATTTTTCAGGGGTGAATTATTTGGCGCGTTGAGAATTTTAAATCAGGGCCATATTAGTTATGAACAAATGAAAGGATCCTGGGCTGGAGCCATGGGTAATTTTCAATTCATGCCTTCAAGCTTTGAGAATTTTGCAGTAGATTATGATAAAGACGGAAAGAGAGATATTTGGAATAGTAAAGGCGATGCTTTTGCCTCAGCAGCTAATTATCTCTCTAAATCGGGATGGAGGGGTGATCAGACCTGGGGCAGGGCAGTGAATTTACCCAAAAATTTTAATTTTTCACTTATTTCAAAAAAAATAAAAAAAAATATCCAAGAATGGCAAAAACTTGGCGTAAGGCGCATTAATGGCAAAGATTTACCGAATAGAAATCTTAAAGCCTTTATTGTACGTGCAATGAACAAACGAACAGAAAAAAATGGCCAAGATTTTATGGTCTATCATAATTACAACGTTACTTTGAAATGGAACCGATCAACATTCTTTGCAGTTGCAGTTGGCCTGCTGGCCGATCAAATTGGAAATCACCTATAATTTTTTCATGAAAAATTTTAGAAAGGGCCTGTTAACGTTTTCCATGTAAGCAAATGGGATATTTTTAGCCTGTTATTGATTGGAATTGTTTTGTACTCAAGATTTAGTTTATTGCTTTTTTTACTCATTTTTCTTGGTGCTTGTGCGCAAACTGAATTAATCGTCCATACCGCAAAAAAAATAATAAAAGATGGTCCTAAGCCCAAAAAGAAGGGAAGTTACAAAGTTGGTAATCCATACAAAATAAAAGGTGTTTGGTACTATCCGGCCGTTGATTATAATTATGATCGAACAGGGGTTGCCTCGTGGTATGGGCCTGGCTTTAATGGAAAATTGACAGCAAACGGAGAAACCTATGATCAAAATGCACTAACAGCAGCACACAAAACGCTTCCAATGCCCAGTATTGTTCAGGTTACAAATCTTGAAAATGGACGGTCAATAAAAGTTACAGTAAATGATAGAGGGCCGTATGCATTTGGTCGCATTATTGATATGTCAAGGAGAGGAGCTCAACTTTTAGGCTTTCATCGCAAAGGTACCGCGCGCGTGAGGGTCCAAGTTTTAAGCAAACAAAGTCGAATGATTGCCCACAATCTCAAGAATGGTGAAGCTTTAGCTAGAATTGGTACTCCAATACACCAAAATACAAATGTAGGCAAACCTCAAGTAGCCAGCAAAGCCTTAGCACCGCCCCCAGGTATAAAATCAACAAAAGTTGATATAAAATATATACCGAGAAAAATGGCTTATGATATTCCCAAACCACCCTCTATTGGGGCTTCCAATTCTGCGGTTGAAGTGACTAATAAGCCAGTATTTACAACTAACATGTATGTGCAAGCTGGAGCCTTCACACGATACGATTATGCTAATCGCACGGCAGCTAGACTTACTGAACTAGGTAATGTGAAGGTAACTTCTGTTAAAATTAGAGGAAAAGAATTTTTTCGGGTTCGAGCCGGACCAATAAATGTTCTGGAGAATGCGGACAAAATTTTGGAACGCGTAATTAGAGCGGGATTTAATAATGCACGTATCGTTGTTGACTAATTGAATATTATAAACTTCTGTATACGCCTTAATACGAATGATGAAATCATAAGGCCCTAAATTAGGCTTTAGGGCCTTAGGAACATATGATAATTAATCCCTAGCGCCTTTATTCGAATGGTTGGAGTTATGATGGTGGTTACGCGGTATTCAATATTATTTATTTTAATCATATTTGTTTCAAATATAAGTCCGCTCTCTGCTTTAGAAACTCCGAGTAAACAAGCTATCTTAATAGATATGACTACAGACACTGTTTTATTTTCAAAAAATGCAGACGAATTAATGACGCCATCATCCATGAGCAAAATCATGACAATCTACAAACTTTTTGGGCGTTTGAAAGACGGCGGATTATCGTTGACAGATACATTTAGTGTAAGCGAAAAAGCTTGGCGAAAGAAGGGCTCTAAAATGTTTGTTTCGCTAAAATCACGGGTAAAAATTGAAGATTTAATCCGCGGAATTATAGTCCAATCAGGTAATGACGCAACTATTGTTGTCGCTGAAGGTCTGTCGGGTACAGAGAGAACCTTTGCTGAAGAGTTGAATTCATCAGCCAAGAAACTGGGTATGACTAATTCTAATTTTACCAATGCAAGTGGCTGGCCAGATCCGGGGCACGAAACAACTGCTAGAGACTTAGCAATTCTAGCTGCCGCGACAATCAGAGACTTTCCCGAATATTATCACTATTATGCCGAAACTACTTTCACCTATAACGGCATCAAACAAGGTAACCGCAACCCTGCTATTTATCAGAATATTGGGGCTGATGGCCTAAAAACCGGACACACGGAGGCTGGCGGCTATGGCCTTACCGCTAGTGCCATCCGTAAGGACCGTCGTTTAATACTGGTTATTAATGGTTTGGCATCAAAAAAAATTAGAGCTATTGAGACTGAAAGATTATTTGATTGGGGCTTTCGGGAGTTTAGCAACTACTCTTTATTCAAAAAAGGAGAAGTTGTTACGAAGGCAAAAGTCTGGATGGGCGATCAAGATTATATTCCTTTATTGATTGAAAAAGATCTAATGTTAACATTACCCCGAATAGCACGAAGAGGAATGAAGGTTAAGATAGTAATGCAAACACCTGTTTCTGCACCGATAAAAAAAGGCGATGTTTTAGCTAAACTAAGAATTGAAATACCCAATCGGCCCAACCTCGAACGACCTTTAATATCCGGGGAGAGCGTGAATAAATTGAACACGTTCTCAAGGTTAGGCAAGGCAATTGAATATTTGCTATGGGGTGAATCGGATTAAAACAAGATCAAGTAACCTTAAATTCTATTGTTGAGATGTAAGTTATGGCCAAGGGTAAATTTATAACCTTCGAAGGAGGTGAAGGTACCGGCAAAACGACCCAAATAGGGCTTTTATCCGATTATCTAAGAAACCGTGGAATTGAAACAAAACTCACTAGAGAACCGGGTGGCTCACCAGGAGCAGAGGAAATCCGAGCTCTCTTAGTTGCTGGTGGAACCGATCGTTGGGACGCTGTGACCGAAACATTACTCCATTTTGCAGCGCGCCGAGATCATATTAATAGAATCATTCTTCCTGCTTTGAGAAAGGGTAAATGGGTATTATCTGACCGTTTTTTTGATTCCACAATGGCCTATCAAGGATACGGGCATAGGATTAGTAAGAAATTAATTGATGAACTTTACCGTTTTGT
This sequence comes from uncultured Rhodospirillaceae bacterium, assembly GCA_964643045.1. Classification (GTDB taxonomy): domain Bacteria; phylum Pseudomonadota; class Alphaproteobacteria; order Rhodospirillales; family UBA2165; genus TMED23. Next base: position 11,003 of record CAZXSC010000011.1, read on the forward strand.
AGCAGGAAACCTCGAACCAGACATGACTATTCTATTGGACCTAGCGCCCAAAGATGGATTAATTCGAGCAAATAATAGGGCATCCCGAGAACTGAGCGAAGATGGAAAGAAAGAGGACCGCTATGAACGCATGAGCTCTAATTTTCATAATAGATTGCGTAAAGGATTTCTTCAAATTGCACGAAATAGTGACAAACGCAGCTTCATAATCGATTCAAAAAAAAATATCAAAACAATCCAATCGGAAATCCGAATTCTGGTTTGTGAGAGGTTTGGAATCCATGGACGTAAGTGACTCGAATATGGATATCGAAAAATTTTTGCCAATTTCCAATCCGGATTTATTGGATCATATAAATGAAGAATACCAATTCTTGAACTCATATAATTCAGGTAGACTGCCGCACGCGTGGCTTATTTGCGGTCCGCGAGGAATTGGAAAAGCAACATTAGCTTATCGAATTTCCCGCTTTTTACTATCAAGAAATGAAATGTTTCAAGAGGGTAATATCTTATTGGGAAAAGAGTCACCTCAAGAAGGTGTGACCAACTTGGCAACGAATATAACGGAATCTGTATGTCGTCGTATAATTTCGGGCGGACATTCTGACTTTTTAAAGATTGAGCGCAGTATTAACGAGAAAACGGGCAAGCGGCGAAATGAAATTAGGATTAATGAAGTTAGAGAAGCTGTTTCTTTTCTATCGAAGACACCAGCTGAAGGCCGCTGGCGTGTCATCGTAATTGATAGCGCCGATGAATTGAACCCTAATGCTGCAAACGCCATATTAAAGATTTTAGAGGAACCGCCCAAAAACGCGATATTATTGTTGGTTTCTCATAATCCCGGCAGATTACTTCCTACTATTCGGTCCCGTTGTCGAAGGCTTAGGTTGAACTCCCTATCCAAGGATACTATCAGGACTTTGCTGTGCAAATATTCCTCTGGGATGACCGCTAAAGACGCACAAAAGCTAGCCGAAGTTTCAGATGGTAGTATTGGGCTCGCACTTGAATTATCTGAACGTGGGGGACTCGAAATCTACGGTGACATCAATGATATCCTAAAATCGTTACCGCAACTTGATATTGCGCTTGTGCATCAATTTTCAGACAAAATCAATCGTGATACATCAGGTGAAAAATTTGAGACCACTTTTTACCTCATTAATCGTTGGTTAGTGGACATTATTAAACGTGCGGCCATCAATAAGGATAGCAGTCTTGATCCTTGGATTCAGGTATGGGACAACACTACCCATCTACTTAATACGACAAAAAGAGTAAATTTGGAACCGAAACAAGTAATCTTAAATACCTTTATTGCTATCAAAAGTGTCTCCAATCTTTAGAGCTATATATTATAATGACGATTAAAACGCCGTATTATATCACAACGCCAATTTATTATGTCAACGATGCACCTCACATAGGACATGCTTATACAACATTAGCTTGTGATGTATTGGCTCGCTTTAAGCGCTTAGATGGGTTTAATGTAAAGTTTCTTACCGGGACAGATGAACATGGTCAAAAAGTCGAAGAATCAGCAAAAATAGCTGGCGTTGATCCACAGTTTTTTACAGATAAAGTCTCACAGAATTTTCGAGATCTTGCGACGAAGATGGATTTTTCCAACGACGATTTTATACGTACTACAGAAAATCGTCATAAAATTGCCTGTCAAGAAATCTGGAAGAATTTAACAAAGGCGGGGGATATTTATCTTGGGAGTTATGCAGGATGGTATTCAGTCCGTGATGAAGCTTTTTATGGCGAAAATGAGTTAATTAAAGACAAAGATGGGAAGAAAGTAGCTCCAACCGGAGCTGGTGTCGATTGGGTTGAGGAACCAAGTTATTTCTTCAGATTATCTGATTGGCAAGACCGACTAATAAAGTTTTATGAAAAAAATCCTAATTTTATTCTACCACTAACCCGCCGAAACGAAGTGATAAGTTTTGTCAAGGGAGGATTGCAGGATTTATCTGTTTCCCGTACGTCATTTAAATGGGGGGTATCAGTTCCTGGTAATAGTGATCATATCATGTATGTATGGCTTGATGCTCTGACAAATTACATAACAGCAGTTGGCTATCCAGATATAAATACGAGTGATTATGTTCAGTTTTGGCCAGCAGATTTGCATATGGTAGGCAAAGACATTCTCCGCTTTCATGCTGTATACTGGCCAGCCTTTCTCCTAGCTGCTGGATTGGAACCGCCAAAGCGTGTCTTTGCTCATGGCTGGTGGACTAATGAAGGCAAAAAGATATCCAAATCCTTAGGAAATGTAATCGACCCATTAGAATTGATGGAAACATATGGTCTTGATCAAATTCGTTATTTTCTTCTGCGCGAAGTACCTTTTGGAAATGATGGAGATTTTTCTCGTTCCGCTATGGTGACTCGAATGAACGGTGATTTAGCAAACGACTTCGGTAACCTAGCTCAGCGAGTTTTATCTATGATAAACAAAAACTGTAAGGGACAGGTACCAGAACCAGGTGTTTTTAGCGATGACGATACCAGTTTCCTAATCGGAGTTGACTCTTTAATTCCTAAAGTACGAGAGGCTTTAGATAAACAGGCGTTCCACATTGCACTTGAGGAAATATGGAAAGAAATTCGATCTGCAAATCTCTATGTTGACCAACAGGCTCCTTGGATTTTAAAAAAAGAAGACCCCGACAGGATGAATACGGTTTTATACATACTAGCTGAAGCTATTCGTCAATTAGCCTTGATTTCTCAGCCCTTCGTTCCTGAAGCTGCTGGCAAAATGTTGGACCAAGTGGGAGTCAACAAATCGAAACGTGATTTCAATCAATATGGTGAAATCGGCCGATTGACTGCCGGCACCCAATTACCTGATCCAGAAGGTGTTTTTCCGAGATATGTTGAAGAAGTATAACTTTTATAATTTTTTTTGGTTGCCCTCTTTTTATTTCAGGCTATCGTTAAAAATATTTACAGCATATTTGCGAAAAACTCATTAGAAAAGAAGGGGATGCTTCATGGTTTTAAAGTATCCATTAATAGCAATACAGGATTTAGTTAAAGATGATCCTGAGAAATCAATTTTCATAACGCCAATAACTAATGAACAAGGAAGTTCCTCAACCGCCTTTTATTCAATTTTTAAACCTGGCGAACTAGCACAAAAATATCGGCACAACAATTGTGATGTGATCTCAATTTTGTTAAGCGGCAGCGGAGTTCTTGGTATTGGTAATGAACGAATGAGGGCTCGTCCAGGTGACTGCGGCCGTGTGAATAAAGGTGTAGAACACTTTTTTTCTACCTCGCCGGAACATACTTCACTAATGGTGGGATTCTTTATTGGCGCGAAGGATGTCACGGCCTCCGGTGTTGAAATTACGGATCCTGTATCTGAATTTGATTTAGAAAATACTCAACAAGTGATTGAGCGTGAAAACGGTATGATCGTCAATATAGAAAATACTGTTCCAGAAAACATGAACGAAAGTGACGGGTGGAAAATTACGGATTTTCGATTGCCTTTTTCAGCAAGAAATGGCTCATCATCGACATTATTCCGGGCGCGATTCATGCCGGGAGCCGTTCACAAGAAGCATTGCCATAAGAATTGCGATGAAATTTATTATATTATTAGCGGACATGGGTTGGCAGGGGCGGGGCCCGACCGGGTGGAAGTGCACGGCGGTCATTTTCATTTTATACCAAAAGGCGTTGAGCATTGGCTTTACAATTTGAGTCGAACGGATCCAATTGAAGTAGTGGGGGTCTACTGCAATGCTGGCAGCGTTGCTGAATCTGGGTATATGTATATGGGCGATGTAACCAAACATGACCTCAATCAGCGCACATCTTGAATGGAGCAATATTAATGCTAAAAACAGCCGTTATAGGTCTCGGTTGGTGGGGCTCTACAATAATAGAAAGCCTAAAAGAAAATTCCAGAGTTAATATAATAGTAGGAGTCGACATTAGGGAAGAACATGGAATAGCTATTACCAAAAAACATGACTTAAAATTCTATAATGATATCTCTGGCGCTCTTAACAATCCTGAAATTGAAGCCGTAATTATTGCGACTCCGCACGGTCTACATGAGGAGATGTTTTTTGCATCATTAAGAGCTGATAAACAAATATTTTGCGAAAAACCATTTGCCCTAACCAGCAAGGCGGCTAATCAAATGATTTCCAAAGCGGAGGCTAAAGGGATTGTTATAGGTATAGGGCATGAACGAAGATATGAAGGAGCATTCGAAGAAATAAAGCGTATCGTCGACAACGGAGAACTCGGCACAATCCTCCATTTAGAATTTAACGTATCATATAACAACATGGTTAAAATTCCAACAAAGGGTTGGCGAAAAGACCCTACACAAGCCCCTGCCGGTTTGATGACTGCGCTTGGCGTCCATCAAACTGATTTTATGCAAACTCTAGCAGGCCCAGTTGACAAGATTAACGCCCAACTTATCCATCGTTCCAAAGATTTTCCAAACGAAGATGTCTTAACAGTGCAGTTTTTTTTTAAATCTGGTATCTCTGGTTCACTTACATCATTAGCGACTACTCCGTTTTATCAAAGGATGAGTATCTTTGGCGATCGCGGCTGGATAGAAAATAGAGAAATTTCGAATGTTGACGTCCCCGATCCGGCAACATTAGTATGGCGAGGTATGGATGATGAGATTCGCACTCAGACTTATAAAATGACCGAAACTGTAAAACTTAATATCGAAAGTTGGGCAGATGCCGTTATGGGTAAAGCTCCATACAGGTTCACCAATCAAGAGATTCTTCACAACGTTCAAATTCTAGAAACCATTGTTAGGTCAATTGAATCAGGAACTGAAGAAAAAGTAATCTAATTATTACTATAAGTGAAATCAGTTTTTTAAAATTTGTCTCAGCTATTTTAAGTTTAGATTACTCCATCCTTTCGCAATTTGCATATCTCTGATTTTGTTAAACCAACGATGTCGGTTAATATATCATTGGTGTCAGCACCTAACAGGGGAGGTGGTATCGTTATCTCTGCTGGCGTCATTTTAAAATTATAAGGAATACCCAAGGTACGCAAATTACCTGCTGTTGGATGATTTTGTTCTAAGACCATTCCGTTAGCCTTGGTCTGATCACTCTCAAGCGCTTCAGCAACGGAATTGATTTTACTGCAGGGAACACCATTAGCCTCAAATAAAACAATCCAATCGGAAATGGATCTCTTCAGCAATACTGTCGAAATTTTATTTTCTATATCATTACGGTTCTTAACTCGCTCCGAATTGGTTTTATAAAGCTTGCTCTCTATCCATTCTGGATGTCCAAGACATTCAGCTAATTTGGAAAATTGATTATCGTTGCCAACAGCAATAGCTATTCGACCATCAGCACAGTCAAAAATGTTATAGGGAACTATACTTGGATGACCGTTGCCATATCTCTGGGCTTCTCGACCACCCATCAAATAATTGGAGGCGACGTTAATCAGCATCGACAAACTAGTGTCATAAAGAGAAAGATCAATTCTTTGACCCATTCCACTATTGTGACGGGAATTTAGAGCAGCCAATATTGTCATTGCTGCGTACTGCCCAGTACAAACATCAACAATCGCTACCCCTAGTTTAGTTGGCCCCCCATCTTTCTCACCAGTGATACTCATTAACCCACTCTCTGCCTGAAGTAAAAAATCATAGCCCGGCATACCAGCTTTTGCTCCTTTATTGCCGTATCCCGTAATTGAGCAGTGTATTAATTGCGGAAAGTTTTTTTCAATCCATTTTTGAGTGAAACCCCAATTTTCTAGCGTTCCCACCTTAAAATTTTCAATAAGAATATCTGCTTTCAAAAGAAGCTTACCTAAGATTTCCTTTCCTTTTTCATCCCTTAGGTCAAGTGTCATACTTCGCTTATTTCGATTTATCCCTAAATAATAAGTGGCTTCACCTTCAACAAAAGGCGGTCCCCAACGTCGAGTCTCATCACCTATTCCAGGCTGCTCAATCTTTATTATTTCCGCCCCCATGTCTCCAAGATTCATTGTACAGAGAGGTCCGGCAAGAATACGTGTTAGGTCAATAACTCGTGTTCCAGAAAGAGGGCCTTTATTCATATGTTTGAGTCATTTAAGCTATTTGATTCTAATTTTTTTATTCAGAATGGTTAGATGGTGAATTCGCTAGTTTCTGTTATAGTCTTCCAAAAGTGATATCAACAGTAATTTTTAAATTTCGTAAAATTAAGGAAATTTAATACATTTTTTTCATTTAGTGAAGTGCCGAAAGTTCAAACATCTTTCCCAAAAGGGCTTGTTATATTCCAAAAATCACATGAGAATAAAAGACCTTTAATCCACCAAGAAATCTAATGATTCTGGAAAAAATATGTTGGTTGATAGCCACTGCCATTTAAATTACGAGGGTCTAGCTGAGGATATCGCTGGCGTAATTTATCGAGCAGAGAAAGCTGGCGTAGGATTTTTGCTGTCAATTAGTACCAAACTTCAAGAATTTCCCGACGTTTTAGCCTCCGCTGAAAAATATGCCAATGTAGCATGTACAGTCGGTATTCATCCCCATGAAGTTGGTTCCGAGACAGAGACTAATGTCGAAACGTTGGTTAAATTAACCAAACATCCCAAAGTTATTGGGATAGGAGAGACGGGGCTTGACTTTTACTATGATACTCCTTCCCGTGATGCCCAAGAACGAAGTTTTCGTATCCACATAGACGCAGCCAGGAAAACCCAGTTACCAATAATTATCCATACTCGTGATGCAGACGAGCGAATGATATCAATCCTTGATGAAGAGCAAAAAAAAGGCGGTTTTCTAGGAGTAATCCATTGTTTTAGCGCAGGAAAAGAGCTAGCTAACTGTGCTATTAAACACGATATGAGCATCTCTCTATCTGGAATAATCACATTCAATAATGCAGAGGAATTACGAGAAACCGTAAAATCAGTGCCACTCAAAAATATCTTGATAGAGACTGATGCTCCTTTTCTCGCACCAATACCTCGCAGAGGTAAAACTAACGAACCTGCATTTATTGTCCATACGGCGTCGAAGCTGGCTGAACTTTTTTCTGTAACACCAGAGGATTTAGCAGAACGAACAACTAGAAATTTTTTCCATTTATTTTGGAAAGCCAGAAAGCAAATTTAGATTATGAAAATAACAGTTCTAGGCTCTGGGCATAGTGGTGGCACTCCGATGATTGGTGAAGGTTGGGGTAAAGCTAACTCAACAAATAAGAGAAACCGCCGCACTAGGCCTTCTATTGTTGTTGAAGACGATGTCACGCGTTTATTAATCGATACATCTCCTGATCTTCGATCTCAACTCCTAGCAACTAAAATTGAGCGAATAGATGCTCTATTATACACTCATGGCCACGCCGATCATCTTCATGGAATTGATGATTTACGAGCTATCAATCGTCTTATAGAGGGTTGGATACCGACTTATGCAGATAGTGCTACTTGGAAAGATATAGAAAAGCGTTTTGGCTACGTTCTAAAACCCTTAAAAAATGGCTCAAATTTCTTCTACAAGCCATGTCTTAAGCGTTTTGACATCAAAGTTGGTGATCAATTTTCAATTCGGGAGTTGAATATACAAGTAATGGATCAGGATCATGGTTTTATGAGGACGTTAGGTTTTAGGATAAATAATTTTGCCTATTCAACCGATGTCGTAGAAATGCCACAGAAAACTTTTGATGTCCTAAAGGGTGTGGACACTTGGATGGTTGGTACGCTTTGGGAAGACCCGCATACAACACACGCCCATATTGACAAAGCTCTAGATTGGGCTGAAAGGGTTGCACCAAATAGACTAATCCTGACCCACCTTTCTCACCTAATTGATTATGATAATGTAACAAAACGACTGCCAAAATTCGCTAGATTAGCTTATGATGGCATGATTATAACCATTGAATAATATTTAATTGTTACCTCAAAAGAATGAGTTAATTCGTTGATATTAAACACTTTAGATTGATTAATTTATTATTTATCATAATATACATTATGCGACAAAGTATTATTATAGTATATTGATATGAGAATTGAACTTAACTCCCCCGGATTAGATAAACGAATGAATAAGAACAAAAAAGACAACCGACCAAAGATTGAATCAACTGATTCAATAAAGCCAATAGATCAGTTAATTCAAATAATGGAACAATTACGAGATCCTAACTCAGGTTGTTTGTGGGACATCGAACAAACATTCGAAACAATAGCCCCCTATACAATCGAGGAGGCTTATGAAGTAGTAGATGCTATTAATAGACAAAATTCAGACGATCTGAAAGAAGAACTTGGTGATCTACTATTGCAAGTAATATTTTTGTCTCAAATTGCCGCTGAAGAGAATTTATTCACATTTGATGATGTGAGTTCACACATTAGTCAAAAAATGATTAGACGGCATCCGCACGTGTTTGAATCGTTGAAATTCAATGACATAAATGAACAAAATAAAAATTGGGAACAACATAAGACAAATGAACGTAAAGCAAAAAATCCCAACGCTGGCACTTTGGATGGAGTCGCGATCGCCCTTCCCTCCCTAGTGCGGGCCTATAAAATTCAAAAAAGGGCAGCCCAAGTTGGTTTTGATTGGCCCGATGTTAATGGAGCATTTAATAAATTACACGAAGAAATTTCGGAGCTGAAAGAAGAAATAGATAAACCCGCGAGAGAAGAGGATCGACTGATTGATGAAATAGGTGACTGTCTTTTCTCGATTGTTAATGTAGCCCGGAAATTAGGTATTGACCCGGATGAAGCCTTGAGGAAAGGAAACGAGAAATTTCAATCGAGGTTCCGGTTTATGGAAAGCACCCTTGAATCTTCGGAAATAAATATCAAAGACGTATCATTAATTGAGTTGGAGGCTTTATGGAAAAAAACGAAAAATACGTTGAAAAATAAATAAGCAAGCATATTTTGGCTTAGGATAAAAGAACATAAATTTCTGCAACTCTCTAATTATACCAGATACTCCTCTTGTATTTGTTAACACACACGTATTGGAAAATTAATACCAATAATTTTCCAGAAATCACTGCTGAAGTTGATACACTTTACATTCCGTTGAGTTTATTGAAAAATCAATATTAGCAGCGCTTCAAACTATTCGGAAAAACGTTTTTTCCTTTTTAGACGAGCTATATCTTCCGGGTCCAACAAAACCTTTAATTCTACACTATGGCCATTATCAGTTCTTTCAATAACTTCGCCATGATTATAAAGCCAAGTTAGTAATGTCCCCTCCTCCCAATCTAATATTATTGCAATTTCCTTGCGTCTCTTGGTTAATGTAACATCTATTCCTTTTAAAAGCCCTTCCAACCCTTGTCGTTCAGTCGCCGAAACTATATATGTTTCTTTGGTTTTTCGTTTTGCCCGAACCTTCAAGGCGTTTCTTTTGGAAAAGGATAGAAGATCTACTTTATTGAGAACTTCAAATAATGGGGTCGATGTAAAACTTTCTAACCCATTATCACAATTGACGCCCAAACTTTTTAAAACCTCTTTTACATCCTTACCTTGCACATCAGTATCAATGTGCGCAATATCTCGAACATGTAGAATTAAATCAGCAACCTGGACTTCTTCTAAGGTAGCTCGAAATGCTTCTATCAGTTCATAAGGTAATTCTGAAACGAAGCCCACAGTATCAGACAATATTACTATCTTACCGGATGGTAATGTGATGCTCCGCATGGTCGGATCCAATGTTGCAAATAACTGGTCTTTAGAAACTACGTTGGCATTACTGAGAGCATTAAAGAGACTAGACTTACCCGCATTAGTATATCCAACCAAGGCTACAATAGGATACGGAACTCTTTCTCGTGATTTGCGATGTAATCCTCGTGTACGTCTAACTTCTTTGAGGAGCATTTTCAACTTGGATATCCGATTGTCAATTAAACGACGATCGGTTTCAATTTGGCTTTCTCCCGGGCCGCCCATAAAGCCATACCCTCCACGCTGACGTTCTAAATGGGTCCATGACCTGACCAGTCGGCTTCGTTGATAATTGAGCGCGGCAAGTTCTACCTGAAGCTTTCCTTCTTTAGTCAACGCCCGTGCACCAAAAATTTCTAATATAAGCGCTGTTCGGCCAATAACCTTTGTTTTCCAAGTTCGCTCGAGGTTTCGTTGTTGAACCGGAGATAAATTTCCACCAACTATTACTAGCTGAATTTTTTCCGAGGCAATATATTTTGCTAAAGATCTAACTTTGCCGGAACCAAAGAGAGTTGCTGGCCGGGGACTAATCAGTGCAATTATTTCACTCCGATAGACATTTAAATCAATTGATTCTGCTAAACAAACCGATTCTTCCAAACAACGCTCAGGGGTGCGCGAGTAATTTGAATCAGCTCTGCCGTTGCTAACAATTCTCAAATTAGGATGCAAAACTAAACAGCTTACAGTTGCTGTGTTTGTTTCCTCATCTTTTTCCCGATCCAAGTTAGGCTCAAATTATTCTGTATTGGCTTCTTCTTTAGCACCTTCGTTCATATCTTTATTTTCACCTTCAAATAGCTGAACGGGACCAGATGGCATAACAGTAGAAATGGCATGTTTGTATACCAGTTGTGTGTGACCATCCCGACGCAGTAAAACAGAAAAATTATCAAACCAAGAGATAATTCCTTGGAGTTTCACTCCATTAACTAAAAATACAGTGCAAGGATTCTTGCTTTTTCTGACAGCATTGAGGAAAACGTCTTGGACATTCTGTGATTTTTCAGTCATGGGTATACCTCCCTTTTTGTGACTGCTTTTATTTAGTTATTTTCTAGAGGTTCGTTTAACCGACCCTTCTGTACCTTATATTACACTGCTTCTTATACTTTTAAAGTATTTGTTTCGCTTAGAGTAAAAAATCTGCCATTTCTCTTAAATTCTTGAAATGAAAACGAGGTGAAAATTCTTGATAATCTCGAGTTAGCGCTGTGTCTCGAACAACCACACCGACAACTCCAGTGTTTTTTGCACACTCCAAATCTGACGGAGAATCTCCTACAAACCAAACGTCATAGTTTACATTAATGTTTGAACCTTTAAGGCATAGATATAATGGGTCAGCAGCTGGTTTATCTTTTGCAGCATCATTAGCACCAATCACTTTAAAAAAGTAATTGCTCCATCCTAGGTGGTTGCATTCAGCTCGAAGCAAATGACCAGTTTTGTTACTAACAATTCCAAGAATAATTTCTGCACCCTTAAGTTGTTCGAGTAATTCTTGCGCAAACGATTGAGGTTTCAATGATTGCAAATGATTTTGCTGTATATGTTTATAAAATATATCAGCAGCTTCCTCCCAATGTTCGCCGAACAACTCTGGAAAAATTTCACGTAGTGACCGTCTGACGTTAGTTCGAGTCTTATCAAATGACCACGAACGATGGCCCATTGCACTTAGGGCAGCGTTTAAAGCCGAATGAATTGAAATCCAATTATCCGCGGGCGTATCATCCCAGTCGAAAACAACAGCCTTCGGCTTATTTTTCATTTAAATTATCCATATAATGCAAATAATGTTCAATTAATAAACGTGTGACAGGGCCTACCCTCCCATCGCCAATCTCATGATTATCTATCTCGATGATGGGTTTGATAGGCGAAGTTGAGCTTGTACAAAAAGCCTCTTTCGATTCTAAAGCTTCTTTTATTAAGAAAGGACGTTCGATAAATTCAAAATCTTGTTTTTTAGCCAATGCAAGAATTCTGTGCCGAGTAATTCCGGGAAGAATTAAATTGTCCAAAGGCCGTGTAATTAATTCATCTCTAGCTGTAACTATCCAGGCATTTGAAGATGTCCCTTCGGTAACGAAACCCTCTTCATTAACAAACCAAGATTCATCTGCCCCAACATTTACGGCAGCCTGTTTAGCCAAAACAGCTGGTAAAAGCGAAATTGATTTTATGTCAGATCGTTTCCATCTAATGTCGGGTTTAGAGATAATTTTATGACCAATATTGATGGATTCAAAATTAAGCCGAGCAGATTTCCGGGCATATATTATTAGAGACGGCGTTAAATCATTTGCGTAGGCGAATTCACGAACTGCCGACCCTCTAGTTATTTGCAAATAAACGCTGCCATTTACAATTCTATTGCGCCAGACTATTTCCTTTAAAATGATTTTCAGCGTGCGTCGGGATTTTGATAAGGGGATTTCAAGTTCTCTAAGAGAACGATCCAATCGATCTAAATGAAGGTTTAAATCTACAAGTATCCGATCGTATACGCAAATTACCTCATAAACGCCGTCAGCAAATTGAAATCCTCGGTCTTCAATATGTACGGCCGCACTCCCGTGCGGTAAATAGCGGCCATTTACGTATGTTGTTTTCGGCATCTATCCAAAGACTTTTCATCTAAAAATATTCAAGACTGACCGAAAATATTTTTTCAACATCTCGAACGGCTTCCGCAGCAGCAAATAAAACAACATAATCCTTAGCTTGAATAACTGTTTCGCCACGCGGTAAAATAACTTCATCACCTCTAACAATGGCTCCAACCAGAACATTCTCGGGTAACTCGGTCTCTTTTAAGGGAATGCCAACTAGGCTAGTTGTTTCTATTGCTTCAGCTTCAATAATTTCTCCAAAACCATCACGGATAGTATGAGCAGAACGAATTCTCCCCCGTCGAACATGTTGCAAAATACTTGATACTGTTATGTTTTGGGGGCTTACCACTACATCTATTCCTAGAGACGATGTTAAAGGCATATAAGTTTGACTGTTGATCAGCGTAATTGCCCGCCCACTACCCATACGTTTTGCTAACAGAGAAGCCATGATGTTTGTCTCATCATCATTTGTTACAGCAACAACTGTTTCGGTTGCAGAAACATTAGCCTCCTCTAATATTTCCAAATCAAGGACCGAGCCTTGAAGAACGACTGATCTTTTTAATGTGCGTGCCACATGTTCAGCACGGTTTTTATTACTTTCTAGGACCTTTAAATTAACAGTTGGGTGATTATTCTCCATTTGATTTGCCAAGGATTCACCTATATTTCCACCACCAAAAATAAGCACCCGATTAGCTTCAGCTTCCTCGTGCCCAAATGCTGACATGGTTCTGTTAACATGTTGGTTATCAACAATTAAGTAAATTTCATCACCTGGAAGCATAAAATCATCAGCCGTAGGAATGAAGGGGGCATTTTCGCGAACTATTCCAACGACGACTATATTCAAATCCGGAAAAAGCTGCGTTAGCTGTCGAAGCGGTGTGTTTACCACCGGACAATCATCTTCACATCTAAGGCCGATCAATTTCACCTTATCATCTACGAGAGAAATCATGTCAAAGGTACCCGGAGCTCGAAGGCGTCGCGCAACATCGTTTGCTATCTCTAGCTCTGGTGAAATAATTACATCAATAGGCACATGATCTCTCGAGTATAAATTTGCCCATTTATCTTCCAAGTAGCCTTGTTGCCTGATGCGAGCAATTTTTGTCGTAACATCAAATAGCGAATGAGCTACTTGGCAGGCAACTATGTTGACCTCATCCGCTAGAGTAACAGCGATTAATATATCCGTATCTTCCGCACCCGCCTTAGCTAGCACGTTTGGATGTGAGGCAAAACCATTTACGGCTTTAACATCCAAAGTATCACTTATTTTACGTGTTAGTTCAGGAGATTGATCTATAACTGTAACGTCATTTTCTTCTTGAGCTAGATATCGGGCAATATTAAATCCAACCTGCCCTGCTCCACATATAATCACTTTCATGTGTTATCCATTATCAAATTCTACTCATTTAACTTAAGAAGTTAGCATTAACTTATTATTCAGTTATTAATCGCACGATCACGACCATCCGAATGGAATCCTAAAGACTTAAGTTTACGGTGGAGGGCAGATCGTTCCATACCAATAAAAACGGCAGTTTTCGAAATATTTCCTCCAAACCGGCTCACTTGGGCTTCTAAATATCTTCTCTCAAAAATCTCACGAGCCTCACGAATTTGGAGTCCCGCAAACTCTGTTCGATCAAAACCTCCATCCGATTTATTCATATCGTCGTTCAACTCAGATGGTATCATATCAGGCAAAATCTGAGAACTTTTGCTATCAGGAGACATAATTAAAATTCGTTCAATAACATTTTTTAATTCACGAACATTTCCTGGCCAAGTGTGGAGCTGCAATGTAGCAAGTGCATCCTTTGAAAAAGTTCGAGGAGTACGGCCATTAGCCTGTGCCATTTGATCCATAAAATAGCTGGCTAATGCCGGTATGTCTTCTCTGTAATCCCGTAGTGGAGGTATTTTTATTGGCACGACACTTAATCGATAAAATAGATCTTCTCGGAATCGTCCTTCGTCCATCTCTAACGTTAAATCTTTTGATGACGCGGCAATTACCCTTACATCAACATCTATAAAGGAAGTTCCACCTACTCGTTGAAATGATTGCTCTTGCAAAACCCGCACAATCTTGCCCTGTGTTTCTATCGGCATGTCGACAACTTCATCCAAAAATAAGGTGCCGTTGTGCGCTTGTTCAAATGTTCCAATTTCATTAGGTTCTCGTTTTTCACCCGAACTTTCCAGCCCGAATAGACCAATTTCAAAATTATTAGGATTCATAGTGGCACAGTTAATTGAAATGAATGGTCCTTGGGCGCGCGCTGAGTGTCTGTGGAGAAGACGAGAAACAACATTCTTGCCAGAACCAGCCGGTCCTGTAATTAAAACTCGACTATTTGAACTGGCAACACGTTCAATGGATTGGCGCAACTGGCAAACTGTACTTGAGTCTCCAATAAGATCAATTTCACCGCCGACTTGTTTTTTTAGCTCTGCATTTTCCCTTTTTAAAGCAGCATTTTCAATAGCTCGGTTCACCACTAGGATTAATCTATCAGCAGTAAAAGGCTTTTCTATAAAATCAAATGCCCCTATGTTTATTGCTGAAACAGCTGTCTCTATATTACCGTGTCCGCTCATCATAACAACCGGAACAGTTGGATGCTCCGCACAAATTTTTTCTAGTATTATTATCCCCTCCAAAGGATCAGAGAGCCATATATCTAATAGGACTAGGCTCGGACGACGAGATTCTATCGACGCAAATGCGGCCTCGCGATCACTCGCTACTCGAGCTTGGTGACCTTCATCTTCTAAAATACCGGCGGCTAGAATCCGAATATCATCTTGGTCATCAACAATTAAAATATCATGTGCCATAAGTATATTTACAACTGTTTAAACTGAATATGCTATACAGTTATCCCTCCTTAACCTGAAATATTGCAAAACTCAGACAGATTCATCAAAAATCAGAATGACCTCAGCTCCACCGTTTTCGTTATTCCGGAACAATATTTCACCACTATGATCTTCTATTATTTTTGTCGCGATAGCTAGCCCCAATCCTGTACCATTTTCCCGCGTTGTAAAATAGGGTTCAGAAATTCTATCAATTAGTACCTCTGAAAATCCTCGTCCGTTATCTGATATATTAAGAAAGATCCTTTTTTCATTACGTTCTAGATGTAAATTAATTTTACCTTTATGCTTAAGACTGGGGCTTGCGTCTAAAGTGATAGATTCCGCTGCATTTTTTAGAATATTCGTAAGCGTCTGGCCAATTTGCTGCCTGTCACATGAAACCATAATTGTTACGTCTTCAGTATGCAATTCATAATCAATCTCTGGAAATCTATTCTGTTCTAGGAACATACCTTGTCGGCAAAGCTCGACGAGGTCAACTTTCTTGAACTCTGGTTGAGGCATTCTAGCAAACGAAGAAAATTCACTTACCATTCGGCCAATATCTTCGACCTGTCGTATTATTGTATTTACGCACATAAAAAATGTTTCTTGGTCTGATTCTATTTCGTTGCCATATTTTCTTTTCAGGCGTTCAGCGGAGAGTTGAATTGGCGTTAGAGGATTTTTGATCTCATGAGCTATTCGCTGAGCTATACCTGCCCAAGCTGCTTTGCGTTGAGCTGAAAGTAATTCTGAAATATCATCGAAAGTTACAACGAAACCTATAATTTCTTCTCCTATTTTTTCGGCAGCGACTGTAACTATCAAAGTCTTTTGCCGTCCGTTACGCCCCAACTTAATTTCGCCTTGAGCATCTTGACTGGGATCAGACATTGCTTTTGAAAGCAACCCCGCCATTTCTGGAATACATTCAATCAGAGGATCGTTAATATGGTTTCCCAAATTTAGATCTAATAAATCTGATGCAGATCTGTTCGAGAGATGAATAATACCTGACTTATCAAGACCTATAACACCGGCTGAAACACCTAAAAGCACTACCTCTGTGAATCGCCTTCTTTCATCTAATTCCCGATTTGCTTCAATCAAACCGAACTGTTGGTTCTCAAGCTGTTCTGTCATTAGATTAAAAGAACTGCTCAGTTGACCGACCTCATCCTTATCTATCTTACTATCAAAATCAACTCTTGTATTTAAGTTTCCTTTACCTACTTTCTCCGCGGCATCTATTAATTTTCCTATAGGGGTTGAAATTCTGGAAGCTATTGACCAACCTATCCATATGGCTGATAAAAGAAGCAAGAATGCAACTAAAACAAAAACAAATAAAAACTTAATTTGGAGGCTATCAATATTTTTTTCTAACAGGCCGTATTTATATGCAGCGCCGGTCGTTTGTTCAATATGCTCCATTACCTGAGCATCAACGAATTTACCAACTAACAAATATGCATCGACAAACGCTTCAAGTTTCACTCCTGCGCGAACTGCATTACCTACCCTGTTTTCTATGATAATTACTTCTCCTGGCCGACTTTTTAAAACACCTTTCAATAATTGATCAGCTGAAAAGTTAAAACCTAAAGAAAAACTAAGTTGGGAACGAGCTAAAGTTTGACCGCTACTATTCACTACTACAGCTTCAGACAGGTTTCGTAAATCAGATAGGTTCACAACTATTTTTTCAAGTAATTCTGGATTTTGCCGCAATCTTGGGGCGATTCTATTTAAATCATTCGCCATTGAAAGAGCTATGCCACGGATGTTTTTTTGGTGCTCTTTTAGGTATGATTTTGCAACAATTGTTGATGCCCGAACCGCGGTCCGAACACGCTCATTAAACCAGGTTTCTATACCAAAATTTAAGAATAATCCCAAAAACAAGACAACTAGAAGTGCAGGAATGATAGCCACCAATCCAAATGAGACCACCATCTTAATGTGAAGTCTCGATCCGGCCCGATTATATTTTTTACCAACCCAGGTCCGCGCTATTTTTCTGATAAGAATAGCGCCAAGTACAAGGGCTAAAACCAAATCGAAATTAAGAAGTGCTATTACAGTCGTAAGGCTAGAATCTAGTGGCGTAAAATTAGAGAGAACAAAGATAGTAGCAAAACCGGATATAACAAGAGCAATCGCAACTAGTACCGCTAATATCTTGGTAAAACTCAGACTTTTCATAAAATCAGAAAGATTTCGGTAATGTCGATTGATTACTATGTTTGTCATTTTATCGCTTTAAGAGATATCCATTAATTTCTCGGTACTAAATACACCAAAACCAATTTATTTTGGTGCACGGATCACAGGTATATCTAGTTCCCTAATTTTCTTTCGCAGTGTATTTCGATTTAAGCCTAATATTTCAGCAGTCTTTAACTGATTTCCGCGTGTTGCAAGTAAAGTATACGTTATTAATGGACGTTCAACTTCCTTTAAAATTCGATCATAGAGACCTACAGGAGGTAATGCGTTCTCATAATTAGAAAAATAATCGCGAAAACAATTTTCTAAGACATCACCAATACCCAAACTTTGGTTCTCTTTCTCTATTGAAGGAGAAATTGCCTCTGACAGTTCTGCTTCAATAACATCAACACTGATTGTCTCTTGCGAATATAATGCTGCTAATCGGCGGACTACATTTTCTAATTCACGAACATTACCAGGCCAATTATATGCTTGAAGCCGCTCCATTGCTAGACCATCTATCATTTTCCATGGCAATCCTTCCTCTGCTGATTTTGCCAAGAAATGTTTAACAAGTTCGGGGATATCTTCCTTGCGCTCTCTAAGTGTTGGCATACGGATCGGAACAACATTCAAACGATAGTATAAGTCTTCCCTAAACAACCCTTGTCGAATAAGTCGAGTCAAATCCCGATGGGTGGCTGCAACGATGCGAACATTCGCGCGAATTGGAACTGCCCCTCCAACCGTCGTGTACTCTCCTTCTTGAAGAACACGCAATAATCTGGTTTGGGCCTCTGAAGGCATATCTCCAATCTCATCTAAGAATAAAGTACCTCCTTCAGCTTGTCTAAAACGACCCGACGATTGAGTAATTGCCCCGGTGAATGAACCTTTTTCATGACCAAAAAGCTCGCTTTCTATGAGATCACGTGGGATTGCAGCCATATTAATAGCAACAAAAGAAAAATTCCTTCGCTCTCCATAATCATGGAGAGCCCTAGCAGCCAATTCTTTACCCGTTCCTGAATCACCCGAAATTAAAACAGTTAAATCTGTATTCATAAGGCGTGCTAAAGATCTATAAACTTCCTGCATAGGCAATGATCGCCCAATGAGAGGCAGTTGATCATCTTCTAGCTTTGCAGCTTGTTTTGCAATCGCGCCTTCAGGCTTAATTTGCAGGGCCCTTTCTACTACATATATAAGTTCTTTTAAATCAAATGGTTTTGGTAAGTACTCAAACGCACCCCGCTGGGTCGCGTTAACAGCTGTCATTAATGTATTTTGTGCACTCATGATAATAACTTGAAGTTCTGGTCTAATTTTTCTAATCCGTGGAAGCAAATCCAGACCATTTTCATCGGGCATAACAACATCTGTTATAACAAGATTCCCTTCACCTTCACTTACCCATTTCCAAAGCGTCGCCGCACTACTAGTCGTGCGTACGTCATAACCCTCTCTTACTAGGGCCTGGTTCAGAACTGTTCTAATTGCCGAATCATCATCAGCAATCAATATCATCGAATTAGTCAACTATCATATTCCCTAACCTCAACTATTTAGACGTCTCAGTTGACATTGGAAGCATCACTCGAAATGTCGTTTTACCGGGATGACTTTCGAACTCTATAATACCGCCATGGCCATCAATCATTTTGGCTACTAAAGCGAGCCCAAGCCCCGTTCCATTAGATTTGGATGTTACAAAGGCATCAAACAAATATTCTTGAATCTCAATCGGTATCCCAATCCCATTATCCTGAATACTAATAACCAACGGCAAATGTGCTCTTGAGGGACTTCCCGGTACGGTGAAATATACACTGTGTTGATAGGATGTTCGCAATATTATTTCACCTATGGTCGGATCAACTGCTTCCGCTGAATTTTTAACTAAATTCAAGAATATTTGAACAAGTTGATCGTGATTACCATTAATTTCTGGCAAAGATGGATCATAGTTCTCAACAATCTTAATATTGCGAGCAAAGCCATTTTGAGCAATTTGACGCACACGCTCGAGTACCTTATGTGCATTTACGGGTTCTCGCGTAATCGGCCGCTGGTCTGAAAATACTTCCATCCGATCAACGAGGGCGCAAATCCTATCTGTCTCGTCACATATTAGCCTTGTTAGTTCCAGATCTCCTACGTCCGCTTCCTTTTCGAGCAATTGAGCCGCACCTCGTATCCCTGACAGTGGATTTTTTACTTCATGAGCTAGTATTGCAGAAATTGCCGATACAGACCTAACCGAGCTGCGATGAATAAGCTGACGGTCAATTTTATCGGCTATTGAGCGCTCAAATATTGTTAGAATCACGAACCCGCGTTTATCCGCCATGGGTGTAACTTCAACGTTGACCAATTGTTTTTCTGTACGGGGAGTATCAAGTAATAATCCGTAATCCGAAACACCACTCGCCTCAGTTTGAACTTGCTTAATTAATGACATAAGGACACTGTCAATTGGCAACAATTGATCGATGTTCTGCCCGATTAACTGGGCTTTGCTGCCTGCAAAAAACTGCTCGGCAGAGTTATTTAAATAGACGATATTTAAACAATCATCGATTAGAATTATACTCGAATCAAGGCTATTTAGTATATTCTCACTTCTGATTGATTCAGGCTTTTTGCCTAGAGTCATTGACTCCTCTTTTTTCTTGGAATTAAGCAGCATCACGCCCAAACAACGGAAAATAAAACGCATCTATTGCTGATCTAGCCTTCGTTACATCATCTATGCGATTAAATAGTGCCCTAAATCCTGTTGAACCTGGTAATCCCCTGCTATACCAGGCTATATGCTTTCGTGCTATTCGCAATCCTTTCTCGCTTCCATAATGTCTTAGTAGATCTTTGTAATGACCAATAACCGTCGTATATTGATCTGGGATACTAGGGTTTTCCATTCTTTCTCCTGTTTTTAAAAAATGATTTACCTGCCCAATAAACCATGGCCGTCCATACGTTCCACGTCCAATCATGACGCCATCCGCTCCCGACTGCTCAAGTAGCGCGTTTGCGTCTTCAACTTCATTCACATCGCCGTTGCCTAAAACTGGTATGGAAACGGTTTCTTTCACTTTACGAATAAAATGCCAATCAGCTTTTCCACGAAATAATTGATTTCTTGTCCTGCCATGAACCGAGATCATTTGAATGCCAGATTCTTGGGCTATTCTTGCTAATGTTGGAGCGTTTCGGTTATCTTCATCCCATCCTGTACGCATCTTCAACGTGACTGGCAACTTAACGGCATTTACAACGGAATCAATTATACGTCGCGCTAACATTTCATCTTTCATTAAAGCGGATCCGGCGCAACCTTTGGTGACTTTTTTAACCGGACAGCCCATATTGATATCAATAATTGCAGCACCCCGGTCCTCATTTAATCTTGCTGCCTCTGCCATCAACCTGGGATCATTTCCAGCTAGTTGTACTGCCATCGGAAACTCTTCAGCGCAGTTACTAGCCATCTTAATCGTTTTCTTATTGGCGTAAATCATTGCCTGACTAGCGATCATTTCCGAAATAACCAGCCCGGCACCATATGTTTTTGCCAATTTTCTATACGGCATATCCGACACGCCTGACATAGGAGCTAAAACAACATTATTTTTTAGTTCGATTGAGCCAATTTTAATGTTCATGCGACAAGTTCCCAGAATTGCATATTTATTAGGCATAAAAACAGGTAACGCAACTAAAACGTTCCGAATTTGCTTTAAATTAAAGCATTTTCATGAAGAAATTATCACATCAGTTACAAATTTGACGCCGGGATATCCTAAAGTCAGCAACAAATACGCCAACAAAACATATCTCATAGCAAGTCTTCCACGTAAACCTACCTTGTAATGCAGAAAAAGCATAAGCCCTATAATTCCAAAGACTATAAGTGCAAAAATTGTTTTGTGGTCGAGTACAAAAAAATATCCCTTGGACAAGTAAAGAGAAGCTACACCGGAGCATAACCCAATAAACAAGATAATTTCACTGACGACTAGAAGATTTACTAAAAGCTTCTCACTCGCTGCAATAGAAGGCAAACTGCGCGCGAGCTTGGATCGCTTCTTTAACTTAACGCAACGTTCCTGCAGAACCGCCGCTAAGGCAGCTAAAGCAGCTAAAGTTATCATGCCATAAGTTGCGATTGTCACCACAATATGTGTCCCTAGCCACGCAATGTGAGCATTACCAGTGAACGGACGTTCGGGAACCTGGCTCCAAATTATCGCAAAAATTCCCAAGACCAGTAGATATGGGTATAGAAGAAAAGAAAGTCTCCAAGCATCACTAGAAATAAACGATGTTATAGCGTAAATGATTGTACAAGATAGTATTGTTAACCATAATGAAGTTGAGAATCCTGTTTGCCACCCCGATGACTGACGAACGAAAACTATCAACAATGTACCGGAAAGAGCTACAATAATGGAAGACCAGAAGACAGTATCTTTTTTAGACTCCTTCCTAAAATAGGTTAACGATGGCGGGACAAGGGCCAAAAAAGCGGTTATTTGTATTAAAGAAATATCCATAATTATTTTATACTTAAGTTTCAATAAAGAGCAAAGTACTTCCAAATATTAGGTTGTATTTTAGCTTAGTACACCGAATAAGTAAAAACGAGAAAACCGATATAATTGAAAAATGAATTCCCGAATAAAAACCTCACCTTTATGTGTCGCCCTAATAGTTGCTGCCGGGCGTGGAAGCAGGTTCGGAACCGATATTCCCAAACAATACATAAAAGTTAATCATTTGGCTCCGCTTACCAGATCAGTACGAACATTTTTATCTCATCCACTGATTGATTATGTTCGGGTTGTCATTCATCCCGACGATCAAGTTTTGTACAAACAAGCTACCGGAGGTTTCAAAATTCTTGATCCTGTATTTGGTGGTAAAGAACGCCAAGATTCGGTATTTTTGGGTCTCAAAAGCTTAAAAGAAATCAACCCTACTTATGTCCTTATCCATGATGCCGCACGCCCATTCGTTAGCAAAAACATAATCAGTTCATTAATAAATTCTCTCGGTGAAGGATCTTTAGCAGTTATTCCAGGTATTTCAATCAACGATAGCCTCAAACGTGGTGAAAATAATTTTGTTATAGACTCTGTCAATCGAAAGAACCTCTGGCAAGCACAGACGCCCCAGGCTTTTGATTACAATACGATCCTCGACGCGCATCTGGCCAGTGCTGGCGATTCTTTTAACGACGATGCGGAAATTGCAACATTTAACGACATAAATATTAAAATAATTGAAGGCTCATCAGACAACTTTAAAATTACAACCCACTCTGACCTGATCAAAGGAGAAAATGTGTTGATTCAGAATGAAAGCCTCCAGGAACAACGTGTTGGCACAGGATTTGATGTCCATAGTCTTGAACCCGGTGACTCAATTAAGTTGTGCGGGATCAAGATACCTTTTGACAAATCTCTAAAAGGTCATTCCGATGCAGATGTAGGACTTCATGCTATCACAGATGCTATTCTAGGCGCTACAGGATTAGGCGACATTGGCTTATTTTTTCCATCGACCGATCCTCAATGGAGAAATGCAGATTCGAAAATATTTTTAAATCAGGCAAATAGTGAAATCATTAGCCGTGGCGGGAAAATTATAAATATTGATCTAACAGTTATTTGTGAAAAGCCAAAAATTTCCGACTATCGGGATCAAATGCGAGATTATATAGCAACAGTTCTAGATATTTCGTCAGAAAGAATAAATATTAAAGCTACAACAACGGAGAACCTTGGTTTTATAGGCAGAGGTGAAGGTATAGCTGCCCATGCGATTGTCGCAGTAAGAATTTGAATACCAGCTAGGCACAAATTTACTCGCAAACAGCCATTTTAGTAGTACTGTTGTTTATCCAATTTAGAAATTCTTCGTTTCCATTCTCGATGTTTAAAACAACCACTGCGGGACAGTCATAGCTATGCAACTCTACTATTCTCTTAATAGAAGTCTGAACCAAAGCACTACTAGTTTTAAGTATTACGACTATTTCATTTTCACTAACCAGCTTTTCGTCCCAACGATATATTGAAGTTGACGTTCCTAAAATATTTGCACACGCGACTAGCCTTTCTTTGACTAGTGTTGTAGATATCTTTTCGGCTTCTTTAGTAGAACTTGCCGTAATATAAAGCATTTTAGCTTTCAATCGCACACTCATTCTAATCTCCCGTTGGACTTTATTTTGGACTTTTTCTTATTTTAATTTAGTATGTACACAGTTTAAGATAACGTTCAACGGGGGACAGGCATTGAACGTCAAAACAAACGATGTCAAGGGCGTCAATAAGGGCGATAAACCAACAAAGAGTCAAATTGGGTGGCTTAAAAAAGGCCTAGATCAAGCCGGCGGCAAGCTTCCGTTATTTGATTCTAATGGGCAAAAAATCAGTTCACGGACTATTAATAGTTGCCTTAAGCAAGGCTGGGCAGAACCTTGGTTTAACAATCCAATTAAGCCGGATTGGCTAGTGTGTAAACTAACTGAAGTTGGCCGTGAAGTACTTAGACGGAACTAAACTAATTTAATTAATTTTACTCCGGAATAGAACCCCATCCCAACAACTAGACAGTGTATATTAAACCGTCCTTGATATGGATACTCAATTCTTGGAGACTTTCTCCCTCACAGGGCCCTTCTATACACAGCCCTCCATCAATTTCAAATAAAGCTCCATGTTTTGAGCACTGAATATAAGATCCGTCTGAATTAAAAAATTTATTGGGAATTTGATCAATTAAGACTTGGTTGTGTGGACACCAATTTATATATGCAAAAAATTGTTTATTTTTTCGAATAACAAAAACGTTACGCTGTTTACCGTCCACGACCGCTATAAAACCTTTTGCTTCGTCTTCTCGCAAATCTTCTACTTTACATATTTCTTTTGCTTGCATCAAAATTCTCGCCGTAATTCTATCCTAATAATACTTCAGCTAAAATTATAAGGGTAAAGAGAAAGCTAACGAAGTACGTTTTTTGCTCGAATTCATTTACTTTTAAAATATGTGTTTCCGTATTATTGAATTTGGTTTAATCTAGCTTCAGGGGTCTCAAATTTAACTTTGCACGAAAAGTTGATGATTAAAATAACATCCGAGCCTTTTTATCTGTTTCTTCATATTCCTAAAACTGCTGGGACAACATTACGGCAAATAGTTGATAAGCAATATGGCTATGCTAATGTCCTAACCTATTATAACCAAAATTCGCAACATATCATAGATAATTTAGAATCACTTCTTATAGTTCACCCGAATTATAAGGCATTGATTGGTCATTATAATTTTGGAATTCACAGAAAAATCGCATTTCCATCAGCGTATATAACTTTTCTTCGACACCCTATCGCCAGAACAATTTCCCAATATAAAGAATGGGTGAAAAATCATCCGGAGCGGTTACTCAAAAAAGATGGAAGCACTCAAACTCTCATAGAAAGTATCAACTCAAACCCTGAGAGCTACAGAGATTTTCAATGTCAATACCTGGCTCCTTCATGTGCCGATGACGATGAGAAAGTATCGATAGCAGAGAAGGCTCTGCACAATTTATCGATTCATTTTTTAGGCATAGGGTTAGTTGAGTATTTTGACGAATCCATTTCGTTATTATCGAATAAACTTGGATGGACCCCAACGAATTATGATAATCTTAATGTAAAGAATCTCGACGTGGAAGTCTCTACAGAATTAGTTGAGTTGATCCTTTCTATCAGCAAGAATGATCTCTTTGTTTATGAGAGTATAAAAAAGAAATTACTTAGTGAATTTAGAGCGTGATCTAATTTTATTACTAACAGACCGAAAGACTATATGTTGGCTGAATTCTCAGAACACCCATTTGCGCAATACGTTCGACTTCTGGCTAGAGGTAAAACTAAATCACGACCTTTGACAGAAGAAGAAGCAGAAGCCGCAATGGATATGATAATGGCTCGCGATGTTCACGCCGAACAGTTAGGAGCTTTTTTAATGTTGCTCCGTTTTAAAGAAGAGAGCCCCGAAGAGATTGCCGGCTTCGTACGTGGGGCACGATCTTCACTAGAATTACCTAAAAACAAGCCTCAAGTCGACATTGACTGGTCTTCCTATGCAGGTAAACAAAAACAATTACCCTGGTTTTTGCTGTCTGTTTTGTTGCTTAGCAATAGTGGGATAAAAATTTTAATGCATGGAACGGAGGGCCATACAACAGGACGGATTTATACAAAAACTGCACTGGAGAAACTTCGGTTGCCTGTGGCAAATTCTTTAGATGATGCTGTCAAAAAGATTCAGAAATTTAATTATTCATATTTACCACTTGAAAAAATCTCACCGCGACTTCAAGAAATAATGGATTTAAAATCAATCCTTGGGCTAAGATCCCCGGTTCACACAATAGCTCGCTTATTAAATCCCTTTGATGCACCATGTTTACTGCAAGGAATTTTTCATCGTAGTTTCATGAAAACACACCAACGAGCAGCTCAGTTGTTAGATCAGTCTCATATGGCAGTCTTTCGAGGAGACGGAGGCGAAATAGAAATTCGTCCAAATAAACCTACCGAAGTTTTTACAGTGCATGGAACAAAATTAAGTAATAATACCTGGCCTGCTATGTTAAACGAGTCTCATCAACAAATAGACCAATACATGGATCTGAATAAGCTAAAAAACGTTTGGGAGGGTAGTATTCAAGATGACTATGCAATTGCAGCAATTGTCGGCACGACAGCCATCGCCCTTGACACTCTCGGAACGAGTAATGGTGTCTCAGAAGCAATGGATTTGGCAAGGAATTTGTGGGCCAAACGCGATATTAACTATCTTGATAGGACTGCATAACCTACAAATGTTCATTTAAAGTAATTCTGATCTTTTAACCATCTTGATAAAGGCTCGCAGATTTCAAGGCCAATTTTTTTAGAACCTTGCGAGGTTGTGTGAACTTGATCATAAACATCTCCTGGGCCAAAGAAAAATCGTGAGGCCAAATCCACACAAAATCGGCCCGTGTTTTCGCAAAACTTTCGTGTAACATTATTGATATTATTGAAAACCTGATATTCATCTAACTTACCGTAAACACGATTTCCTTTGCGCCAATATCCCCAAGCATTTTGGGTAATGTAGATTGGAATTGAACCAAATTCTTGCACAGCTTTGTCTAATTCTCCCAGTCGGAAGCGATAACTTTTCAATTTCGCGGCATACTCGGCTGATATCCTTCTTTCAACTTTCTTATATTCTGAACTTCCAATCTCTACATATGTCAGGTTATCATAAAGTTTATTCCGGGCGTCAACTTCATGGTATTCTAAATTTTTTGGAGACATAAATTTTTTAAATTTCTTTCTTACCGGACCTAAATCCGCATTCCATGCAACTATGTTCCCATTAACAATTTGAAAAAAATTATAAACCGCACTATTAATTTTGACCCATTTTTTTATTTTATAATAATTGGAATTGTTGACCTGTCCCGCATAATTTAAAGGATCTTGTTGGCCTTTGTTTCCAGCACGGTTACGATCATTATACCCTAAAAAAATTAAAGCGATCTTCGGCCGAAAATTAGGAATATAGTTAAGCCATTTTTTGAAATTCAACTTATGCCCATGTGATGACTGACCTCCTACACCGGCATTAGCAATATCAACTTTTAAACCTTTGGACTTTAAGCAAGTTTCTAGCACCTCTGGCCAAGATTCATGGTTAGATACTCGACCTTCGTCAGTAGTACTGCCTCCTACGGCGACAATTTCAACATTTTTTGGCGCGCCAAAGTCGCCCCTAAGACCCCATTTATCTCTCGTATAATGAACTAAAGTTTCACGCCGATAGTGGCCTGCAACACTATATTTCCAATTAATATCTCTAACTATCCCCAAATTCCACAATTGGGGGGCCCCAAACCATGATCCAAAAATCATTTCAGCAATTACAAATCCAAAAAACAGAATACTTAAATTACTGGCTATCAATTTAAGAAAAAAGAACATTCAAATTGTATTTAAACCTAATTTCAACCTCTGCCTAAGATAATTGATCCATTGCGCCATTTTCCCAATCTTACGAGATTTCAAAGTGGTCGGGGAGACAGGATTTGAACCTGCGACCACTACACCCCCAGCGTAGTGCGCTACCAGACTGCGCCACTCCCCGGACTAAGAAATTCTACAAATATTAGAACAATTCTGTATTGTCTCACTTTAGAATCAAGATATTCCCCTATCAAGCTAATAAAATAAATAGCGTTTTGATATCCGCTTACCCGAAATAATTTCTAATATGTCAAATAGTTCAACGTGCCTAACAACTCTGGGATTACGCGTCACGACGATTTCGTGTTTCTGTGTTGCGGCTATTAACTTCAGGGCTTCTTCGCGCATAGCTCTTTCATTTTTGGCTCCCCAGAGTTTTTCAACTCTTTTATCCAGGTGCTCTTGCTTTTCAAATCTGGCGACAACCTGCTCAGAAACATCTTTTTAAATTACTTTCACCAAACGCACATATTTGTTAAAAGGAAATATATTAGAAAAGAAATGATATTTGATGGCCACTATCTCTTTTCCACTTGCAGAAATTTATCAACTTATTAAATCGGTAATGCTTCACAATGGATGTGATGAACCTAACGCCGCAGCACTAGCTGATATCATGACGCGAGCCGAGCGTGATGGATCACATTCACATGGGCTGTTTCGCGTGCCAGGTTATGTAAAAGCGTTACGAAGTGGAAAAGTTAATGGCAAAGCTAAACCTAAAATTGAGAAAATAACTCCTGCTATTATCAAAGTAAATGGACATGGTTGTTTTGCTCCAATCGCTCAATCAATTGGCCTACCAGCGCTTGTGAAAGCAACAAAAGAAATTGGGATAGGAGCATTGACATTAACTGGAATACACCATTTCGCAGCGTTATGGCCCGAGACAGAATATCTAGCTAATAATGGGCTTGTTGGTATTGCCTGCACCGCTTACATGCCTTCGGTGGCACCAGCAGGATCAAAAACTGCACTATTTGGAACCAACCCTATCTCTTTCGCTTGGCCTCGCCCAGGAGGAACTCCTATTGTATACGATATGGCAACAGCGTCGATGGCTTTGGGTGATGTTCAGATAGCTCTTCGCGATGGTCAGAAGGTACCAGAAGGGACAGGCCTAAACGCCAAAGGTGAACCCTCAACAGACCCAGAAGAAATTATAAAGGGCGTCTTATTACCATTTGGTGGCTATAAAGGCTCAGCGATTTCATTAATGGTTGAATTGCTGGCAGCAGGTTTAACAGGCGAGCAATTTAGCTACGAAGCAAAAGAGAATGATAATGGTGACGGTGGCCCACCCCGTGGAGGAGAGATTGTTCTTGGTATGTCGCCAGATATTATTGCTGGATCTGAATGGCAACAACACGTAGAAAAATTTGCTAAAAAAATGTCAGCTATGGAGGGAGTGCGTTTGCCAGGTGCTCGGCGTCATAAAAATCGCCTTGATACTAGAAATAGGAAAATAGATCCCGTTCTTCTCAAAACAATCCTTGAGCTTGGTGAGAGTAACATTTAGAAACCTGAACGCAAAATAGTAGCTAGAAATCGTATCGTGCGTTAATCATCATCAATTGAATTTTCCCCTGCCCCGGTGGAACGGGATAACTCAGTTGATGGAGCGTAAGTTTTACCCGCAAACGTGTTGAACACATTTATGCAACCCCCATAACAATCAGGTAATCTTAAAGGTGGTACTTTAAGCTGGAAATTAGGCAACGCCTTTTCAACAGGTCTAATGAAACACTTCGATTCATCTATTAATAGCGCGTTGGAAAAATCTAAATGTGATAGCGATTTTTCCTTTCCTAAAGCAACCGAAACAAAAAAATCCCCTACGTAAAGCCCATGCCCTTCTGGTGCGATTGTTGAAACGAATGGAAGCAAAAGAAGAGGTTGCCTTATAAGCCCTAGCGACACCTCAGTATTTAAACCGGTTGGAATTTTGATTGCCCCGTCAGAAATGGCCGTTCCAATGATAAAAGGACAATATGGGTTAGTGTTATCTCCGTTTAGTATTCCTGACCATTTTGGGGATATTAATTTTTGTAACTTATACCAGCTTAGGTAGCGACATAAAGCCGATACGCCGGGTAGTCCGCGAGCCTGTAGCCAAACTACGGCCTCACTTGCTTCTTCTGCTAACCCCCAAGTCATACCGGCACCACGCGCAGCTTTTAAAGCTAAAGCTCCGGTTTCGCCTAGTGACCAACTCATTCTAACGGGACTCCTAATCAACCAATTGTGGGAAAACCATATCGTCAGGATCAAACTTTGACAGCTCGCATGGGAAAGGCATGTGCTGAAACAGATTAATACGAAGCCAGCGGTCTGAACGTGGATCAAACTTGGTAGCTCCAAAAAATGATAGCTTACAACGAAGAAGATCAATTGGCATCATTTCTGCTGCGACGGTATTATCTTGGATTTCTGCATATTCCTTGGTGGCAATTGTTTGAACTCGTCGAACAATGTGTCGGTGCTCTGGAAAGGATAATAAAAACTCGGCAACATTAGTGCATTCATGAGATTGCTTGAGATCGTGTATAAGTCTCATCGCATCATATCCTGGGGATAAGGGCTGCTCAAAATTCTCAAGATCTTCTTCAAATCGTTCCCCGAGGCGCGGCTCCAATTTTTCTTCGGAGATGTACCAAACACGCGCACGTGCTGGAGCAGTATTAAAATCAATACTACTAGCCCAATCATACGTTTTACGAGCTAACTCCTTTAATGCAGAAATCGTTTGATGCCCATCTATACGATTAAGTGTTGATTCATCAGCCGACATAGTTGATGCCAAATCATCGATAAGCAATCCATATGGCTCCATCATCAATGAGATTAATGCTTCCTGGCCCTCAATTGACATTTGTACCATACCCCACTTGTAGAGGACATTCCAAGGGTACAATGTAGATTCTGATAGTTCGGAAGATTTTTCAAGTAAAGATTCAAGGTCTCCACAAAGGTGCTCTACCTTTTTAATTTGATGTGGGTCGGTAACTGTCCAGTTTTTCGCGCTCAATTTGGCACGGCGCACAAAATTCTTAAAGCTAAGCAAAGTAGTCGCATTGGCTAATTCCACTGACCGAACTCTTGCAAGTGCTATTTCTCGGGCATGTACCCAAGAATGGATCAGGGTTGGGTGGTTAATAAGGAACGGCGCCATACCTAGTCCAGTTGCATTCCCAACTCCAAGCTGGCGACGGATCTCAGGATCTAGTTTTACGCACGTCTTTGGTGAATCAATACGGGCCAGGTGCTCAACTAAATCAATCGAAAAAGTACGAATTAACCATACGGTAAGCATTTCTGGTTGGAAAGAGCCCAGAAATTCAGGACGCCCGCCCCAGCAGTCTAAGTCTGCCGCCCCAAATTTTCCAGCACCATAGACCGCGGTCGTCCTCATCAGGTAACCAATTCGATCTATCCTGTTTCGGTCGGGTTGGACCCCACTGGCGAGACTTTTGCGAACATGAGAAAATAAGCGTAAAGACTTGTTTGCCCGTGAGAGCACCAACTCTGTTTCAGAAATACGGCCATCTTCTTGAAGTGGCACACTAGAACGTAATCTTGTGATTTGTTCTTCATCTACCTCACCGTCATACAATGTAAAAGTTGCGTCCCAAGCCTTAGCTATTACCCTGTCTGAACGGAGGTCGTCATTTAAATCATGTGAAAATACTATAAGAGTGTAAGTACAGTTGGGCCCACGAGCACAATAGGTTGCAACTCCAACACCCTTGTCATTCACGCGCCATATGGGTTGATCAAAAGACCAATTTTCTGTTTTTAATTTACGTAACAGAACGCGCAAAAAACTTAACCGGCTTTGATGAAAAGCGCCCATCCGATTTAGCCGCATAACTATTTTAGGTGGGCGAAGATTTATCTTAGGGAGAGGTGTATCTTGGTTATAGTTTGGAAGTGTATCCATCATAACTCTCTAAAATAAGACCCAGCTATTATAACTAATCTGTAACTTGCACTATAGTATAAATAGAATAATTTAGATTTGGGGGATAAAACCTTTATCAAAAAAATTCAGCCAATTCTCGCCCATTATAGCGGCAACGTCTTTTTCTGAAAAGCCATGTGCTAGTAAACCTTTTTTGATATTTGGGAAGTCCCGGTTATCCTTAAACCAATCTGGCATTTCAGGAAAACCTG
>CAZXSC010000012.1:0-38985 GCA_964643045.1 uncultured Rhodospirillaceae bacterium
CAGGTCGGGAGCTATCAGATACTTTCAATACTTTCCAAATTTTAACACTTCGAAGTTTTGTGGCTCTATTGATTACCGTTTTAGTCGTTACGCGCGTTGGCTGGCATGTTGTTAAAACCCAGCATATTTACTTTCATTTTTTTCGCAATTTATTCCACTTTGGCGGTCAATTTGGGTGGTTTCTTGGTATCTCTCTTTTGCCTTTGGCCACGGTTTTTGCCCTTGAATATACGTCGCCGGTTTGGACAGCTCTACTCGCGATTATTTTCTTAGGTGAGCGCTTACACCGGGGACGCATATTGGCTATATGTTGTGGAATAGTTGGTGTAATACTTATTTTAAGGCCAGGTTCTGGCGTTATAGAATCCGCGTCCTTTATAGTGATCGGCGCGGCGTTCTGTTATGCGGTATCTTATATTTCGACAAAATCAATGACTAAAACTGAAACGCCTTTAGCAGTTTTATTTTATATGAATCTTATCCAGTTTCCCCTTGGATTAGTTCCGGCTTTATTCAGTTGGATAGCTCCCTCGTTTACGGATTTACCTTGGATTTTTCTGGTTGGGGTAGGTGGGTTCTTTTCTCATTATTGTTTAACGCGGGCATTTGAGGTGGCAGACACTTTGACCGTAGTACCCTTAGATTTTGCGCGATTACCCACAATTGCGATTATTGGCTATTTTTTCTACGGCGAAGTACTAGAATACGCACTATTATTGGGAGCCTTGACAATTATTGTAGGTAATTATTATAACCTTCACTACGAGTCAGGGAAGGATAAATCTGGCTAAAATATGTTTTTAATTCGCTTTAAGGAACAAAATTTAGTTATTTAATTTTCTATTTGTTGCTTTTTTGAAACTACGTAGAACCACCCCTGTTGTTAGGAGTTCTGGAAGAATCTCTCCTGATACCATTCTCGGCCCATATATCGCATTAAACGGTATACCGTACCTATTAAAGCTTTTTAGGTAACTTAAGATTTTTTCATCAGGCTTTGTCCAATCGCCTTGCATAGCTATTACTTCATTGCTAGCCAATAAGTTCTTAATTTTTTGATTTCGAAGTACAGTAGCTTTATTTACTTTGCAGGTAATACACCATTCTGCCGTGATGTCGACAAAAATGGTTTTGCCTTGTACTACGAGCTCTGGGATGGTCTCCGGTTGAAAGGGTTGCCAATGGGGATCTTTCTGATTTTGAATTGCAGATGGATCAATATTATAGGGGATCCAAAAAACACCAAGAATAGCTATGATGATACCTGCACTAGTTAGCCGGTGGTAATGTCCTCTGAGCCGACTTTTTGCCACCAAAATAAGGCCCATTAGGATAATAAGTATTCCAATAAATAATGAAGCTGCTGTGCTCACTTGAATGGCCAGGATTGATAATAGCCAGAACGCCGTAATCGCTAATGCTATGCCTAAGATTCGTTTGAGTGTTATCATCCAAATACCAGGTTGCGGCAGTTTGCCAGCAAAGCCCGGAAAGGCAGAAATAATTAAGTACGGCGTTGCCATACCCAAACCCAATGCGAAAAAGACGGTGAGTATATCAAAAAAATCACCAGCTAACGCAAAGCCGATAGCCGTGCCCAGAAATGGCGCAGAACAGGGCGTGGCCAGTATGGTTGCAAAAGCACCGATGATAAAATTTTTGCTAAAATTACTCTGCGTAGTCATATTATTTCCAAACAAACCAGCATAGTTATTCAGCCAACTTGGGGGATTTATTTCGAAAATCCCCCAAAGATTGTAGGCAAAGAGTGAAACAATGACGCTTAATCCAACAATGAACCAATGATGTTGAAACTGAATGCCCCAGCCAACAGTTGTGCCGGCCATTTTTAAACTGATGAGTCCTATTCCAATTATCATGAACGAGAAAATAATTCCAAGGGCTGAGGCAATGAAACTTGTTCGCACAATTCTACGATTAGCTCCTCCATGTGATAATATACTCAGGACCTTTAAAGAAATAACTGGCAGTACGCAGGGCATGAGATTGAGGATTAAGCCTCCTAATAGCGCAAAACCAAAAATCAAGTGTAATGAGAGTATATTAGTTTTAATGAGTCGAGATGAACGTTGCAATTTGACTTGTAGACGGCGCTCAATCGAACGTCCGCCATCTTTTAGGGTCAACCGTATCTCAGAAGCATTAATTCTAGCATTTTCTTCTTCAGTCACGGGGACCAAAAAAGTTACTGCTGACTTGTCGTTGTTTAACGTAACCTTTGGCATACCAAAAAAAGTCAACTCGGGACCTTCTAAAAAAATATCTGGATCAGTAAAGGGTATATCGCTCTTTGCTTTTATTATAATGAAACCTTTACGAACATTCTTTTCAGTTTCGACAAGCGAACCTTTAATAGTAGCGCCCTTGATAGTTAGGTTTTGATCTTTCCCATTACCTGGAATTTTGGCTGTATATTGATTTATCAGGCGGTAGTTTTCTGATAGATTTTTGGAGGCAATACCGGCCGGAATCTCTAGGATGAGTTTAGTTTTGTATGGTATGCAAATTTCATTACAGGTGAGATAATTAAGATCGGCCTGCAACTCCAACTTTTGGTTCTTGTCTTTAACTGTTGCTGTAATCGGAAAAACCACCTCTTTTTTGTAGCCTAGAGTTTGTATACCAGAAACAGAGAATCGAGCCGGTAGCGGCCAGTAGAAATCTGTTTTCGCAAGATTCTTAGACCGCCGCCAATCAAGGCTAGGTGGTAATCCGGCATCACCGGGCGATCGCCAATATACCTTCCAGCCTTCCTTCAGTTTAAATTGGAGGCCCAGATTAATTTTTTTACTGTTACCAATTGTGGTTGCGGCGGAAATAAGCCTCACTGAAGTTTCATTGGTCCTGAACCAAGGTGAAGTCCCTTCACTGGCTGCAGTTGTCGAGCCGGCAATAATTACAAAACTCAAATACATGAATGACGTTAGGCAAATTGCCGCCGAAATTTTACAAAAACCGTGTCCTAAAATTTTCATATTATCAATATCCAATCGGGCTATTCTAGATAACTTATGCTTATAATTCGTTCAGGTAAATATGGATTAGCAAATTAGAAAATAGGAATTTGAACCATCAATTTTATCTAACGGTTTGTGTTGCGCTATAGTTGAATAGTGTCACATCAGAGCAACTTTTGTAGGATATTGTTTTAATCAATCTTTGAACACAATGGCGAATATGCCATAATATGTCTGAGTTTTGTTTTGCATAGTTAAAAATGGTAAAGATTAGTAAGAAAAACCTAATGATACGGAACGATAAAAATAACTGTTATTTCGCGGGGCAGCTTTTAATAGCAATGCCGGGAATGCGGGATGAGCGATTTTATAAAACAGTCATTTATATTTGTGCTCACACAGAAGACGGAGCAATGGGTTTAGTATTGAATCAAGTTATCAAGGGTCTATCATTTCCAGGACTTCTTGAACAATTGGGGATTGATGAAGAGTACAGCGGGGCAACTGTGCCGATTCACTTTGGCGGCCCAGTTGATGCTGGTCGAGGTTTTGTATTGCATTCTGATGAATATCGACAAAAAGCGACTTTAGATGTTGATGGTGGTGTTTCATTGACTGCTACAATAGACGTCCTGAAAGCGATTGCTAGAGGTCGTGGGCCACGGCAGAGTTTGTTGGCCCTTGGATATGCTGGCTGGGGCCCTGGTCAGCTTGATGATGAAATTCGCGCCAACGGCTGGTTGCAAGCGCCAGCAGATATGAATCTTATATTTGATCGAGATCAAAATTCAAAGTGGGAGCGATCAATCGCGAAAATTGGTATTGATCCGAACATGCTGTCTGACGAGGCAGGGCACGCCTAGCCTTCTATCTTTAACGGTAAGCTTTGACGGTCATCAACTCTATTGGTAGAAAATTAAACTCAATATATTCGATTTATTATTCTGGTAAGACGTTTTGTTCTATGGAACACCAGTTTTTAGTTAAATCTTTCTTTTATAGCTTCAAAATCTTCAAGATTTTTGATTGGCCCAAGCGCAGCCAACGTTAATTCACTTTTTAAAACTCGGCTCGCCGTTTCGTTGATAGCTTCTGTGTCAACGTTTTCTATATTCTGGATAATTTCCGCAATCGGGATGATGCGATCAAAAATTTGTAATTGTCGCGCGATTTGTTCACTTCGAGAAATAGTACTTTCAAGATTCATTAACGTTTGTGCTTTTAGTTGAGCACGGGCTCGTGCCAATTCTTCTTCGCTAATTTTTTCAGTTAGTTTTTGTATTTCAGAATAAATAATCGTTAATAATTCTTTTGCTTCATCTTCACCGGTTCCCGCATAAATACCTAAGATACCCCCATCATCGAAAGATGATGCGAAGCTATAAATACTGTAAGCGAGCCCGCGTTTTTCTCGAACTTCTTGAAATAGACGCGATGACATGCCTCCGCCCAACATAGTAGAAAGGATGGACATTGGGTGATAATAAGAATCCCTATATGATACGCCATCAAATCCCATAATAATGTGTACTTGTTCAAGATCCCGATTTTCTTTGTAACATCCACCTTGGTAGGTGATGGGCTCACTAATCTTGACATTTTTGTTAGGCAGATGACAGAAAGCTTGATCTGCAAGTTCAACTAAATGCGTGTGCTCAACATTACCCGCCGCGGCAATAACAATTCTTGAGGCCGAGTATTGGCTCTTCATGTAATTTAAAATGGTTTGGCGATTTAAGATCTCAATTAGATTGGATTTTCCCAGAATTGGACGTCCTATAGCCTGATTCGGATAGGCTGTTTCTTGAAAATGATCAAATATTATATCGTCGGGAGTATCCTTAGATTGATTAATTTCTTGAATGACAACTCGTCGTTCGCGTTCTAGCTCGCTATTTTCAATTGTAGCGTTCTGAAGGATATCGGAGATTATGTCAACGGCAAGGGGAATATCTTCTTTTAATACTTTCGCATAATAAGCTGTGTTTTCGCGCGAAGTGTAGGCGTTAAGTAGTCCACCTACTGCTTCGATTTCTTCTACGATTGAAAAAGCAGATCGTTTTTTGGTTCCTTTGAATGCCAAGTGTTCGAGTAAGTGAGAAATACCATTAAGTTCTGGCTTTTCGTGACGTGTGCCTACCGTTATCCAAGCACCAACAGTGGCTGTTTCAACAGTGCTCATATAATCGGTGGCAACACGCAGCCCACTTTTTAATTCAGTGATCTGGACGCTCATTCGAAATTTCTTTTCTCAAGTGCGTCATTAATGTAGGCACGGATTTTATTTAAGTTATTCGGTAGTAACTCAAAGTTCTCTTTCCGTTCAAACAAATCTGCAAGATGTGTAGGCAAATCAGGCGTGATGCCCGTTGCTTGAGTCACAACCTCAGGAAATTTGGCAGGGTGCGCAGTAGCTAAAGTTACTAGAACGTTTTCAGGTTCTGTGTGGCCCTTGCGACCAGCAACAACACCGATGATGCTATGTGGGTCCAATAACTCTCCAGTTGTTTTGTGAATGTTAGCTATTTCTGATTGTACTTCCGAGTTATTGACCCGGTACCCTTCAAATATCTTACACATTGATTGCCAGCGTTCTTGGCCGAAATCTGCCGTTTGATTTTTTCGGAATTCTTCTAAGGCAGCTGCGACAGCTACACCGTCGCGGTCATAATGGTCAAATAATAGACGCTCAAAATTACTAGAAATTTGAATATCCATACTTGGACTAGAAGTTGGGACAACGGGGGACATTGACATCGTACCCTTTTTGTTTTCTCTGGAAAAAAATCGAGTAAGAATGTCATTTTCATTCGACCCAATTATCAATTTTTCGATTGGCAACCCCATTTTCATGGCAGCATAGCCGGCGTAAACATTTCCAAAATTTCCAGTTGGCACAGCAAAGTTGAATTTCTTTTCCGGTGCTCCTAAAGAAACCGCGGTCCAGAAGTAATAAACAATTTGTGCCATAATACGCGCCCAGTTTATTGAATTTACCGCTGAAAGATTATGGGTATCCCGGAAACTTTCATCGGCAAATAGTGATTTTACCATGTCTTGACAATCGTCAAATGTTCCGTCCAGCGCAATATTGTAGACATTTTTTGATTTAACAGTGGTCATTTGGCGTCGTTGGACTTCAGATACACGGCCCGCGGGGTGTAGAATAAAAATTTCAATTGAGTCCCGATTTCGGCAGGCTTCAATTGCAGCGGAGCCAGTGTCTCCAGAGGTGGCACCAATAATTGTCACCTTTTGATGCCGATTAGTTAAGACATAATCAAAAAGCCTGCCGACTATTTGTAGGGGATAATCTTTGAATGCTAGTGTTGGGCCGTGAAATAGTTCGGCTATCCATTGGTTGTGGCCGATTTCTTTCATTGGAGCAATCTTGGGATGATTAAATTCAGCATAAGAATGCTCGACAATTGTTCCAAATACATTCTTAGGAATGGAATCACCTATGAATGGTAGCATTATTTTTTTGGCTAATTCTGTGTAGTTAAGACCAGATAATTTACGAATGTCACTTGGTGAAAATTGGGGCCAGGACTTAGGTACGTACAGACCACCATCTCTGCTTAAGCCTGTCAGCAGCACGTCTCCAAATTCTAGATCTGGGGCGTCTGATCGAGTGCTGATATATTTCAAAGAATTCTCCAAGTCGAAAAGGGTTATGGAAATTTAGTGAAGAGTATACTTTGGGCGTTCTTGTCGCAAGCCAGTCACATTAAGGCTAGTTTAGGTATCTTCTTATCAGGTGGCGTTTAAAGATAGCCGGATCCAATGGTTTACCTGTAGCCTTTATAATTAAATCTGAGGTCTCAAAAAGTGAACCATAACTGTGAATATTTTTAGTGAGCCAGGCACAAAGTGGCTCAAAGTTACCATGGCCGATAGCGGGGAGAATTTCTGAATTAGATTGGACAGCTGCATCAAAGAATTGAGCTGCCGCCATCGCGCCCAAGCTGTAGCTTGGGAAATAACCCCATGCTCCATCGAACCAGTGAATATCCTGCATGCAGCCATTTTTGTGATTTGGGGGGCTAAGGCCAAAAAAACTAGACATTCCGTCATTCCAGGCATGGGGCATGTCATTCAATGTCATTTTATCGGTTATTAGGGCGCGTTCAATATTATACCGCAGGATGATGTGCGCTGGATAGGTTACTTCATCTGCGTCAACTCGGATTAGGCCCGGGCTCACTAGGGTATAAATTCGATAAAGGTTGTCAATTTTCCATTCAGAGCCTTCTTTCCCAAAAATTTTTTTCATAAAGGGGATTGCGAAGGTAAGAAATTCTTTGGAGCGGCAGACCTGCATTTCAATAATTAAAGATTGACTTTCGTGAACGTCCATACCACGGGCCTTGCCAACTGGTTGTTGTCGCCAGTCTTTGGGTAAGTTTTTCTCATATAACGCGTGTCCGGTTTCATGAAGTATACCCATCAGGCCAGACGTGAAATCATTTTCGTCATAACGGGTAGTAATCCTTAAATCATCTGGTGTCCCACCTGAAAATGGATGTGGGCTGATATCAAGCCGTCCTTGTTTAAAATCAAAACCTAAGGTTTCCATAAAAAAATGGCCAAGGATTTTTTGCTGATTGATTGGGAATGGGCCTTTGGGCGGGCTTGATGGAGGATCACAGGCTTGCCTCTCTAATACGGATTTCAAGAACCCTGGAAGAAAATCTTCAATCTCGGAGAAAATAGGATCAACTACTTTTTGTCGTAAACCTGGTGTGTATTCGTCCATTAATGCTTCGTAAGGAGTGCAACAAAGGGTCTCGGATTTCGCTATTGCAGATTCTTTGACCAAGCCGAGAACTTCCGACAGAAATGGTTTTACACTCTCGTAATCGGAGTCATTCCGAGCAGATCGCCATTTTGATTCACAACTCATGGATGCTTTGGATAGTGCTTCAATTAAGTCGCCTGTAACAGCACTTGCGTGTACCCACATGTGGCGCATTTCTCGAAGATTGGCCGCCTGCCAATTGTCCAGGCCTTCTAGATCTTCAACTTCAGCCAATAAATCGGAGGTTTCATTATTGGTGAGAATTTCGTGGCAGAATCTGCTGAGGACGGCCAGCTGTTCGCCTCTAGTTTCTGCACTAGCGCTACTTTTGGGCATCATAGTGGAAGCATCCCAGTGAAGCACGGCTGACGCTTCATGGAGAGTTAATAAGCGTCTAAAACGTTCCTCCAAT
Organism: uncultured Rhodospirillaceae bacterium; assembly: GCA_964643045.1. Classification (GTDB taxonomy): domain Bacteria; phylum Pseudomonadota; class Alphaproteobacteria; order Rhodospirillales; family UBA2165; genus TMED23. The sequence continues at coordinate 8,192 of CAZXSC010000012.1, forward strand.
TTTTTGTAGCTAGCTATAGATGTCATGCCAAAGATCTCACAAGAGTTGCGAGAAACTGCGGTCGATTAGGAAGATAATAAATATAAAAAAAAGATGAAAAATTGAGAATTTAAACATAGCGCGTGGAGCATCAAAGCTTTCTGATTTTAATACAACCCAGGCGTGCCGAACAAACCAAAGCCCAAGTATTCCGATAATAATGCTAGCCGGAATGGAAATTAAACCAGTAATGGCGGGGGCGATAGTGAGCGGCCACAAAAGTATAGTGTATATAAGCATGAGTTTCTTGGTTTCTGAAACACCTGATACGGCTGGCATCATAGGTACGCCAGCTTTCTCATATTCACCAGAGCGACAAAGTGCCAAAGCCCAAAAGTGTGGCGGAGTCCACATAAAAATAATTCCAAATAGTAAAATAGGATCAAGTGTAATGTTACCTGTTACTGCTGCCCAGCCGATCATCGGTGGGAGTGCGCCTGACCCGCCGCCAATTACTATATTTTGTGGGGTTCGGCGTTTAAGCCAAACTGTATAAATCACGATGTAATAGGTAATCGTGCTAGCGAGCAAAATTGATGAGATTAAATTGACCCAAATTGCCATAGCGACAACAGATAATATTGACAGTATGATGCCGAACCACAACGCATTAGCAGGATTTATGCGACCAGCTGGAATAGGTCGGCCCATCGTGCGTTCCATTTTGCTGTCAATATCGCGGTCATACCACATATTGATCGCTCCAGAAGCACCTGCTCCGACGCCAATGCAAATGATCGCAACAAAACATGAAAAAAGATCAATTGAGCCAGGTGCCAAAACAATACCGACAACACCTGTGAATAAGACCAGCGACATTACTCGCGGTTTTAATAGGATGGCGTAATCAATGACACGTGGATGTACTTCTACCTCAACCACGCCCATGTTTTTGGCTTTTTCATTTAGTCCGGGTGTATCTGTCAAATGTTCTACCATATTTCCAGAGCCATAATTTTAAGTTTTTAACCTGAATTAATACCGGCTCATCATTTCATCTTAATAACGTCCGGCGGCAGTTTTCTTAATAATGCCCTTAATGCGATAAAAATAAATAAAATACCACCTATAATTGCCAATCCACCACCAAAATCCCGTATACCTGCTGCGATAATTGCTGTCGATTTGTTCATATCTATAGCTGTGCCCATGACTTTTCGGGCGGCGCCCATCCCCCCAGTAAGAAACATACCTATAATGAAAAGAAATTGTCCTAACGCATAGAGAATTATCTGGGCAGAGACAAGCCTGCCAGCTGGCATACCACGGCCGAGCATAGGTAGGAAAACTGAATAAAACAATCCAACAAAAGCTAAATTTATACCACCAATTACACCGTGATAATGTGCAGGTGTCCGGGTGTCTTCACCATCAACAAAGATTCCGAGAATACCGCCTACTGTAAATACAACGACTGAAGTCCAAAGGCTTAGTAATGATGGATTTTCCCATTTGAAGTTTTGCAATTGCTGCCAAAGCTTAGGCAGAAGAATTAAAAAGAATATGAGTATAGGAGGGCTAAGTATTTTTTGTAAATGAGTAAACGCCTGGGTTTGTGACTCATCCATAATATCCCATATCAAATAGAAACTCAGGCCGATCAGGCTTACCAAAACGAGCCAAATGGTGGCTACTTTTAAAGGTGCATTGGGTTCTAAAAGATTTGCTAGATAAGACCAGGCGATTAAAAGTAAGATTATGTTCAGGCATTGTAGGATATGACCCCCACCCCACATCAACCGCTCGTTGTAGTCGTGACTTAGCGGTTGGTTCTCCAGTTGAATTGTAGCAAAAACAAACGCGAAAATAGCAATTATATAAATAAAAACGGCGGCTTTTAAGTGCGGAAGATTAAACGTCTTTTTAAAAATAGGAACGATGCAACAGAGTATGCCAATAGTGAACAGTATTAGGCCAAGGTAATAGAGTGGATCGATAATAACAGGAATGTAATTATTCAGAGTCGCTTCGCCTCGGTCAAGTAAAGCGGGGGTTAACAGCGAGATGGTACCTAATATTGCTAAACCCAGTCCGGTTCTGTCCAGAAATTGGATTTCTGCGTAGCTTCCAATTTGAACTAAACAGCCGAATACGGCTAAGTACCATACCGCAAAAGATAGTACTACGTGAACAACAAGGCCTTTTTGAAAAAAAGCTGCGGGCCAAGGTACAAAGCTTTCTATTCCAGGAATCCTCGAAAATACGAGTAAAATTGCAAATAAACCCGCGAGAGCTAGTGAAGAAACTGCTAGAATCGACCAACCTCTTAAAAGAGATTTCCGTGAATTTGGAAGTGTCCCTAGGTACATTCAGATAGCTGATATGAGTTGGGCTGATTTAAGTGGATATAGTTGGTACAACATTAAATAAACGACTATCCCTGATATCGACACATACATCCAAATTGGCCAGGTCCATTTAGCTAATTTTTTATGGGCTATGAAATTTTTTCTAAAAGCGCGAATAACGGTTATTGTGATTAAAGGAACGACGGCTATTGCCAGGAAAACATGGCTAACGAGCAAAACATAATAAAGAATACGTATGATGCCTTCGCCCTGAAAGACAAATATTGGGACATAAAATCGATGGATAACGTAGCAGATTAGAAATAAGCTTGAAATGATCAATGCTATAATCATGCAACGCTGATGACCAAGTTGATTACCAGATTTTATGTAAGTAAATGCACCCATTAAGAAGCAAGCGGCTGCGGCATTTAGAATAGCATTTAAATGCGGGAGATTAGAAACAGTTAACATATTATATTATCCTACCTAATTCGACAGGAAACCCTGCCATTTTTTTAATCCAACATTAATATAGGTTGTTACTTCAACCAGACCCTAAAATACATAGTATTTTTTACTTGTTTTGCAATTACAGTTAACGAGATGACCAGAATTATTAGAAAAAATACCGACGGAATTTCTAATGAAGTCCGTTAAGTAAGCAGAGATAAAAAATGTTTAGCAAGAGAGGGTTGGGAGCGGTAAGCAGTCAATACAATCGTATTTGTAGCGTAATTTATTTCGGAAATTGTGAAATTGATCGTCGACCCAGTTAAATTGGAGGATATAGTGGCAAAAGACCAAACGGAGAATTGAACCGCATCGATGACAAATCCAACTCCCGAATCTGACGCTCTCTTGTTACGTAAGATAAAGGACGGCGATACGGCGGCAACCCGTATATTGGTGGATCAATATTTGGACCAAATATTAAATTATAGCACTAGGATGCTAGGTGATCGCTCTGAGGCCGAAGATGTCGCCCAAGAAGCTTTTTTGCGGCTCTGGCGGAACTTAGATAAGTGGCGTGCCGAAGCGCCGGTTATCCATTGGCTGCAGCGCGTAACGTATAATATGTGCATTGATCGTTTGCGCAAAAAAACGCCGGTTAATATTTGTGAAGTCGCTGAGCCTGAAGATCTATTTGAAAATCCCGCGAGATCTTTACACCAGGTTCAATTGTCGATAGCGGTCAATGAGGCGATCCAAAAACTACCAAAGCGCCAGCGGGCGGTAATAGTTTTTGTCCATCAAGAAGGCTTCAGCAATATCGAGATCGCTGAACTTATGGAAATTAGCGTGGAAGCGGTTGAATCGTTGTTATCACGCGGTCGCCGGGGATTGCGTAGCCTTCTTGAGCATTTACGCCCTGAGTTAGATGGAGACGTATGATGGTTGATGACAAAAGGAATTCGAATCAAAACGATATTGAGTTTGTACAACATTTATTTGATCAGGTTAAGCCGGAATTTGCGTCACCGGAACTAAAAGTAAAGATTTTGATGTCGGCACCTGGTTTTAAAAGCAAACAAGGCTTTGTCGAGTTGCTTGATTGCCTTTGGCCGTTTGGCGTGTTATGGCGCCCCGTAGCGGGCCTGGGGATGGCGATGATGTTTGGCATCATGCTAGGCCTTTCAGACTCTCTATTAGCCATCAGTACTGTTGATGCCGATGATGCGCTTACCGAAGGAATAGAGGCCTTTGTAATGGCGGCAGAACTTCAATTGGAGTATAGACAATGACAAAACTAACATCACGCAGGTGGGCTATTATATTTTTCATATCACTTGCCCTCAACCTATTCCTAGGCGGGTTATTTATCGCCGATAAATATTTTAAGGACCAACGTAGTCGCGGGTTGCGTGGGATGGTATATTCGGTTCCCTGGGGGCGCCGTATCTTAGGCGACGAAGTTCGGCCTTTGGCGCGGCAGATTTTCCGCGATCATCGCGAGCAATTTAGAGATAGCCGCCGAGCCCGTGCTGAGCTTAATAAAAATGTAACCATCGCTTTGGCACAGGAACCATTTGATAAAAATGCGTTAAAGAGTGCCCTCACGGCTCTGCGAGGAAATGTGCAAATTGGCCTAACGGCGATGCACAGCATGATGGCTGAATTTTCCGCCCAACTTACTGCTGATCAACGCAAACAATTTGCTCAAGAGGTGACCCGCATGCAGGAAAAACGCCAACAACGTTGGGAGCGGCGACAAAAACGCCGCGATGAACGTGAACCAAATGATCAAAAACCAAACTGATAAAGCGAAATAGGAATTCTTGCGTTGTGCGTAAATCCACACTTCTTTTAAGTCTTGCCGCTATTATTTTGTTTGTTGTCGGGGTTGCCTCAATTGCTAAAGCACATGATAGTCGCTGGCTTGGTGATGGGCGGATATCCTCAGGGCCAAAAACCAACCACTTATTTTCTTGCCAGCAAAACTTCAATCCAAACGCACCCGGGGCACACAGGGTCGGACCATGGTTGCAAGGCGATAGGTATCATTCCCATGAAAAAATACATGTCAATGGAAAGGTTAATTGGCCTAATGCCAGGATTACCGTTGCTACGGAAAAGGGCATGCGGATCGTGCGGGCGAACAATTTGCCAACTCACTTGACTGGAGAATTCCCTATTCGTAAATCCGATCCAGCTTATCAATATGATCGTAATCCAGGTAGTATCCGTGAGCAGAAAATCCTGATGCGCTTGCCTCTGATGCCAAGATTTGCGCAAGCGCCAAGCTGTGTGCCTATGGGTTTGGTTGCTTTCACGTTAGTCGGGGGGGCACTTTTCAATGCCGTTGATGCCGGTGGACGGGATGCACCAGCTTATGAAATTTTAGATGCTTGTGGCGGCCATCCCGAACGCCGGGGACAGTATCACTATCACGATTACGCGCCGTGCCTGCCGAAAGGCACAGACCAAAACGGCCATAGTTCACTGATTGCTTATGCTCTGGATGGATTTGGAGTATACGGCGCCAAGGATGTTGGTGGACGGATAGTAACCAATAACAACCTGGATGCCTGCCACGGCCATGAAGGACCTGTTATGTGGGATGGTACTATCCAAAATATCTACCATTACCATATGAACGACGAATATCCATACTCTATGGGTTGTTTACGTGGCACACCGTTTCAAAAAGTAAAAACGGATGATCCGTCTTCTGCAGGCGGCCGGTCCAACCAGGGGCAGTTTGGCCCTCAGCATACCGCATCGGGGCGACGCGGCGGTCCGCTTGCTTCCGTTGCCCGTGAACTCAACTTAAATGTCAACGAATTGCGCCGTTTGGTTGGGCCACCACCACCCGATATTGACCGTGCCGCGCGGTTGCTTAAAATCGATCCAAAACGTCTCCGTGCACTGTTCCAACAAAACCGCCCAAGGTAAAAGTTGATGTTGATTAGAAAGTGTTCTTAAATGTCTAAGCCCATATATCAAAACATAGGAATAACTTAGCTATGAACAGACCTTTAGTATTTGCTGGGGTAGGATTAATTGGTGTAATTTTGTTGGGTATTTTCTTTTGGTTAGGAGAAGAAACATCAGGGGTTACATATCGACTAGAGAAATTAAAACGCGGAGACATAAAAAAGTCAGTTTCTGCATCAGGAGAATTGAATGCAGTTGTAACGGTAGAAGTTGGTTCAGAAATTTCTGGGCAGGTTTCTGAAATAATTGTTGATTTCAATTCAAAGGTTAAAGCCGATCAGATTATAGCTAGGATTGATCCTGAGAGCTTTATCGCACGGGTCAAGCAAGCCGAAGCCGAGTTAGCAGTTGCGCGGGCTCTCGTTGCAACAAGAAAAGCTAGTATTGCGCAGGCTATTGCCAATATTGGAAACGCTAATTCTGTCTTGGCTTCCGCAGATGCAGATGTGTCTCGATTAGTGGTTACCTCAAAGGACCTAAAGCAGGACTTTGATCGCAAAAGCATTTTGCGAAAAAAAGGTGTTGTGGCGATAAGTACTCTCGAAAAGGCACGCGCCGCTTGGCAAGCATCAGCAGCACAATTGGCGGGTGCTAGATCCCAGCTGGCAGCTCAACGATCGAATGTTGAAGCAAGAAAAGCGCAGTTGGAAATTGCGCGAGCAGAGGTCCTTCATGCCAGTGCTCAGGTAGATCAGAAGGCTGCAGCACTAAATATAGCCCAGGTCAATTTTAAGAATACTTTTATCCGTTCACCAGTCGATGGTGTAGTTATAGGCCGAAATGTTGATATCGGACAGACAGTTGCTGCATCTTTGCAAGCCCCGGTCTTGTTTACGATTGCTCAAGATCTAAGAAAAATGCAAGTCGAAACAAATATTGATGAGGCAGATATCGGTCAAATACAGCCAGGACAATTGGCTACATTTAGCGTTGATGCTTTTTCGGGTAGGGAGTTTAAAGGGACCATTAGACAAATACGCAAGAAGCCGCAAACTGTTCAAAATGTTGTGACTTATACTGTAGTGATTGCTGCTGAGAACGCAGATTTGAAGCTTTTACCAGGGATGACGGCGAATGTGCAAGTGCATGTTAGCAATAGGACGAATGTATTAAAATTACCGAATCGATCCCTGCGATTTCAGCCACCTGGTTTTGAAAAGAAGCCATTGGCTGCTCCTCGCGGTGGGGGAAGAGGAGGTCCACCAAATATGGCAGCCAGACGTGCCCGGGCACAGGCTCGAATGAAGCAGTTGGTTAAAGTGCTGGCCCTAAATGATGATCAAACGCAGCAAGTCAGGGACTTTGGCCGTGGCATGCGTCAGCGAATTCGTGGTCTTGCTCAAGCTGGTCGCGGACCAGGCTTTCGTGAGGCAGTTCAGAAATTACTTCAGGAAAATTCAAAGCGCATTATGACTGTCTTAAATCCGGAGCAAAAATTGAAATATAAAAATTTATTGGCCTCCCGCCGCAAAAACCCAGCGGTTCCAGGACGCATCTGGCTTCTAGAAGAAGGCATGCCAAAGGCAATCAATGTTATGATTGGTGTTGGAGATGGAAGCTCTACTGAATTGGTGCGTGGTGCGATTAAAGAAGGTCAGAAGGTAATCACCGGAATAAAACGGCGTTAACGAGGACTATAATTTTTTCGGACTGTAATATGCCCCCTGTTTTAATACAAACTGTTGATTTGGCGAGGGAATATGAACTCGGTGAAAATGTTGTCAAGGCCTTGCGGGGTATTTCGTTCTCTATCCAAATTGGAGAATTTGTTGCCATAATGGGACCCTCGGGTTCTGGCAAAACAACAGCGATGAACCTAATTGGCTGCCTTGATACACCAACTTCGGGTCAGTTCGTATTTGATGATGTTGATGTTGCAAATTTATCTGCTGATGAACTTGCCCAGATTCGTAACCAAAAAATTGGCTTTGTCTTTCAGAGTTTTAATTTATTGGCTCGAACGTCTGCGTTTGGCAATGTTCAATTACCTCTAATGTATAGCGGAACTAGCCAAGAGCATCGGAAACAAGCGGCAGAAAAGGTACTCACAGAAGTTGGCCTTGGTGACAGGATGGACCACCACCCTTCTCAATTGTCAGGAGGTCAGCAACAAAGGGTTGCGGTGGCACGGGCCCTTATTAATGATCCAATGCTAATACTTGCAGATGAACCAACCGGCGCTCTTGATACCCGGACCGGTATTGAAATAATGGCTTTGTTTCAGAAACTTAATGCAACCGGCATAACAATTATAATTGTGACTCATGAAGCAGATGTCGCCCGATTTGCCGATCGAATTATAAGATTTAAAGATGGTTATATAGTAGAACAAGAAATTAACGCCAAACGTACTAATGCACAGGAATTAATTGAGGGAGATATAAATACTGAAGTGGAGATAAGTTAGTGACCTATTTAGACTCATTGCTTGCAGCTCTTGGTGCCATCAGAATAAATGTTATGCGTAGCGTTTTGACGGCATTAGGTATTATCATTGGAGTGGCGGCCGTGATAATCATGGTGGCTGTTGGTGCAGGCGCACAATCAAAAGTAGATAATTTAATCAAGAGCCTTGGATCAAACTTAGTTTTGGTTTTGCCGGGCACGACCACCTCGGGAGGCGCTCGGGGTGCTCGTGGATCCCGTCCAACTATAACCGAGGATGATGCCATCGCCATTCAGAACGAACTTGACAGTGTCCATGTTGCCGCACCAATTGTACGTGGTGGGGGGCAGCTGATCTATGGGAACCAGAATTGGTCCACGGTTATTTATGGGGTCACACCTGAGTATCAAATTGCCAAGGAATGGAAATTAAGTGGTGGCCGTTGGTTTAGTCGTGAAGAGGTAAAGTCCTCAGCCAAGGTTGCACTGGTCGGCGAAACTATTATTGAAAATTTATTTCAAGGAAATAACCCCGTTGGGGAAAACATTCGTATTAAACGGATACCATTTAAGATCATAGGAACGCTCGTTGGAAAGGGTGAAACCCCGATGGGGACAGACCAAGATGATGCGGTAATAGTCCCACTCTCAACGGCGAAAAAGAGGCTGCTCGGCGGACGCCGATTGAAAGGAAAATTAGTAAATGTGATGTTTGTAAAGTCATATACTGCGGATGGTATAGACACGACTGTGCGGGGGATGACTGAGTTATTACGCCAGCGCCATCGAATACAGCCCGGTCAGCCAGATGACTTTTTTGTTCGAAATCTCAGTCAAATATTACAGGCACGCGCAGATTCTTCTCGAATTATGACATTATTATTGGCTGCGGTTGCATCTGTTTCATTAATTGTTGGTGGTATAGGCATTATGAATATTATGCTTGTTTCGGTTACCGAACGTACCAAAGAGATAGGCCTTCGTATGGCCGTTGGTGCTAAGGGAAAAGATATAATGTTGCAATTCTTAATTGAGGCCGTGACGTTATCTTTAATTGGGGGCGTTATTGGCATTACCTTGGGACTTCTAGGTTCAATTGGTATTGCTGAACTGGGTGGCTGGCCTGCCATTATTCAAATTAATTCTGTTTTTCTGGCTTTCGGTTTTGCGGCTGCGGTTGGGATTTTTTTTGGTTTTTATCCAGCAAGAAAGGCCGCTCGTCTTGACCCAATCGAAGCACTTCGCTACGAATAATCCTGTTTTATGAAGATATTTTGGAGAGAATTATGGATGTGAAAGCTGCCGTTGCGTTTAAAGCAGGTGATCCGTTGACCGTTGAAACTGTACAGTTAGAAGGTCCGCGAGATGGAGAAGTTCTTGTCGAGATCAAAGCTTCCGGGATTTGTCATACTGACGCATTTACTTTGTCAGGTGAGGATCCAGAAGGAATATTCCCAGCTATCTTGGGTCATGAGGGAGCCGGTGTCGTTGTTGAGTGTGGTTCTGGTGTTAGCTCCTTAACAGCGGGTGATCACGTCATTCCTCTTTATACCCCAGAATGCCGCGAGTGTGAATATTGTACTTCAGGTAAAACTAATCTCTGTCAAGCTGTTCGAGTAACCCAAGGGCAAGGTCTCATGCCAGATGGTTCTTCGCGGTTTTCAATCGACGGTGAAAAGATTTTTCATTATATGGGAACTTCCACTTTTTCTAATTATTCGGTTGTTCCAGAAATCGCACTTGCAAAAATTCGGAAAGATGCTCCCTTTGAAAAGGTATGTTACATTGGTTGTGGCGTGACTACAGGTTTAGGTGCGGTTATGAATACTGCCAAGGTAGAACCAGGTTCGAATGTCGCTGTTTTTGGACTCGGTGGTATTGGCCTTAATGTAGTGCAAGGAGCCCGCTTGGTTGGTGCTGACAAGATTATCGGAATTGACCTAAATCCAGAAAGACGCATGCTTGCTGAGAAGTTTGGTATGACTCATTTTATCGATGCGTCTAAGACTGATAAGATAGTTGATGACATTTTTGACCTTACTAATGGCGGGGTCGATTATAGCTTTGAGTGTATTGGAAATGTTAATGTGATGCGCGATGCTCTGGAATGCTGTCACAAGGGCTGGGGTGAAAGTGTCATTATCGGTGTTGCTGGCGCAGGACAAGAAATTTCTACTCGGCCATTCCAATTGGTGACGGGAAGGGTTTGGCGTGGAACCGCCTTTGGTGGTGCTAAAGGGCGTACCGATGTTCCGAGGATTGTTGATTGGTATATGGATGGTAAGATTAATATTGATGACCTTATTACTCATACTATGCCACTTGAGAAAATTAATGAGGGCTTTCATCTTATGCATGAGGGCCAATCAATCCGTTCGGTCGTTACATTTTGAACATTGCGACAACTTTATCTATTAATCTTGATTTAGTTATCACGTTGATTCGGTTCGATAAGCCGACTTAGCGCACGCCACCGCCCTTCTTTTAAATGAGATAGGAAAATTTATGGAACTAGCACAATTTGACTGGACTCTTTATTGGTTCATGTTTCCAGTTGCTATGTGTGTCGCTACGACAGCAATGCTTAGTGGGATTGGTGGCGCAGCTATGTTTGCGCCAATTTTTATGATTATATTCCCTATATTGGGGCCCGAATATCCTTTCGAGAATATAGCGGCAGCTATCGGCGTAGCACTTTTTACCGAAGTTTTTGGGTTTTCATCTGGATTTATTGGCTACCATAGGAAAAGATTGATAGATTATAAAAATGCTATTCCATTTATTTTAGTTGGAGTACCAATAGGTATTGTTGGTGCCTTGTTACTAACTACATTTAAAGAATTTGAAGAGGTATTGCGCGGTGCTTATAGTTTGCTGATGCTAACTTTATCATATGAGTTGATAAAGCATAACGAGACTGAAAAAAAATTAAGTGAAGAGGCAGTCAATAGTGATTTAGAAGGCAATACGAAGGGGGCTTTGATATCTATTACTGGTCGCGACGGTATTACCTATAGGTATAAGAAACCAAGGCAAGGTATCGGTGTAATTGCTACGGGCATTGGCAGTTTTCTAACGGGTCTATTGGGTGTGGGTATTGGCGAAGTAGTCATGCCACAACTTGCAAAACGAAATGGTGTCCCAATTCCAGTCGCCGCAGCAACATCGGTTTTTGTGGTAATTGTAGTCGTTGCTGCGGCGTCATTCACACAAATTTCGTCCCTGATAGCGCAAGGAGGGGTTAAGGCAGTACCGTGGAATGTTGTTGTTTATACTATCCCTGCCGTCATTATTGGAGGTCAAATTGGTCCACGTTTGCAGGGCAAGGTATCGCAACGTTCTATGGAACGCGCAATTGGGTATCTCTTTCTAGTAATCGGTGTCGCCATGTCCTATATTGCTATCCGAAACACGTTTTTCCTTTAAACTATAACAAATGTTGCGCAAGACATTGAACAATGGCCATAGGCATTATTGAGTTCAAGTTCAAAGATTTCCAAAATCTCATCATAAATTTTGCCAATCATTGGGTTTGTAGCAAAAGATGTCTCTATGATAATATTTGCGAGTTTTGGACCTAATCCACGGTTACGAGGTGTGTCCTCTTCGCGGTTACTCATGGGGCTGTTAAATATACCTAGTTCGACAAAATCTTTGTCTCTTTGAATCAGCTTTGGTATAGCAATACGCGTTTCCATTAGGAATGGGACAGCATTTCGTTTTACTGCAGTTAGATCTATCTCAGCGTAAAACAAATTTTTGACTTCTTCGAATTTAGGCTGATCTCTCATGCTAAAGAACATTAGTTCAGCTAATGTGACATACCAGGTTAATTTAAAATGATCGATGTCTTTTTGGGGAAGTTTTTTGATATCAATATTGGGATCGGATTTGAGAATTTTGTTAAGGATTCGCGATAATGCAAAATCGGCGAGATCATCGAATAATTCAATTAAGCCACCAACAAAATTGTCACAGTCAGTTTCAACTTTTCCTCCATATTCGTGGCGAGTGATTTTTGGACCATTCAAAGTGACGCTCCCGCAATCATATTCTCAAAATTCTATGTGTTACTATCCTTCTCGGGTCTTTGGTGCAAGTCTCGTCTTATCAATCTGACAAAAAAATTAGAGAATTTTGTTAATAAACCAGCTGAAATTCTATTTATGATCGGTCGTGGAAAATTTGGAGTTTAGTTTAAAAGGTGCGATTTGCTCTTGCTAATTGTGTAAAATATTCATTAGAATCGCAATACACAATGAGGTTGGTGAATGACAATGTATTCTGAGGTGACTAATTCTATCAAGATATCTGTTGATCCGATTTTTATGGAGGATCAATCAGAACCAGACGAATTTCATTTTGTTTGGGCTTATCATATTTGCATCGAGAACCAGGGAGAAGAGACTGTCCAGCTAATGCGGCGGCATTGGCACATAACTGATTCGCAAGGCCGCATCCATGAGGTTAACGGCGAAGGAGTCGTTGGGGAACAACCTGTTTTACATCCAGGAGAAAGTTTTGAATACACGAGTGGAACCCCTTTAGCTACGCCATCAGGTTTTATGGTTGGTAGTTATCAGATGATTGATAAAACGGGCTCAAGTTTTAATGTTTCGGTTCCAGCTTTTTCACTGGATTCCCCACATGACTTAACGCTCGTGAACTAGCAAAGTAAGTTAGCACCTCAGGCTTCAGGGTGAATCGTTGTTTCTTTTTCGCGAAAGATTGGAAAATAAAGCAAACTAGATGAGTTGACGGGTTAAACACTTGGGAAGAGAATAAAATTCTGCCATGGGATAATATAACAGACCTTTTCAAGTAAATTTTATTAGTGAGAGGATAAAAAGTGCCGACTAAAAAACCCAACAGAAAGGAAGCAGAGGCTGCTGTACGTACATTGATAAGGTGGGCCGGTGATGATCCAACCCGAGATGGTTTGGTCGATACGCCCGCCAGAGTTGTTCGCGCTTACGAAGAATATTTTTGCGGATATAGTGAAGAACCAAAAAAAATACTTGGGAAAAGTTTTGATGAAACCGAAGGTTATGATGAGATAGTGGTGTTAAAAGACATTAATTTTTCATCTCATTGTGAACATCATATTGCACCCATTTTGGGTAGGGCTCATATTGCATATTTACCGAGTAGCCGTGTCGTTGGCATTAGCAAGTTAGCACGTTTGGTAGAAACTTTTGGTCGTCGTCTTCAAATTCAGGAGAAAATGACGGCACAAATTGCTAATGCCCTGGACCAAGCCCTTAAGCCAAAAGGAGTAGCTGTGGTAATTGAAGCCTCTCACGAATGTATGACAACACGGGGAATTAATAAGCCAGGTGTCAATATGGTTACCAGTACCATGCTGGGTGCTTTTCGGGAAGATCCGTCGACTCGGCGTGAATTTATGTCAATTATTGGCAATCCAAAGAACGGTGCTTAGATTAACCTTGTTGCGATTTATTACAAAGTATTAATTGTAAATTAATTGACCGCATTTGTTTGGATGTGTCATCGTATCAGCAAAACAATTGGAGTTGGGAACTATTTGAAGTGATAGATTTTCGCCCCATTTTTCTTATTCTCGGTTTGTTGCTATCGACGTTAGCGGTGGTGATGGTGATTCCTGCCATAGCTGATATTGTTGCCGGAAACCCTGATTGGCAAGTTTTTGCCGCAGCTTCAGGTATGACCTTGTTCATCGGTGTATCGCTCTCGTTGACGAGCAGGGCTGGAGGGGCATCTCTTTCGGTTCGCCAGGCTTTTATTTTGACTACGATGAGTTGGATTGTGTTGACCAGTTTTGCGGCATTACCCTTTGCATTTTCTCAACTCAATCTTAGTTTTACAGATGCGTTTTTTGAGGCCATGTCTGGCATTACTACCACTGGTTCAACAGTTATTAAAGACTTAGACGGGGCTCCCCCTGGCCTTTTATTGTGGCGTTCACTCCTTCAGTGGCTTGGAGGTATAGGTATTATTGTGATGGCGTTGGCCGTCATGCCTCTATTACGTGTTGGTGGTATGCAGTTGTTTAGGATGGAATCATCTGATCTTTCTGAAAAGGCTTTGCCACGTGCGGCTCAAGTTGCGGCTGCAATCAGTGCTATTTATGTTTTTTTGACGTTAGTCTGGGCAGCTTTATTATGGGTTGCAGGAATGAGTGGCTTTGATGCTGTTGCTCACGCAATGACGACAATTGCGACGGGTGGCTTTTCAACTTATAACGCATCTGTTGGACATTTTAATAGTACCACTATCGATATTATTATAACTGTTGGTATGGTAATAGGGAGCCTACCATTTTTATTATATTTAATGGTGCTTCAAAGAAAACCTATTAACTTAATCCGAGACACCCAAGTTCAATTATTCTTAACTATTCTAGTCGTTGTTATTATAGTTGTTGCAGGTTGGTTGTGGTTGGGCAATGGCGAAAATCCTGCTCATGCTTTAAGGTTGGCAGCTTTCAACGTCGTATCAATTATGACCGGGACGGGATACGCTACAGCTGGTTTCGATCAGTGGGGTAGTTTTGCGATTCCGATATTTTTCTTCATTATGTTTATTGGCGGTTGTGCTGGATCAACAACTTGTGGAATCAAGATTTTTCGCTTCCAAATTCTTTATGCCGCAGCTCGCGGTCAATTTCAAAATTTAGCCCAACCACATGGCGTGTTTATTCCTTACTATAATCGACGCCCTATCCCAGATGAGGTTATAGGATCGGTAATGAGTTTCTTTTTTGTTTTTTTTGCAACATATGTTGGATTGTCAATAATGTTGGGACTTTTAGGACTTGATTTCATTACGAGCGTTTCGGCCGCAGCATCAGCAATTTCAAATGTAGGGCCAGGTCTGGGACCTGTTGTTGGACCCGAAGGTAATTATGCCAGTCTACCCATGTCGGCTAAATGGATATTATCGGTTGGTATGTTACTCGGTCGGTTGGAATTATTTACCGTGATGGTTCTTTTCACTCGATCATTCTGGAGGGCGTAGTCTTGGCTAACATGACTACGCAAGAAATATTAGAGACTTTGGTTAGCTTTAACACGGTGTCAGTTCTTTCCAACAAAGCTCTGATCGACTTTGTTGCGGAATATCTCAATGGATTTGGTGTGGCAAGTGATATAGCTTGGAATGAAGAAGGTACCAAAGGCGATTTAGTCGCTTCCATCGGACCAATGATTGAAGGGGGGATAATCCTCTCAGGACATACAGATGTTGTTCCCGTCGATGGTCAGGTGTGGTACAGCGATCCTTTTAAGATGATTGAGAAAGAAGAACGGTTTTTTGGCAGAGGAACCTGTGACATGAAAGGATTTATTGCAGTTGTATTGTCACTGGTTCCTAAGTTTCAGAGTTCGGACCTTAAGGTGCCGATTCACCTGGCCTTTAGCTATGATGAAGAACTTGGCTGCCTGGGTGCGCCTTCATTGATAGCACGCATTTGCAAGAATATTCCTATGCCGCGGGCTGCGATTATAGGTGAGCCGACTAGCATGAAATTGGTTAACGCACATAAAGGGGTTGCCATTTTTGAAACAATCGTTAACGGTTGTTCGCGGCATTCCTCGCAGGTGCACATGGGAGTGAATGCAAATTCTTACGCAGCAGAATGCATCCGACGGTTGGATGAAATTGGCAAGGAATTTGAAGCAAAAGGGACTATAGATGATCGTTTCCAGCCAGCGTATTCAACAATCTCCGTTAACATGATTGAAGGGGGGGCTGCGTTGAATATTATAGCCGAAGAATGCAAGATTACGTGGGATTGTCGCAGTATCGCTGCAGATGATATGGCCACGGCGCTGAGAAAGATTGAGACCTATTGCACGGAAACCTTAGAACCAGAAATGCGTCGGATCGCTTCTGAATCAAATATATATACAAAAAAAAAGGTCTCAGCGCCGCCGCTTGTTGCTACGCAAGGAAATCCAGCCGAAGCTCTAGTTCGGCGTCTCACAGGCCAAAATCAAGCTAATGCTGTTTCTTTTGCTGCGGAGGCTGGCCTATTCCAAGAGGCCGGTATTCCATCGGTAGTTTGTGGTCCCGGGAACATAGACCAGGCCCACCGACCTAATGAATATATTGATTTTTCCCAACTTAAGGAGTGCGAAGATTTCTTGATTAAACTGGTAAAATGGGCGACTGTGCACGATACAATCTAAAAGTTATAGAGACTGTCTTCAGGTAGTGTCAAAATTTCTAAATAAGTTATGAATAGTATGGCACGCTTACAATAAATAATTTGCCAGTTTTTGATTAATGTTCTTTTGTATTTCTAGGTTAAATTGTGCCATAAGTTTTTCAACGAGATTATACCAAATCTGTTGCCGGTTGGATAGTGGAGTAGCTTCAGCCACCGTAATGGACTGCTCTGCTTTACCTTCTATAAAAGCCCTCCGAACGTTAATTTCATCAAATATTTCGAGTTTTGCTTCAATCGAAGTCTCAAAACGATGTGATTGTTGATTCTTAAATATACCTATTAGACTTTTATCTAATTTAAGATCAATTTCCTTGGCATCCGCGCGTATAATGGTCAATCGGGCGGTGTTTTTAATTCCGGCGATCGAAAGGCGATCTTTAGCCCAACGGATTATTGCGCGGTCGGGCGAAATCGGTATTTTGTGAGCCACATTGGGTGGATTAATCCCCTGCTTAAATTTTGAGATAATTTCGATATTGGTAACCTTTAATTTTATACTCGGTAAATTTTTGAAGGTCATTGTTGGAAATTCTTGCCGATATACGCTTGTTTTGCAGGACGCCAACACACATATATTCGATAAAACAAGAATATAATAAACAGTATTTTTTAACATATTGACATGGTGCCATGACTAAGGGTGGCGGTTCAAGAGCAATACTGGGCCACTACGATAAAATCAGAGGACATTCAGGCAATAGGCAAGGATGCCTTTTTGAGCATGGAGGCGATTCTCTGCTTCATCCCAGACAACACTCTGGCTGCCGTCAATAACCGCGTCGGTTACTTCTTCCCCTCTATGTGCTGGTAAACAATGCATAAAAAGGGCATCTGCCTTTGCTAAAGTCATTAAATCTTCGGTGACTTGAAAAGGTTGCAATAAATTAATTTGTTTATCTCGATTATGATCGGCACCCATGGACACCCAGGTGTCCGCGATAACACAATCGGCGTTTTTTACAGCATCTTCTGCTTTTTCGGTCACCATCACATTACAGCCTTCCGAAATTGCCCATTCTACTTTGTCACTTGCTAATCTTAATTCTTTTGGAGATGCTATTCTAAAGTTAAAGTTGAGCTTCACAGCTGCGTGTAACCAGCTCATCGCCACGTTGTTTCCATCTCCAACCCATGCAATTGTCTTGTCTACAATTGAACCGCGATGTTCTTCAAAAGTCATGATGTCGGCCATAATTTGACAAGGATGACTATCGTCAGTTAATCCATTAATTACTGGAATAGATGAATGGTCAGCTAGCCAATGCAGTTTTTGGTGTGAGTCTGTTCGGATCAAAATAGCATCTGCGAAACGAGAAAGCACTCGTGCCGTATCAGCAATGCTTTCGCCTCGGCCCATTTGCGAATCACGACTGCCCAATACCACTACATCTCCTCCTAACTGGCGCATTCCAATTTCAAAAGAGACCCGGGTCCGAGTTGAAGATTTTTCGAATATCATTACTAGTGTGTGATCTAGTAGCGGTTTGGCATGATTTCGTCCAGCTTTCTTCATCTCAACTGCTTTATCTATGATCGATCGTAATTTATCTCCCTCGAATTGGTCAATATCGAGAAAATGTTTAGGATTTTTAATTAATGGCATGGATGATTTTTTCATTAATTAATGCTTTCACAAGCCCGGTCAAAAAGCGCTAACCCTTCATCTATTTCAGCTTCGTTGACAATTAAGGGAGGAATGAATCTTATAACATTATTGCCGGCTGGAATCGTCAGAAGGCCCTGATCCTCAGCTGCTTTGACAATATCTAAATTTACAACCTTAACGTCGCAAACAATACCAGCTAAAAGACCTTGGCCGAGTATTTCACCAAGAAAATTATGTTTTAACGAAACAGCCGCGAGTTTCTCTCCTAGGTATAAACCCATTTTGTGCACGTGGTCAAAAAACCCCTCTTCCAAGATAACGTCCAAAACAGCATTTGCGGCTGCTGATGCCATGGGATTGCCGCCAAAGGTTGATCCATGGGAGCCCGGCGCCATGGCCTTGGTTGTTTTTTCATTGGCCAAACAAGCGCCTATGGGAAAGCCACCACCAAGTCCTTTTGCCGATGCAACAATATCAGGTTCAATTTTGGCCCACTCATGAGCGAAAAATTTTCCAGTTCGTCCAACACCGGTTTGGACCTCATCCATAAAAAGAAGAACGCCGGTTTCATCTGCTAGTTCTCTTACGTGTAGAAGATAGTCGTGCTTTGCATTGTTGATACCCCCTTCTCCTTGAATGGGTTCAACTAATATTGCGGCAGTCTCTTCGTTGATAGCAGCTTTCATTTCACTTAAATTATTAAATGAAACTTGATCAAATCCATCAAGCATGGGGTAAAATCCCGCAATATGTTTTTCGTTTTTAGCGGCAGAAAGTGTCGCAAGGGTCCTGCCATGGAAACCTCCTGAACAGGTTATAATACGATATTTTTCCGGGTTGTTATTTTCAGCATGATAACGTCTGGCTATTTTTATACCGCATTCCACAGCCTCAGCGCCCGAATTGCAGAAGAAAACCGAATTTGCAAAACTGTTATTAACCAAACGTTGGGCCAGAAGTTCCTGACCTGGTATTTTGTAAAGGTTTGAATAATGGATAACTTTGCCAGCTTGGTCTTGAATAGCCTTAACCAAATGCGGATGAGAGTGGCCAAGTGAACTGACGGCTATACCTGACCCAAAATCCACATATTTTTTGCCCTCTGGCGAGTACAAATAAACACCTTCGCCATGTTCAAAGGTAATATCTGCCGGTGCATATGTTGGCATTATCGCAGATGTCATTATGCACTCCTTCAAAAATATTAAAACAGCATTATATTAAGAATCTGTCTAGGAAAGCGACGCAGTATCTGAACCTCCCATCCATTTGTCAATAAAAATGGGAAGTCTTAAACTCAATAGATGAAGTTCCTAATTGAGATGTTGCAATGTTATTGAGTAAAGTACTTTTATACCAACGATATACCAACGAAAACTCTATCTCTTTGAAACGATAAATTTGTTCACCATTTCAGCTTATAACCGCTTGCAAACAGCTGTACACAAGCAAACCAGAATAATATGACAAGTATTGTTAGTAATACGACCCCCAACAATAAATTCCCATCGTGAATACCCAGAAATCCGTAGCGAAAACCATCAATCATATAAAAAAACGGGTTAAAATGAGCTATTGTTTGGAATGCATCTGGTAAATGTTGAGTTGAGTAAAAGGTGCCTGATAAAAATGTCAGCGGAAGGATTATGAAGTTATTAACTGAAGCCACATGATCTATTTTATCAGCCCAGATAGCAACAATTAGACCGAGAACCGACATTAACATTGAAGCTGCAAATGCGTGAAAAATTATGAACGCCCATGAATGAATCTGGACTGCGGTAAATAATAGCATGCCGGCTAATACAGCAAGTCCAACCAATAATCCGCGGGTTGTACTTGCCAAGACGTAGCCAGCAGTGAGCTCACCTGGTGACATCGGGGGCATCAGCGTATCAACAATGGATTCAACAATTTTTTCGAACATTAGGGAGAATGAAGCGTTTGCGAATGCGGCTGTCATCGTTGCCATTAATGTCAATCCGGGCACTAGGAATTGAATAAACGGGATATCGTCAACAGAGCGTCCCTGACCGGAAAAGGCGAGATTGAAAATAGCTAGAAACAAGAGGGCGGTTACAATTGGCGCAATAAAAGTTTGCCCTGCGATTTTGAAAAAGCGTAAAACTTCTCGACGGTAAAGCGCCCAAGTGCCTAATATATTCCATTGACCATGACGGGGGCGAGTTTTAATAACCAGCATCCTGTTAGTCCTTAATTTTGTAGCCTATAAACAGCATCCAATAGCATGAGGCCCAGAGTAAAATATTGACAGCGATAACAAAAAAAATACCAGTCTCTATTGATCCCGTTGATTGCCCTGTAAATCCAAATCGCAGGCCATCAATTAAATAAAAAAATGGGTTGTAGTTGTTTGCCATTTGCAGCAACTCTGGAAAACGAGAAATAGGAAAAAATGTACCACTTAAAAAAGATAGTGGAAGAATTATGAAGTTGGTCACAGTTGATACGTGATCAAATTTTTCTGCCCAAATACCTGTCATCATGCCCATTGAGCCCATCATAAGTGCGGCGTTGAAAGCAAAAAATGCAACGGCACTCGGATTTTGGATTGAGATTGGAGTAATGACTGAAAGAGTAATTCCCACTCCCACGGCAACCATCAGCCCACGAGTAGCGCCACCCAAGACGAAACCAGTTGTTAATTCGAATGGGCTTAGTGGTGGCATCAGAGTATCGACGATACTTTCGTTAACTTTTTGGCTGATGAGCGACGTCGAAGTATTAGCAAAAGCGTTTTGCAGAATTGTCATCATTAGTAGGCCGGGTGCCAAGAATTCAATATAAGTCAGCTCACCAACTTTTCTTCCTCCACCAAATACTACGCTAAAAACGGTCAAGAATAAGAGCGTTGTAACAATTGGCGCTAATAGGGTCTGCCCGGAGATTTTTAAATACCGACGGACTTCTCTTTGATAGAGTGTCCACATGCCACGCCAATTGGTGCTTTTTACAACGGATCTAGTTTGGAGAGAATTGGATTTAGATGACAATTATTTTATGCCTTTAATTTATAACCGCTTGAAAATAGTCTAATACAGAAGATCCAGAGCGCAAAATTTACCAAGCACATCACGATAATTCCCTGCAATATTGGGCCATCAGAATAACCTATAAATCCCGACCGCAGACCATCGATCGCATAAAAAAATGGATTGAACATTGCCAGAATTTGAAGAACTTCTGGTAATTGCTCAATCGAATAAAATGTACCGGATAGAAATGATAACGGTGTGACTATAAAGCCCGTAATCACCGCCATTTGCTCGTTCTTATCTGCCCAAATCCCACAAATTATGCCAAGTGTCGCCATCATATAAGAGGCTGCAATTGCATGAAAAAATATGAGAATAATATTGCTTAGCTCAAGTGGAGTGAAAAAAGCCATAGCCAGTGTGACCGAAAATCCAACTACAAAGCCTCGCGTGGCACCTCCACTTGCGTATGCCAATACCAACTCGCCGGATGTTAAGGGTGGTAATAAGGTATCGACAATATTACCTTGCATTTTTGCGCTCATTAGCGACGAGGTGGCATTGGCAAATGCATTTTGCAGAATTGCCATCATAATTAAGCCAGGAGTCAAAAATTGGATAAAAGGTATGCCGTTAATGGAGCCACGTGCGCGCCCAATCGCCAGTGTAAAGATTGCCAAAAAGATCAGTGTGGTAACCACAGGTGCCAGCACGGTCTGAATGTAAACTTTTGAGAAACGCTTTATTTCTCTCAAATAGAGCGTTTTTAAACCGAGCCAGTTACGTTTTCCATTCGCTGGGCTAGTTTGACTAAACTTATCTGCTGCAATTAGAATGCTTACCTCGGCACCATGTTTTAAGTTTGGCATTTGAGTTTTTTCTTGGGTGTTATATTGGCAAGCAAGCTGATATGATTATATACCATGAAAACTCAACCAATATTTATTGATAATCTCAGTGGACCGATATTCTAATCTAAAAACTGGGAAGAGGAAAGTCCCTCGCAAGGCAACTTCAAAGTCGCTGGAGAAGGCCGCGTTGCATTATTTGGCGCGTTTTTCTTCTTCACGTGCGAATTTTCGTAAAATAATGATGCGCCGCGTGTATCGTTCTGCTGAATATCATAATACTAATCTCGAAGTAGGTGCTGCGATCGTTGAAGAATTAGCAGATCGCTTCACCCAAATTGGACTACTGGATGATAAGCAGTTTGCTGCCGCTCGTGCACGCAGCTATAGTCGGCGTGGGTTTTCCAGGAGAGCAATTCGAGCAAAACTAACTGAGAAAGGGATTTCAGATGACGTCACCAATGAGGCAATAAAAATTCAGGAGGAGGAAGATTGTAATCTTGAACTGAATGCAGCTATTGTATTCTCTAGAAAACGCCGATTAGGACCTTTCCACAAACCATCAAATAAACCTGAAAGGGACAAAAAAAAAGACATAGCTAAACTGGCACGGGCAGGTTTTGAATACACAACAGTTCAACAACTCATGGGTGCTGAAACGCTGGAAGAACTTGAGGAAATGGTTGAAATTAATATTTACGGTAAATAGATATGACGTACTTGAATTTGTTCGGCAATAAAACAGCTTAGGAAAAAAAATGGATGAATTTGAATTAGTTTTGGCCAGTGATTTTTTTGGAATTACAGTTGGCGAGTTAGTTGCAGCAGCTGTTGTCTTATTTGTTTTTGTGCTAATGCGCCGATTTTTTGTCCGTACTGTGATTGCGGCTCTTAAGCGCTGGGCTAATCTTACCGAGACCGATGTAGATGATAAAATCATAAATGCGTTGCAACAGCCGCTGATGTTTCTGTTTATAATCTTAGGCCTTTCTCTCGCCATAAATTGGTTTGATTTTGGAAGTTCTATAGAAGAAATCCTGATGCGTATAATAAAATCGCTAATAGCATTTACGATTTTCTGGACAGGCTTTCGACTAGTGGACCCAATCTCCATATTTTTTGATCGAATTTTAGCCAAGTTGGCTGGGCCCGTTGCCAGTGAAGTGAAGAATTATCTATTAAAATTTTTAAAGGTATTTTTATTTGGATCTGGAATTGTTGCTGTTTTAGCCCAATGGGGGATAAATCCGTGGCCATATTTTGCAGGTATTGGCGTTTTGTCCTTACCCTTTGCTTTTGCTGCCAAAGATGCAGTTTCTAATCTATTTGGAGGAATAAAGCTCATATTAATTGATAGGGCCTTTAGCGTTGGTGACTGGATAGAAGCTCCAAGTATTGGTCACGGTACAGTTGAACAAATCACACTCTCAACGGTTAAAATTAGGAAATTCTCAAAAGCACTGCAAAGTATCCCTAACGGTATAATAGCCAATGCTGCTATTACTAATTGGTCACGAATGCCGAACCGTCGGATTAAAATGGATATTGGTTTGTTATATTCAACCTCTTCGGCGCAATTTGAAACTATCCTAGGTGGTATAAGAACTTTTATTTCAGAAGATGATCGAATAGATCACAGTGTTACAGAAATGGTTCACGTAGTTTCCTTTGGT
Source organism: uncultured Rhodospirillaceae bacterium (assembly GCA_964643045.1). Classification (GTDB taxonomy): domain Bacteria; phylum Pseudomonadota; class Alphaproteobacteria; order Rhodospirillales; family UBA2165; genus TMED23. The sequence goes on from CAZXSC010000012.1 coordinate 31,677, forward strand.
CCTTCTAGCGTCGATATTAATTTATATTATTTTACTAAAACTACCGATTGGGTGTTGTGGCGAGATATTGTCGAGGAGCATATGATAGCCTTTATGAAGATTGTCGAGGACGCCGGTTCAAGTTTTGCTTTTCCTTCTCAATCAATTTATGTCGAAGAATTGAAACAGGCCAAAATGGGTAATTTGACCCAAACAAATCAAATCGCTGAAGGAAAGTTATAGATGTCAATTAAGTCTATCTTGGTAGAAGTATCGCCCGGTGAAATGATTGATAAAATCACAATTCTTTCGATCAAGTCCGAACGAATAAAAGACGAAACCAAGCTTACGAATGTAAACCATGAATTAGAAATTTTGTCATTGAAGTTGGAGCAAGAAATCCCTCATTCAACTGAGCTTAGAAGACTAATGGAAAAACTTAAATTGGTTAATGAAGAGCTTTGGGATATTGAAGACAATATAAGAGACTGTGAAAGAGCTGGAAATTATGCACGAAAATTTACAGATTTGGCACGTGCCGTCTACAAAACCAACGATAAACGGGCCAGAATCAAACGTGATATTAATTTGCTACTCGGTTCGATTATTATTGAAGAAAAATCTTATCAGCCGTACTAGTATAGTACTTATCCCTGATTAGGCTGGTCCGTCACTTGGCTCCGACAAATAAAATTTCTAAGTGCCATTTCCATGGAAATTTATTGAGTAACTCGGGTCAGTCTGGCCCCTTTATGGGTTAAGCTATTTTTTTTCTCTCCTGATAATTGGCCCAATTAATACCCTAAACCATGCTCAGCCCGGTCAAATTTACCTACCAAAAGCCTGGAATGCATTGGGATCCTAACCTGAATATGAAAATTCTTAGGATATTGAGAACTTTCTATATATATATCAATAGTTTATACTGGCCCGTTTTACTGATGTTTCACCAACAAATTGGCAAAAAAATTGCAAGTCTCTAAGTTTAGCCAAATAGTTAGGAATGTGAGGAATGCAAAGTAGTGAGAAGGCATATACCGATGGAGAAATAATCTTCCGCGAAGGTGATGAAAGTACGTCGGCATTTGTGATATCGTCGGGGCAAGTAGAATTGTTAAAAAATTTTTCGAACGCCTCTGAAAGCGGTTTGGTTCGGCTAGAGTTATTGTCTTCTGGAGCAATTATCGGTGAAACAGGTATTTTTGATCGCTCAGTAAGAAGTACCACAGCACGTGCAGTAGGACCGGTCACTTTAGACGTCATTGAGCATGAGGGGTTTTTGTCATCAATTAAAGAGAAGCCTGATGTAGCTTTATCTGTCATTGGTAATTTAGCTGAAAGGTTGCGTAATTCGAACGAGTTAGCTGTTCGTTCAAATATAATAAATTCGTCGGTACAAACACCAACAATTGCTGCGTTATCAGTCGATGGGATAAAGTCATCTGGAGTCCAGGTATCATTGTGGGAAGCAATTCTAAGTCTGTTTAATAAAACCCCCGATAAGCGCCGACTACTTGAATTTAGGGTGGCCCGCCTGGCCGGGGATAAGGACGGTAGCCAGACGAATCTGCTAGCAAACGCTTTGTCTAATCAGCCCGAATTGAACGTTAAGATTTATAATGAACCCTTACCGATTGAAAATGATGGGTATAGGTCAGCGAGTTTTTTGCAGTCTGCCATGGCCATGGGACGTCAGTGGTTGGCGGAGGATAATGCAGATTTATTAATTTGGGGAGATGTAAATGAGGTTGGTACAGTAATTCATTTGCGTTTTGTGACACAAATAGGAGATGTAGATTATCCGGGAGGCTTTTTAATTTCAGATAGGCTTGCAGTCCCGACAAACTTTAGTTCAGAATTTGGAAAGCTTCTTTACGCTGTTGCTGTAGCTGCTATCGTGCCGCGGACTGAAACACAGCGACTTTTGATCAAGCCTCTTTTGTTGCCAGCACTCGAATCAGCACAACAAACTAGGCAAGAGCCACCCCATGAACTTTTGTCACAAGACCAAAATACCATTCAGGCTTGTTATGGCAATGTAACAGCGTTGATTGGCCATCACATGAGCGATACTAATTGGCTCAGTAAAGCAGCTACCGCCTACCAAGAGGTTTCGGAAACCATATCAAAAGATACGGATCCAATAGCTTGGGCGAATGTGCAATATCATCTTTGTCGGATCAGACAAGTATTGGGTGAACAGGCTAACGACCCAGAGATTCTGGAAAAAACTGCTGATGTTTTGAAAGAAATACTTGAAGTGTATAGTTTGAATAATTTTCCCAGAGAATGGGGCAACATACAAAGCCGAATGGGCAGTATACTTTATCGGTTAGACGCAATAAATGGGGAAACAGCACTATTGAAAGCTGCAGTGGTCGCTTATCAATCGGCTTTGCGGGTATTTTCAAAATTAGATACACCACTAAAATGGAGCGAATTGAAGCACAATACTGGCCAGGCCCTTCAAGTTTGGGGTGATTTAACTCGTAATCCAAGAATACTTGAGCGGGCTGTATTAAATTGCCAGGAAGCTTTACAGGTACGCAATAAACTGGAGACACCAATGTTATGGGCAGCGACACAAAATAATTTAGGCTCTGCTCTCTATTTATTGGGTCGTTTGACCAAAGATTCAGAGCATTTAGAAGGAGCCGCAGAGTCGTTTGGAAGGGCGCTTGAAATATACCAATCGTTTGGCGCTGCCCGACTTAGCAGGATCGCGGATCGTAATATGGCTAAGGCGGAAAGTTTATTACGTGCGCGAATAGCTCATCGCGCGGCGAAGGTTTATTGGAAGGAGGAGCCTAATCCTTTCGAGGATAAGCCAGATCCTTACGAAGAAAAATTGACCAAGCGAGAGCGTGACCAAATATTCCGAGATGAAATCCTCAATCATCCCGCAGTTTAGCTTTGACGTTATTATTTCAGAATTTAGAAAATTAAACTTGATTCAATCTGATTGTTAAGGAACCATGGTCCCACAAGTATGTTTTAGATAATTATTTATATGTTGTTCAGGGATCAGTTAGTTACTACTCTACTGATGGACTGATGTAAGGGTGACTTTGATATGCGCAGATACTTAAATATTAATCTTAAGGACCGGTCGATCGAAACGGAAGAATTGAATGGCATAGATGCCATTCGTGTTGGACGGCATTTTATCGCTAAGACTTTACTCAAAAGTGATGCGGCTAAGGTTGATCCGCTAAGTCCTGACAATCCTTTAATTTTCTCTGCTGGACCGTTTGCAGGTTCAAATTTTTCCAACGCGAATCGGCTCAGCGTAGGTTGCAAAAGTCCTCTAACGGGTGGGGTGAAAGAGGCAAATGCGGGAGGTACATTCGCTTTTGCACTTGGTCAGCTAGAAATCGCAGGATTTACACTTACAGGTCAATCTGAGGATTGGGTAGTTATTCATATTCCAAAGGACGGCGCGATTTCTTTCAAAGACGCTTCGCCTTACCTTGGCAAAGGTAACTTTGAAGTGGCGCGAATGTTACATGAAGAATACGGAGACAAGGTTAGCGTTGGGATTTGCAGCCCGGTGGGTGAATATGGTGGCTTGATGGCTGGAATTTCTTTTACTGATCCAGAGCAACGTCCAACGCGAATTGCCGCTCGTGGTGGAGTCGGGGCCGTTATGGGATCAAAAAAAGTTAAAGCGATCGTTGTTGAACGTAACAAAATGCCTGAATTCAATGACCGCAAGAAATATATGGGCTCCGTCAAGGAATATACAAAAATGCTGGATGTAGATCCTGCTATTGATGCTTTTAGGAAATTGGGTACAGCAATGGTAGGTGACTTTACAAATAAGATTGGAGGTTTGCCAACCCGTAATTTTAGCGCAGGCACGATTGTCAAAGCTGATGAAGGTCCGTTAAAATTGGGTGGCCAATATATAAGGGAGCAAAACTTACAGAGGGGTGGCGAAACCACGCACGCGTGCATGCCCGGCTGTATGATTAAGTGTAGTAATATTTATGTAGATAAGAATGGTGAAGAAATTTGTTCGCCACTCGAATATGAAACCCTCGGTTTGGTTGGCAGTAATTGTGGACTGACAGATCCAGACGATGTGGCTCGTTTGAATGATATAGCAAACGATCTTGGTGTAGATACGATTGAGATGGGTGCTACTATTGGCGTTTTGATGGAGGCAGGTGAAGGTGAATTTGGTGATTATGAATTTATGGCCCAAGTATTAGAAGATATTAGAGGTGGAACTGAAAAAGGTCGTCTATATGCCCAAGGTACGGCACGGGTTGGAGAGCACTATAGCGTAGCAAGGATACCTACCATAAAGAAACAGGGAATAAGTGCCTATGATCCTCGTGAGATTGAAGTAACGGGTATATCAATGATGGTGACGGCTCAAGGTGCCGACCATACCGCGGGTAACATCCCAACTTTCCAGTGCAAAGATAAAACCACAGAAGAACTGGTGGCTGCAAGTTTAGATATCCAAGAAGATTGCGCAGCTGCTGATTCATTGGGTCTTTGTTTGTTTGGCCGTTCTGTGACTAATGTACAGCAGGATTTCATAGCTGAGGCATTAAATAATGCTCACGGGACTAACCTTTCAGAAGGATTTATGAAAGAGCTGGGCCGTGAAGCCCTTGAGTTGGAATGGCAGTTTAATAAAGAAGCGGGCTTCACAGAGGGCGATGATGAATTACCACAGTTCTTTTTCGATGAGCCCTTGCCTGGAAATTCAGTCGCTGCGCGCCACCATACTAAAGAAGTTAACGCTGCTTTCCGTAAAATCATAGAAAAACAAAATACGTAGTGACATTAAATTTAACCGAAATTTTTAGCCGAAATTTTAATATTTGGATTCGGTTAGCATATTTTTCGGCGATGCGTTAAATATGGCTATTTATGTTCGGCGGCCATTGGTTTTTTATTCAGGTGAAACATTGCGACGCAGAAAGTAAATAAATATAAGTGCGGTGAAAAACATCGTGAGGCTATAAGTAGCAGCGGGGATTACCGATGGGCCGCCGCCGAAAAGCAGGGTAGCAACCGCAATAGCCAGAGTGCCGTTTTGTAAGCCACATTCTAACGATATAGCAATTTTTTGACGCACACCAGACCCGAATATATTTGCTATCCACCAAGCAATACCGAGCATAACAATATTAAGGGCAAAGGTGATAAGCCCAGTATCAATGTAATAGGCAGCAATATTATTTCTTTCCTTGTAGATGGCTCCTAATAGGACAAGTACGAAAAGAAACGTGGAAACTTTCTTTGAAATATCGGTGAACCGTATGGCAAAGTTTTCGGCCGTATGCCGGATGGCTAACCCTATTAACACCGGCACAGTCACTATAGCAAACACACTAAACGCAATTCGAATTACGGAAATTTCGTTTTTCACCGTTTCACTGAAAAAGTGTGCATAGGAATATCCCACGATTGCTGGGATTGTGAATACACAAAGAAGACTGATTATGGCGGTAAGTGAAATGGATAATGCAACATCGCCTCGACCGAACGACGTAAGTAAATTTGATGTTACCCCACCCGGCGCTGCAGCTATGATCATGACGCCGATAGCAATCTCCGGTGAAACGGAAAAGATTGACACCAAAATAAAAGCAACCACCGGCAATAAGATTACCTGGGAGAGTAGCCCCACTACAAAATCTTTTGGTTGTTGTGCCACACGCGTAAAATCTTTCACAGTGAGCCCAAGACCGAGGGAAAACATGATAAAAGCCAGTGCGAGTGGTAATATTACGTTTGTAATTATATTCATAATTGTGACCTCCCTTATTTACTGCTGACTGCTGACTGCTGACTGCTGACTGCTGACTGCTGACTGCTGATTATTGAACTTGTTACCTTGTTAAGTTTTGGTCAAAACTATATCGTCCAAAGTGATACTCTCTTTTAATTCAACTTCTATTGAAGTTGGAGAATATCCATTTGCCGAGATCATTACCTTATACTTCCCGCTATCCTCGTCGAGCTTGTCAAATTTAAAATCGCCAAAAACGTCCGTTGAAGCTTCTGAAATCGTTTCTGATCCCTGTATTAACTGAACTTTAGCATCTTTGAGGCAGTCCTCGACGCCATCATTCTTAATCGCGACACTTCCGCCAATGAAACACTTATTATACCGGTAAAGGTTCTTGTAATAGACTCGGGGTTTGGTGCCTTTTGTAGGTTCCAATACCTCTAAATTTTCTTCCTCAGCGATTTTTGCCATTTCAGCATCACTAACCTTTTTAGCTATAATAGCTTCTGTAGCACAAACGGATACAGCTCGGGGTTCTTTCCAGCCCTCATCGAGCAAATGAGCATCAAAGGTCCAAATTTGTGGTATTTTCAATTCATCATTCCACCAAATTCGACCATATGGGCAACTATCCACCAGTTGTTTTTGCCCCTTTGATTTTATTGGATCAATAATTACAATCCCATCATCCCTTTTCGTAATAGCACCGTTTTGAGCTTCTTCTAGGCACGGGGCATCATCGCAGTGGTTACACATTACTGGCATATAGCCGACGTCTATCATGGGCGCTTGGCCACGTTCTTTCCGCATAATTTCAATCCAACGAGCGCCATGTTTTGGCATAGGTCCTGCGTAACCCGGAAAATCATTATCTACATGTTCGTCTTGGCAAGCCAGAACGCACATATTGCAATTTGTGCAGTTCTCTATGTCGATTATCAAATTCCACTTGTCCATTTTTCTTCCTTTATTCAGCAGGTACTGGCTCACTAAATTCATTAAGAACCTTCGCACCCACTTTAGTGTCAAGTTCTACTTTGCCGTTCCACAGTTCGACTTCCACTAATGCGGTAGAGTTGCCCATTGAGTGACCCTTTTTTAACTGGGATTTCTTTGGGGTCAATAAATTTAAAATGCCTCCCCGATCGACTGATTTCCCGGGTTCACCAAGCGGTTCATATGTTGCACACGATTCATAGCCATGAATTGCGCCTCTGGGAAGTCGCTGAGTTACTAGTGCGGCACAAATGACCCCTGCCTGATCATTGTATACCTTGACCAGATCATGCATCTTGATTCCTCGGTCAGTAGCATCTTCTTCATTGATTCTAATAATCCAATAATAAAATCCGTCGACTTCGATGCGATGATCTTTGATATTATTAATGAAGCTGTCTTTGCCATCTCCTTGGGTGTGAAACGAGTAACGGGGATGTGGTGTCAACATTCGGATTGGGTATTTATCTTCGCTCTCTTGATCGAATGGTGGTCTATATTTTACAATCGGTGGTCTTTCAGGGTCCTCGGCGTCAAAACGCTTTAGGCTCAGTGCCTCAAATTCGATTTTACCGGTTTGTG
>CAZXSC010000013.1:0-38290 GCA_964643045.1 uncultured Rhodospirillaceae bacterium
CAGTGCACGGAGCAGCTCCAAGTAAAATCAATCCGGCAATATATTGTTCAGCATCTGTTGGGTTAATAATATCCGCGTAAATTATTTGGAAAAAAAATACCCCCAAAGCCGCCATTGTAAAAGGTTTAATCAACCAATTTAAAATAAGCGTAATAATTAATCCCTTGGGACGATCGCCAATATAACGAAGACTAGAAAAATCGACATTAACCATCATGGGGTAAACCATACCCCAAATCAAAATGGCGACGATCAAATTGACAGAGGCATATTCCAGGCCCGCCAAGAATTCAAAGACAACAGGAGAGAGATTTCCGAGCACAACGCCAGCACTGATACAAAGCGCGATCCAAACGGATAACCACTTTTCAAAAAAACCAATGCCGCTGGAATTGCTATTTATGGCGGATGTATACCCTTGCATAGATGACCCTCTGGCTATTCTATTTTGATGTTCTGGATAGGTCTACAAATAAATATGCTGAGTTTACGGTATTACAATATTTAACTGCATCTCGAAGATTTATTGTAGCATTCTGGGAGTAAAATAACGAGGGTCAGGAAACACACTCATAATTTGTCATCAAGAAAATTTCTGACTCAGCTATCGCAGTTCAAAATTATGCTATACTGGGCTACCATTTTGATCTTCTAATATGATAAATGTTACTTCTGCCAAGGCTAAAGGACTATAGATTGATTGAGATTATAGAAATAAAAAACGCGCAACAAAAATTACTTGCTGACCCAAATTGTTTGGAGAGTTTGATTGTATTAGCAACATTTGCGCATCAAGCTCAGCGATACAGCGATGCGTTTGAACTAATCACAGCAGCATTGTCTCATCACCCTGAGTCTCCTGAAGCTCATCAATTGATCGCAACCCTATACGATAAGGTTGGGGAGCAAAAAAAAGCACTTCAACACCAACAACATTGCTCCAACTATCTTTTCAAACGAAACTTCAAAAATTGTGACCTACTGGTCATGTCATTTCCTAAGAGCGGACGCACGTGGATTAGAACTTTGCTAGCCAGGGTTATTCAGCAATCATATAATTTACCCAATTTACCTGTTCTTTCTGCTGATGAATGGTGTAATCAAGATTGGCCAAAGATTCTATTTACTCATGGAAACTCACCTAGCGAAGGGGGTTATTCGGTAAATTTACCTGATGAGCTTTTTCATGACCAAAGGCCATTTTTTCTTCTTGTACGTGATCCCAGAGATATTCTAGTCTCAAATTATTTTCATCTAACCCGGCGGGCAAAAATATTACAACCAACCTTCTCTCTTGAAGAATTTGTTGATCATGAAGTTCATGGGCTGAATGCGATCTTATCTTTTATGAGTTTTTGGAAAGAGAATATAACTTTCATGCCGAACGCCGTTGTATATGATTATGAAGACATTCATCAAATTCCACGCCAGATTTTAAAACAACTATTTGGAAAGCTGCACATTGAACTACAAGATTCTACTTTATCAAATGCTATAGATTTTGCGTCTTTTGAAAACATGCAGGCTAGAGAAGCCGCTGGCAAAAATAACCTTGCTGCCACGAGCACAGAGACACCAACCGACCCAGAATCGTTTAAAACGAGACGAGGAATGATCGGTGGTCATCTCGATTACATGTCAGCTGAATTAATTGAACAAATTTCCGGGGTTATTGAACATTGGCCACGTCCATTATTTGACCATTTTTATGATTCTAATAGAAAACTCAACTAGTTGAGACAGATGTGTTGCGTGGCAACAACGATAATTTAATAGTTAGGAGATGGGGGATTTTGTCATTCTTCCATTCCAACATTTCTGTGGTATACTCCCGGAGTAATCATATTTTTCTAATCTGATTAAAAGCTAATAATAATGCCTCTGTAGATCACTAAGGTATCTTTCAGCTAAAAGTAGTTTATCGCATTGCACTTAATACCTAGAACATGTTCGGAGAAATAAATATTGTTGGAGTTGTACCATAACGATATGTCTGTCTGTGCCCAAAAAGTGCGGATCGTACTCACAGAGAAAAATTTGAGCTGGAAAGACCACCACATGAATTTATTTAAGGGAGAGGCACGAACAGGAAAATACAAAAAGCTAAATCCAAATGGAGTTGTGCCAACTCTCATTGGGGAAAATGGTGAGATAATAATCGAATCAACAGTTATCACTGAATACTTGGATGATGCTTTCCCATCCCCACCTCTCAGACCTCATAACCCTTATCTAACCGCTACAATGAGGCTTTGGACTAAACAACTTGATGAGGGAATCCACGTCAGCACGACTGCAGTTAGCAATGCCATCGCCTTTCGTTATGCACATTTAGAAGGCAAGTCTGAAGAAGAAATTAAAAAGCATTTTGACGGTATTCCCGATCCCGTGAGGCGAGAGATGCTATGGGACCTGACCATGAATGGAATTAAATCTAAACATTTTTCTACAGCGATTTTTAGGTTTGAAAAATTATTCACTGATATGGATACAGCTCTAAAAGAGAACGAGTGGCTAGCTGGAAATCATTATTCCCTAGCTGATATTGCGTTTACACCCTATATCACCCGATTTGATCACTTAAAACTTATGGATCTCCTTGATAAAAGACCGCATGTCCTCAAATGGTATGATAAAATTCGCAAGCGAGATAGTTACAAAGTTGCAATAGAGAATCGATTAGAAGATCATATTGTATCTCTCATGTCAGATAAAGGACGAGAGGCCTTGCGAGAAGTCAGGCAAATTATTGATAACGGTTGATCAATCATGAGACGGGCTAAACCAATTTCTATGCTTTAAACGTACAGAAGTTATAATCCCTTTAAATCAAGCAGATGTTTTGGGTAGCCATAATGCTAAATCTGGAACTAGAACAATTAAAACCAATAAAACAATCTGCGCTAAAACAAACGGAATAACTCCAACATAGATTTCACCGAGAGATACGTTAGGCGCCATACCTTTTATCACAAAAACGTTAATACCCATTGGCGGGGTAATTAATGCCAACTCAATAACTATTACCATCAGCACCCCAAACCAAATGGGATCAAAACCAAGGCCGCTAATAATCGGAAAAAAAACAGGCAGTGTTAAAAGTATCATAGCCATCGTATCCAGAATAGCTCCCAGAAAGATATATATGATTAATATTAGAGTTAACACACCCATTGGTGAAAGGGATAGTGCCAACATCCAATTTTCAATCATCTCCGGAAACCTAAGCAAAGCAATCAAATTTTTGAACACAATCGCCCCGATCAGAATCGTAAAAACCATTGCCGTCGTATCAACAGATTCCAATAGAGCCTGAACAAATGAATCTTTGTTCATTTTACCCGCCAATACGCCTAATCCCAATGCGCCAAACGCCCCGATTCCAGCAGCTTCAGTTGGTGTGAATATACCGGTATAAATGCCCCCCAAGACGATTATAAAAAGTAAAATGGTGCCCCACACATTCCTAAAAGCTTTTATCTTTTCTTTAAATCTGGATCTCGGACCGCGAGGACCTAATTTTGGACTTAGATAAGCAAGAAGCCAGATGGTTATCATAAAGAGTAAAACAAGGAGGACCCCTGGGATAATGCCTGCAATAAAAAGGTCGGCGACGCTTGTTTCAGTCAGTATGCCATACAGTACCATGATCACACTTGGTGGAATCAAAATTCCAAGGGTTCCACCGGCCGCAATAGATCCCGTCGCCAATCTTGGATCATATTTATAACGTTGCATTTCGGGCAGGGCCACTTTGCTCATTGCTGCCGCTGTTGCTAATGATGAACCACAAATTGCTGCGAATGCTCCACACGCACCGATGGTCGCAAGACCAAGGCCGCCAGGAAGACTTCCAAGCCATACATTGAATGCTTTGTATAAATTCTGACTTAGTCCGCCTGCGGTGGCAAACTGTCCCATTAAAATGAATAACGGAATGATGATAAATTCGAATGAAAGAGCTGTTTCAAAAACAGTTAGGCCAAATAGCGATAAAGCCGCATCAGGGGAAAGCAGCAACATTGTTCCACCCAGTCCAGCCAATGCCATGGCAAAACCTATATGCATACCACCAGCCAATAAGAGGGCTAATCCTCCCACAGAAATTAACGCTATGGTACCAGATTCCATTTCACCCGCGCCTCTTGATTAAGGTTGCTACGGAAGAACACAATTGAACGGCCATTCCAGTTACAAGGCCTAAACTAAAAACTGCCATTAATATTGCAACCAACCATACAGGCAGTCCAAGATTTTGCGTGGTGTTGAGTTCATCGGTTTGCTCAATTGCTAATACGCACAATCTCCAGAAGATCAGTGTTGATATCAATAAACCTAGTATATGGACAATCACGTCTATAGAGTGCTGAACTCTTTCTGGTAATAGCCTGGTCAGAACATCAACGCGAATATGATTTCCTCTTATCGTAGTTTGCCCGATACCCAGGTAAATCAGTAGACCCATCGCTAGTGTCAGAATCTCGACTGAGCCAATAATGGGACTGTTGAAGAAAGACCGTCCGATGACGTCAAAAAAAGTTAGAAGCATCATAAACGCAAGCACGGCGCTGGCGGCATAGGCCATAGAAAATGAAATTCTACTGACCCATCTACCGCCGGCGTTATTGGTTTTCAATTGCGTAAATCTATCTTTTTTGAATTACTACTTGTATTTCGAAAGAGTTTGCCGCAAGTCAGCAAGTAAAGCTTTGCCGTTAAGTCCCATTTTATCCGTTTTAGCGACCCAGCCCTCTTCAACAAATGACACAATTTTACGTAATTTCGCCGTATCGGCGTCATTAAGAACCGTAATTGTATTCCCGGCTTTAATGGCGGCATTTTTACCTGCCGCTTCTGATTGATCCCATCCTTTACCAATCAAACGAGAGCCGGAAAGTCCCACACTTTTTATGGCTTTCTTCTGCGAGGCTGTCAGGCCTTGCCAGGATTTATTGCTCATCGAAAGCCACCAGGCATTAGTGTAAAGGCCATTAGGTATAACCAAATGGTATTTCGAATATTTTACCAACCGAAAGCCTTTCAAGGCTTCCCAAGGAAATTGGGTGCCATCTATTGTACCTTTTTGCAAGGCTTGGGTAGTGCTTGGCGGATTAAGAAACAATGGCGCCGCACCTAATTTTTTTAAGATGGCTATGCCATACCCTCCGGCCCTGATCTTTTGGCCTTTAAGGTCGCTTAGAACTGTTAATTTCTTACTGGAATGATACAGGTGTGGTGGATTTACAAAAGCTCCAACCAGCTTTGAATCTTTAAATTCCTTAGCCGCAAATTTATTCTTACTATACCAGTCCCATAAACCTGCAGAGCCGACTTCAGCACTTGAGAAAAGAAAGGGCATATCTATTCCACGAAGCAGGTGAAAACGTTTTGGGGACCACGCGGCAACCGACCAGGCCACATCGGCAATATTCTTTTTAACAAGATCATATTGCCCTGGCGGCTTAGCCAGAGGTGCTTTCATAATTTCAACCTTCAAAGAACCTCCTGACGCTTTCGATACTTCTTTTCCCCAATTATTAAGTGTTTTAACAAGCTGGTGTACTGGAGGTAGCCAAGTTGCGACACGCAGGGTTTTTGTTTGAGCATGTGCCCTCCCAGAAAAAGTTGCTATTAAGCCAAAAACGAAACAAATTACAAATGATAAATAAATTCTCCTAATCATATCTCTTCCCCATCAGTTATTTTTTGTAGTAGACGTGTATGCTATAAATCTAGACAAGGTTTGACAAGGAAAAGAGGATTTTTTGAAATTTATTGAGACAGATCAACCGATTTCTGAAATCAATCTTGCTTCGATCGATACCTTCATGCGAGAGGACCTGATGGGATGTTTCGCAAAACTTCGCGCGGAAGATCCGGTTTCCTGGCACCAACATCCGGACTCGGGAAAAAAGGGATTCTGGGCGTTCGTTCGCTACAACGACATCATCGAGATCATTCTGGATACGGAGACGTTCACGAGCTCGGACGGAATCCAAGTCATGTTCGAGGAAGACATGCCGCACGCGTCGCAGCATTCGATGCTCGAGATGGACCCGCCCGAGCATTCAAAGTACCGCAAGATCGTCAGCCCTGAATTCACTCCCCAAGCCTTGGCCAAGATCGAACCTCAAATTCAACGACGCGTATCGCAGTTACTCGATAACATGGAGAGCAAGTCGGACGTCGATTTTATCGAGGATTTTGCAACCCCGCTGCCCATGGGGGTTTTCTTCGATCTGATGGGGGTGGCGGAGGCTGACCATGCGCGCGTTCTGGAACTCGCCGAACGGAATTTCTTTGCCGCCGACCTCTCCTTCGGTGGTAATAAAGCCGGCACCGCAGAAGCCGGCCGGGAAATTCAGGAATATGGCCGTTGGCTCGGCAAGCGGCGTCGCCAAGACCCCAAGGATGACGTGATGAGCGTGCTTGCACATTCAATGGTGGATGATGAACTCTTGTCGGTTGACGAACTCGGATCGTTTTTCGGCTTATTGGGCTCCGCCGGAGCCGATACCACGCGATCCTCGCTGGCCTTTGGGCTCGATGCCCTTACCATGTTCCCTGAACAAAAAAATCTTTGGCTGAGGGATATCGACGCACATGCAAAAACCGGGACCGATGAAATCATTCGCTGGACATCAGCAGGATTGCACATGCGACGAACAGCAACTCGGGATGTAGAGAAAGGTGGCCGCGAGATTAAAAAAGGCGACAAGGTTTCCGTATGGTTCGTTTCGGGAAACCGCGACGAAGAAATCTTTGACGAGCCCCACGCCTTCAAGATAGCCCGGAAGCCCAACCCTCATATGTCGTTTGGCCTGAAAGGCCCGCACTTCTGCCTGGGGGCCCACCTGTCGAAGTTGGAAATTCGCATCGCCTTCACGTCATTGTTGAAGCGGTTTCCCGGTATCGAGGCCAAAGAACGGCTCAAATGCCTACGCAGCAATTTTGTCAACGCGCCGATCGCACAACCGACCCGGCTCTGAATTACCAACAACGTGACCAGAAATAATTCTATTATTATCAATACCCTATAAATTTATTCTCCCCCATACTCCAAAGGACCAAGCCCTTAGTTGCATAACTAGGAGCTATAAATTCTGTTGAAATATGGAGCAAAAAAAGGTGAAATTTTAAAATCGACCTGTTATGCTATAAATTTCCAGCAAGTTCGGGATCATCCGCAGAATATCTAAAAGCTCTGAAAATTGCGTTGCCAAGTTCCTTGGTTGACGGAAATGGAGAGTCAAAATCAGGATTAATGTAATCCCAGACTAGTTCCGCTTCATGAGTTACTTCAAAAACGCGTCCATTAACAGATTCGGTAATTAAAGTATTTCCATTTGGCAGTCGTTCTACTCCCCCCATATGCGAAGTATAAAATGTCCAGGCTATTGGGGCCTGATATCGCCAGGTTTCTGCTCCTGTGTTTTTGTTAAACTGAATAATATTTGATCGCAGGGGTGCAATAATATCCTGGGTCCCATTTGCAAAGAAGAGAATGTCGCCATTTTCGAGTAAGTGGGGGTCGTGGGGGCGTCCCCACATTTGATTTCTTTTTTCCCAGATAAAATGACGTTTCTTCTTATCAAGAATAGCAATAAGATCAATATTACGGAAATTGAGGAGAATTTGGTTGTCGGGAAGTTCAACACACGTATTTGCGTGGGCAAACTCGTAACGGGTAACGCCATCAGTTAATGGGTAATTTTCAATTTCCAACTCAGATGTGCTCCATTCCCATATTGTTTCACCCAATGGAGATATTTCTCGGATATAATCCTCATAAATATTTCCATCCTTTTCCATGCCAGCAATACCACCCTGAACGCGAGAGGCATCCTTCGCCGTCATTTCTTTCCACCCCAGATACATTGTATTTCCATTAGACAGACGCCTAAAGTCGTGGTGTTGGCTATGATCTACATATTCCCAGACGATATTTCCATCCCAGTCAAGTTCAAGGATATGCCCTCCCTTTGCCTGACGAACAGGAGGCCCATCTTCGGTAACTAATGAACACAATAAATTACCACCTGGAAGCAGGTAGGCTAATGACCCAAGACGGCCGGGTAAATTCCATTGATGAACTATGTTGGCTTCAACATCTATTAGATTTACTGTTTGGCCTCTAAAAATTGGGATTAATGTAAAACCATTAAAAACCTTGTCTTTATCTAAATGAAGTAGTCCCAACTTGCTGAAAAGCATCTTCCCATCTCCTAACCGTCAAATTATTATTGTGGTGCTAATTTTTTAGAAAATTTTGAAAAATAACCAGGAAAATATCGTTTTAAAAAAATCATTTTTCTAACCTCAGAATCAACAACAACTATTTTCTCTTTTTTTTTCGCGATACCTTTAAGAATTTTTTCTGCACATGTCGATGGACTTATTCCAGTATCCATAAATCTATCCATGACAGCATATTTATTTCCTTCTCCTGTTAAACTGGATATTGACATGTTTGTGCGGATGGGGCCTGGAATTACATTAGTTACGTTAATACTCTTATTAGCCAGTTCTGAAGTTAGACTATCAGAAAAACTATGGGCCGCATGCTTCGAAGCAGAATAACCAGAACGTAATGGAGTACTAAATATTCCCGCAGGACTTCCTATAAATACAATGTGCCCAGAATTAAGTTCTATCATAGAAGGTAAAATCGCTTTAGTAAGCGCAACAGTTCCAAAAAAATTAACCGCCATAATCTGTCGATAAACTTCCATATTTGTATCAACTATTTTTGCGCGCTGAGCCACACCAGCATTATTAATTAGGATATCTATTTGATCAAAATTACTAATAATATCATCCGCAATATCGTTGATTTCATCAAATTTGCTGATATCAAAATTAGCTAAACGAATAGAACCATTCCCTATCAAATTATTATTCTTTACGCGTTCTAGTTCAGCTAATCTGCGTGCAGATAAGATGAGGTTCGCACCTTCCCGGTGAAAAGCATAGGCCAAAGCTTCCCCAATGCCAGAAGAAGCTCCGGTTATCCAGACAACTTTGTTCTTAAATTTCATGACCTAACCTCCACATCTGTACCCACATAAAGAAAGTTGATTGCATCGCATCTTAAAGTACACCAGAGAATTACACGTCGTTTAATATATCGTTTTTATTAGGTGTATAGATTATCCTACTCAACTGATGGTGGAGTGCGGCGCATTTTTGTATCTTCCACCCTCTCGGTCTAAAATATATTCTGGTGGACAATGTGCTTGCGGTTTGTCTTAAAAACATTAATTCACTAATATAACGAAGGCCAAAGATCTGGATTTGAGGGCTTATCAAAAACCAATTACATTCATTTAGACTTCTTAATTCCAAGAGCTAATTTGCCATCTATTATTTGGTCCACGTCTATTCCCTCGCTACCAATGTGATCACCTACCCGGTATCTAGTTCTTCCTGGATTTTTAATGCGGCCAAGTTTTTGTATTTTGAGTTCAACTCTATAAAAATCCGGTTTAACTGTTTTTGTAGAACTTCTCCAAGGTGTTGTCTGACCGTTACTTCCTAATTCATTACCGAAAATTGGGATTGATATAATTTCTCCGCTCCTATTTGTTAAAATAATTTTCGAGTTTTCTGCAATTACAGTCGATAAAAAACCAAGGCCTGACAATTTTTTTGATTTAGATTTTCTAACTAAATTGGTAATATTAATCCAAAGTAGTTCCATGATGCTGTTTCTAAGTTGCTTAGAATGAAGTTTCCAATAAAGTTGATTTTTCGAATCATAAAATGCTTCAATCATATAGGTTAGTGGGTATCCTCCATCATGCATTGGTATTGACCCAATATAGGTTGGCCGTTTTTGGTTTTTAATTCTTGTAACTTTGATGTTGCTGGGGTCAGCTTTCCCCAAATGTTTCAGGATTTGTCGTTCACCAGCAGTTCTGAGCATTTGATTGTCAAAAGATCGACTGCAATTTTTATTGACATCATGGTATCGGACTAGGAGGTAGTTATCGCGCCGGTCGTAGGTCATAGAAGCAAACAAATTCGCCGGCAAACCAATTGCTCCCTTATTTTTAATAGAATCTAGAATAATCGCAATTTCATTAGTAGTTGCTCGTTGGTACGGATTGAGAGTTGATAAATCAATAACGAGGACGCAAGTGGGTTCAGAGGAGTTAAAGTTTGTATCTGAAATAGAATTGATTTGATATTCCAAAGGCAAACTTTCCCAATTTACATACTTGCCATCAAAAATTCCAAAACTCACTTGTTCTAGCAACTGCATTTTTGAAAAACCAAATGTATGCACGATGTCTTTAAGGAGATTTTGTTGGGCCTTATATGTATGTAAAATACTACGTCCACCGTACTGGCCGTCGGACTTCAATTCTGCGCGCAGCTTGAAGACCCCAAATAAAAGTGCGCCACCCAAATCCAGCAATATAAAAAGGCCAAACGCAAACAAAAAAATGCGCTGTTTCTTTCCCGGAATTATCGCAGATAATGCTGTTAACCCAGTTGCAACAAATACTGCAGCAATTGGCACCAGTGGCAGATAATAACGCTTTGTATTCGACCCAAAAACAAACTCGTTTAAGCTTGAATATGGACTGCCCAGCGTCAAAAATATCATTGATAAGAAATAGATGGAAACGAACGTGAGTGCAGCTGAGAATTGTAAATTTGTTTCGTGACGACGTGGGTCATTTATATTGTTGCGAAATAAAAATATGCAAACAAACAATAACCCGGTCATGACTGTAAGAAAAGGTGCCTTAATTTGAAAATTAGTAATATGTAAATTGGACGCTCTTGCCCAATATTTTAAGACAATTTCCTTAATCTCAAACAATATCCCCAAATTATCGAATATAATTGTACCCGATACCGCCGTTGGTATAGCTTCAGCTGCAGGAAAATTAAGAAAAATATTCGTTAGCACAGGAAGGAAGCTCACAAATATTCCCGAAACTGCAAAAACGAGTCCACGTTTTGGAAACTTCCAAATCAACACGGCCAAAATGCCAAATAGAATGGCCCAATTTGCCATTTGGGCTTGAGCAGCAAGTCCGAAGAAGAAAAAAGCAAAAAAGCTAGGTAGAAATCTACCCTTTTGAAGCGCGAATATGACAAACGAAAGTCCGAAAATTGTAAAGATATACCCAACAAACGGATTCCAAAGTTGGTTGGTAACATCCTTTGACACAATAGATAGGACAACAAAAAGAAAAGTAAGAATCCCTGAATAAAATCCATATAATTTAAAAATAAAGTATGAAAGTGTGGCGACAGAAATTAAATATAGAACGGTCAATACATTAAATATTTGATTCGCCTCAGAAACAAATATCGATATTAAATAAAATATATAATAAACAGAACCACCAATTGTTCTAGCCCCATTTAACTTGTTTAATTCAGCCCCCCATACTTGAAAAGTTGTACCAAGCTCAGCGGCGCGAACCAGGTCTCGATCCCCCCAAGCAATATAAGTAAAAAATTCACCTTGAAATAATTGAATTGCCGCTGCTACGAGGCAAATAAATAGCGCAATTGACTTAACGTAGTTTTGCTCCGCAAACGCCAGCATGAGTATTTTACTTTCTTAGGTAAAAAATGCCTTTTTACTATCAGCCAGCAACACTCTTAGTCAAACTTTATGGGTTGTATCGCATGGGAAAAGATCCTGATTATTTGAACGGGCGACGGGCCGAATGATAAAATTGAAGAATAAAAAGCATATATTAAGTACAATTTGAACCCAAGGCGGAGATCAATATAGAATCGTTGTTTACAGTTTTAGCGCTCTAGGTGATTGTTTTGTAGATATACACTCAAGTTAAATCAGAAAAATACCATAACTAATTGATATTAAGAGAAAAATTAGTAGAATAGTAGCGGAGGATAGCTTCATTAAAAATTCATGATGATATTTTACCTGTCAAAAACCAAATACCTCCATTAGTTTCAGTAAAATTTTTTGCAATGGGCCAACTTTGCTAGATGAATGCAACGAGATGACAGTAAATCCGAAAGAATTTTGGGAGAATAAAATTTTAGCTTGGGAAAGTGGACGATATGATAATCGTTCAAACGCTAATTCATTTCTCGAAAGGATTGCGAACAGATCAAGCAACTCTCTCCGTTTCCGTATGGATGTTGCCGGGCAATTGTTAAAGCCGCACGTGACAGAGAAGCATGTGGTTGAGGTCGGGTGTGGCTCAGCACTTCTTGCAGAAAAAATTATCGCCATGGGAGCTGCCAGTTATACCGGCTACGATTTTGCAGAAAGTGCCATTTCGCAAGCGCAAAAACGCGTTACCGAAAACGGCTTTTCAAAAAAAATAAGGTTAATGGTAAAATCGGTGGATCAATTGGCAGAACTACAAGCCGATATCGTATTTTCGTTGGGCTTACTTGATTGGCTAAAAGATAAGGAGTTGAAAAATCTGTTCCGCTCAAGTGGTACAGCCGATTATTTGCATGCGATTTCTGAAAAACGTATTTCGCCCTCCCAATTGCTTCATCGCATTTATATCCATTTGGCTTATGGTCATAGGACTATGTCCTATATTCCACGCTATTACGATGTATCCCAACTTAAAGATTTGATCAACCAGTTCAAAACCAGCGAGTTGCACGTTTATAGGAATCATAAACTGAGTTTTGCGGCGCTGATCAGCAGCCTACCGATCAGTGATCAGTCGAAAGACCATGATGGATAAATCACAACCTCAGGTAGTAATTCTCTGCGCCGATGACTTCGCTATTTCGCCAGCGGTCAGCACAGGAATCTTAGAGTTAATCCAAGCCAAACGCTTGAGTGCAGTGAGTTGTATGGCGGGATCTTCATTTTTCCCTAAGCAAGGTCAATTACTCAGAGCTTTCTCAGCACAAATTGATATTGGTATTCATCTTTTATTAACGGACCTAACGCCTATGGGACCGATCCCCAGCTTAACAGTCGAAGGACGGCTCCCATCGTTTCGTGCAATTGTTAAATCTTCAAAATTAACGCTAATACAAACTCGGGAAATAAAAAAGGAATTCGAACGCCAGATTGATGCTTTTGTTAAAACCATCGGCCGATTACCTGATTTCATCGACGGACATCAACATGTTCACCAAATACCGGCTATTCAAAACATTATATTGGAAATTATCGACGATCGATTTGACAACGCTCCTTATATAAGGATTTGCCATGAACGTCTCTCAACAATCCTCTATCGTGGCGTAGCGATTGGCCGTGCAATTGCGATTGGGTGGTGGGGGCGATCTCTGCGGCAAAAAGTGAACGAGAAAAATATTCCAACAAATAATGGTTTTAGCGGTATATATGATTTCTCGAATAAAATACCCTACAGCAAGCTTTTTGACCACTTTACTCAAAGAATAACAACTGGGTCATTGATTATTTGTCATCCCGGTCACGTAGATGATTCGCTTCGAGAATTTGATAGTCTCACAGATCAAAGAGAAATCGAGCTAGCCTATTTTAAAAGCGATGAATTTGCTACTCTGCTTAACCAAAAAAATTTAGTTTTGGGGCGATTTAATAGTATACCCCAACCGAGCAGCTAGTTGGCTTTTCCATTGAAGACATATAACCGCATAACAGTAAAATTGAATATGAAAATAGTTATATCAATCATTATTTTGCTAGAGTAGGCCCCAAAATTGAAAACTTCAATAAAGCCATAGAATAAGCCCAGAGCTATGGTATAACTTGTCGCATATAATATCAAAAAACGTCGAGCTTCTCTGACAGCATCTATTAACGAGTTTGTCTCAAAATTCCAATATTTGTTGAATAAAAAAGAAAATATTCCACCGGCAATACGAGCGACACCTTGAGCAACTAGAATATTCACTTCTAACAATAGCAACACTGAGAATAATGCATAGTCTGTAAGGGCTGAACCAACAGCGATTCCACCATATTTTGAAAACTGTTTCGCGATAACCATATTATTTTGTATCTACGATATTTAGGATTGCCTCCGCAGCCTGCGAAGCACCATCTTCAATTTTTGCCAAATCTTTGTATCCTAGATCAAATAGATCGATCTGCTCGATAGCTTTTAGCATTATATTCTCAAAATTTAACTGATTCGAATTTATACCCACACCGAGGTTTTCAATCAATTGTGCATTAACCCACTGTTCAGAGTGACGCGGCACAGGCACCACGACCATCGGTTTTTGCATAAAAAACATTTCACTCACAGCACTAAAACCACCATTAATTACCGCTATATCTGCCGTCTCTAACAAAGGAAAAGTGTCTTTTATCTTACCGTGGAACGTAATCTGCGGATGCACCTCCAAGTCTTTTGGTTGTTCTCGCCCAATGACATCAATGTCTAACGGATAATTCAAACGCTTAAAATTAACAGCTGTCCCAAAAACCGAACCACTTAACATGACAACTGCTCGTTGTGGCGGGCGTTGCATTTCCAGCGGTCGGTAAGCATCCCTAACAATGGGGCCTACTCGTACAATATTACAGTTAGAGGGTGAGGTAGAAGTTCCTGCATCGGAAATTAGGGTTGGGCTCAGGACCAGGTCGGGAATTATTCGATGAAAACCGTAATCCAGCATCTCAACCCCATAAAATTGAGCGCGGATTGAAACGGGGCGATTTTTCATTTGGAAATAAGACTGCCACACGAAATCAGCATTGTTCAAAGCCACCAAGGGTAATTTGCGACGTTTGATGGGCAAAAAATTATAATCAGAATCTAGAACGACGGCATCTGCATTTGCTTCGTCAAGAATATAACTGAGTACTTTTGTATTTCGGCGGATAGTACCGAACATTTGTGCGACCGAACCAAAAGTGCGCGTAATGCTAATCTCGCCATCTTTAGAACCGTAGGCAAAAGACGAAATTTCATGAATACGAGATACTTCAGGCTTGTTGGAAAAATACCATAACCCGTTGCCCGAAGTTGCCACTTCAATTTTAGCACCTCTGGTATGAAGGCGCTGCATAATTGCATGACATCGGGTTGAATTACCCATCCCAAGACCATTACAGAGAAATAGAATTTTCATACTGATGAGTCCGGCCTTAAAAGATAAACATCGGTATACGGAGACACAAATTTATGGCCTTTAATAGACCATTTTGCCTGTCGGCAAATATCACTAAAATCCGCTTTTCTGAAAAGGTTGATCTCGAATTTGTGCCTCTGGTGATATGCTCGGTACATTTTCCCTGCCCAGTTATCAGGCGGTAACAAGCAGACCATTCGTCCATCCTCATTAATTAATTTTCGAGCCGATACCAATACTTGTTTTGAATCTGGGACGAATTCTAGAAGCCCAGCACATATGATATTGGAAAAAGTTGACGCTAGATCAATGTTCGCGGCATCGCCGATTAAACCGGTAACTTTGGATTTTGGCAACTTCTCAATCATCGACGAAGATATATCTATCGCCGTAACATGGCCAACTCCTTTGGCCAAAAAGTGCCTTGTATAAAAACCTGTACCGCACCCTAAGTCCAAAATTTTTTTACCGCCTACATCTCCCATTAGTTGATCAACGGCGGCACTTTCGCGCCCTCGTTGCCAGCGCCATAAAAGAGAATTATTTAAACTGATATATGTGTGAGACATCTGATTAAAATATTTTTGGACGTTAGGTACCATCGTATTATCACTGCCATTCTCAAAATACGTCACAAAATTTGGCTATAATTCAGAATATCCGATCTGGGTTTAAATGCCAAATAATCTCTTACATCCTTTGGAAAACTACACTAATGGATATTTTAACACCCGCCAATTGATAGAGATGGTTCCTATCTATCGAAAAGTTGTACAGCTTTTTAGCCTCTGGCAAACTGCATCCAATCGTTTGGAGCTAAAGTGCAGAACATGGTCGGTCTTTTACGGACATTGGGAGTTATTGCATACGCGTATTCTGAGGTGATAGTCCGTGCCTCTTTGGTGCCGTTTCAACTGCGCCACATGCAACTTTGTCCAATTATATCAATGTAACTTGGCTATTGACTTTCCACGATAACATTTATATTTGAACAGCTTTGATTAAGTTACTCCTCTCAGTTGGGACAAAAAAGCTGTCGTGAATGAATTTCCACAATTTGCCATAACGTTTGACATAGATTGGGCTCCCGATTGGGCAATCCGTTCATGTGTGGAACTTTTGGAATTCCATGAAGTCCCGGGGACATTATTTGTAACTCATTCGAGCCCGTATATTGAAAGCCTTCATGATCACGCCCTCATCGAATTAGGGATCCATCCAAATTTTTTGCCTAATTCTTCCCACGGAAATTCCATAAAGGAAATTGTTGATTATTGTACAAACCTGGTTCCTGACGCAAAATCTATGCGTACGCACGGGCTCATGCAGTCGACGCATATTTTAACCTATATTATTGATAACTGCCCTCATATTACTACGGACGTATCACTATTTCTACCTGGACATTCTAATCTTCAGCCGACCGAACTTTATCTGGGAAACTCGGGTCGCCGCTTAATTAGATTACCTTATTTCTGGGAGGATGATATACTGGCAGGAATGCCAAATCCTAATTGGTCAGAACCGATATCAATAGGTAATGGGCTCAAAATATTTGATTTCCATCCTACTTTTGTTGCGCTGAACATGGCTACCATTGGCTCTTATTTACAGCTCAAGAAAGATTTGGATAACACTCAATTAAAAAGCGCGTCCAAATCTGATTTTGCTCCACATGTAAATTCCGGGGAAGGCTCGCAAACATACTTACGTCGAGTGCTTGCCTTATCTCCTCAGCATAATTTTTCGCTGGTGTCACATATCAGCAACTCTTTTTTGGATACTACATGAAAATAGCGATACTAGGTCGAGGAGCCGCCCTTCTACAAGCGGCGCAAAGTTTAACCGATGCCGGGCATACGGTCCCGATCGTTTGGTATTGCCAATCTGCAAACTATGATAAAATCGATCTCAAGAATTATCAGCAGTGGGCCCTTAAAGAAGATGCCGATTTTTTTAGCGATATCAAAATCAATGATGTGGAAAATATTTCGCGCCTAAAGGCACACAATTTGGATATCGGGTTTTCAATGAATTGGATAACCAAGTTGTCGCCAAATTTGCTATCAATATTTCTTTTGGGTGTATATAACGCTCACGCTGGAGATTTACCAAAATATCGCGGGAATGCCTGCCCAAATTGGGCAATAATCAATGGTGAAGATCACATTGGGTTGTGTGTTCATGAAATGATCGAGGAACTTGATGCTGGTGACGTTGTTTTGCGGGACCGTTTGAAATTGAATGACCAATCATACATCTCAGATGTTAGCAAATGGATTCATCAGAGAGTGCCGAGCCTGTTTGTTAAGCTAGCTAACGGCCCAGAACTCCTAAAAAGTACTTCCACGCCCCAACCGGCAGACCCAAAGGATATATTGAGGTGTTATCCACGACGTCCTGAAGATTCAGAAATACGTTGGTCCGACACCGCATTAAATATTTTGCGCTTAATTCGAGCCTCGTCACGACCTTTTCCCGGAGCTTATACTGTACTTGAGAATTTTCAAAAAGTGACAATATGGCGTGCTGCAATTGAAGACCCAGTCGGTGCCTTTTCAGCTGTGCCTGGCCAAGTCTGCTACCAACATGATAATGATCCTGTAATTGCTTGTGGGAAAGGCTTGCTTCGCTTAACCGATGTCAAAATTGATGGTTGTTCGAGCTCTGATTTGGCAAAAAAGATGATATTAAAAAGCCTTCGAAATCGATTGGGGTGATAGCCCTAAATCCCACCTGTTAATATTCCAGGTTTCATTTATTTAGCCTTGATTTTACAGGCTCCTTTGCATTAGTTCGGTTATTGTTTATATATATGAATTAGGTTAATCAGATGGAGATTGATATCATAATTTAACTACCAAACTTCAATAATTAGACCAATACCAACGTCATTTAAGCATTTTGAAATTGACCACATAGCGATAAACAATTAGCCTGAACGAGGCCGATCTCTTTCGGTCGTCCCTGCAAAATTTTGGTGAAAATGGTTTGAATATCTGCGCCGATAATTTTGATACCGCTGGTGATATCGGCTTCGTTTTAGTCAAAATGGAGGCGCAAAATATTCTTTCCTGGTCTTCATGGAGGGCTGATTATATTGCGGTTCAAGGATCGGATCCCAATACCTACAAATGGGTCAGAACATATGGAAAACCAGTCCGTTTGCTAATTATTTTGGTTAAAAGTTTGATTAACGCTGGCACAATTGCTGGAGGACTATATGAAGGAAAAAAATGAGTGCATACTCTCTAGCTGTAGAAATTAAAAGAATCATCGCAAAAAGCTCACGTAATATAGTGGCAGGAGAACCATTAGCAGCATGGTTTGGTGTTCCAGAACGAAAGTTTAAAGAAACAGAAATTGGACATATGTTTGCCAAAAAGAATGCCTTGGCTGGCGTGTTATGAACACCCAAATTTGTTCTAAATGTACTATGGATACTTCTGTTCCTCGCATTAGCTTTGACAGCGAGGGCATTTGTAATTATTGCTATTTTCAAAGCGATCTTGAGGTTGACTACCCAATTGGGCCAGCCGGTGATAAACATTTAACCAAACTCTATAAAAAAATACGGTTGCAGGGTCGAGACAAAAAATACGACTGTGTAGTAGGTCTTAGCGGTGGCCGTGATAGCGTCTATTTGCTTTACCATTTAACTAAAACAATTGGCCTGCGATGCCTTGCGGTACATTTCAATGATGGATTTGGAAATCCAATTGCCGGTAAAAATATGCAAAATATTACAAACAAACTCAATGTTGACATGCGCACTATATCTGCTGATTGGAGAGAATCAAAGGATATCAAATTGACGTGCTTGAAATCCTCTACACCGGATTTGAATTTGGGGCTTGATTTGGGACTAGCGGCTGCTCTTTATGGTGTCGCTGCGGCAGAAAATTTAAATTATGTGTTTATCGGCCAATCTTTTCGCACGGAAGGAGTAGCTCCCTTAGAGTGGAATTACCTTGATGGATTTTATCTAGAGGCTTTGCATAAAAAATTTGGCAGCGTTGTTCTCAGGCCATGGAAACCAAATGACCCAGGGTTTCATTTGAACTGGCATCATTTGCTATATTATATAGTTTATCGACGCATCAAAGTCGTTACACCATTTTATTATATGAATTACGTTCGCACAGATGTTGATGAGATTATTAAACGTGAAGTAGGGTGGGTTGACCCAGGAGCCCACTATTTTGACGATTTGTACCAAGCATTGTTAACTCATGTTTTACGGCGAAAATTTAAAATTGACCGCCGAAAATTTAATTACTCTGCATTAATTCGCTCTGGGCAAATGTCGCGAGATGAAGCGCTAAGCAGAATGGAAAGTGTATATAATGTAGAAGATCCTAAAGTGATAAGTCTATGCATCAAGAGGCTTGGTATTACGGAAGTGGAGTTCGAAGAGCTTTTAGCAACTCCGCCAAAAACCTTTCGTGACTATCCAAATTTATTGGGTATTATTAGAAAATTTTCTTTCTTTATAAAAATTATCGCATTACTCCATTTGGTGCCAAAAACGACATACAGGAAATATTGCAGTGATAATCTATGATTAAAGAAATACTGGCAGGCGCAGTGCAAGTGGTTTGGCGCGACTAAACACAAAATGGAAATGCTGGTTTACGCTTATGAAAATCATTCAGACGGTCTGAAAGAAGCCGACATCACAGTTCAAACTTGCTGGGATGCAGGCCGCCTAGACTTAGGAAGAGTTGGAACTACTCCAAAGGCTGAATACCTCTGCACCGATGCGGCGAAAGACCCTGACATGATTGAGTGGGCGCATGGTCGGGCGGTGAAATAGAAGGAATAAATGGGTTATTTTAGTGCCCTGGCGTAGCTTGTGCAAAAAAAAATAACGTGAAAACCGAATTTAACGGGTCAAATCGCTGTAAGCGAGAACAATTTTGTAGGCGCCCTTTTATTAAATCTGAAGAAGACTCAGAAGCTGGTCCCTTTTTGTCTATTTTTGATTTTGTATCTCCAACGGAAGCTACTTTTTCCTGAGGAGTTTTGTTTTTGTCTTTGTTTAATACAGCTCTCGCTTCCTTCCTAAACTTGAAAGCAGGAATACCTGCCTTATTGGCAGCTCTAGTGATAGTTGCTTTTTCTATTCTTTTTAATCTACCTACCTTATCTAAAATCAGGAGGTTCTAAAGTAATGAATTGTGAGTGATATATATTTAAGTTATTCCCAATTCTCCAGCAGTGTTGGGTGCCTTGCTAAAAATTTGTATGAGATATCTCCAGCGTTTTGATAACCGCTGTAATCTGATAAATAGCGACGTTTGAACTCGTTTTGTAATCTGTTTCCCAGCCTAGGCGTTGATTTTCTATCAAGCCGTTCTAACATTTCGACACAAAGATCAAGAATCTCATCGGGTGTGTTCTCAACAATATCCACTCCAGCCTCAATATACTCTTTAGTATTATATAGTTTATCTAAGCCTAAATTATATATTTCATCAAAAGACAATGTTTTTTTTGAAGTGGTCCATTTCAATAATTTTGGTATAAATAAGTCATTTCTTGTGAGTGGACAAAAAGTAAATGGAATCATATTTGCCGTTGCAACCGGAACCCCAGCTAAGGTTGAAACTAAATATAAACCGGATGAATTTGCTAGTACAAATCTGGATTTGGCACATATAAAAATATCTAAGAAATCCGTCCTGTTTTCTGATGCATAATCTATAATTTTTTTATTTAAATTCTCGAAAAGTGGTTCACTAACAACTGCGCCTAATCTAATCGCATACCCATTTAAATCGGTTATGTGTTTGGCCGCTTTCATATAATTATTAACCGAACAATCACGAAAATCATGATATGAAAAATCATATGTTGGGTTTAGTTGATTAAGATATGAACTATCTCTAGCATGAAACCCAACAAACCAATCTTTTCTCCCAATAACTAATTGTTCAAGTTCTTGGTACCCGTTTTTGATATCAGCGCTCGTTAATTTCAACTTCCCATAGTTTTTGTTGAACCAAGTATAGTTTCTTTCAGCAGAGGGAATGAATACTTTGATACGAAATATTTCCATAAGGCGGGAACATTTCTTCGCCATCATTACCAAAATAGAATTATCTATAAGTATTAAGCGATCTTCAAAATAGGACCTTAAATGGGCATTTGCTGCGCGTTCCCCAAAAACAATTATTTTAGTGATAGGAAATCTTGAAGTTAATTCTTTGAGGCTGGCTAAATATCCTACGCTTCCGGCAAGTTCACCAATTCTCTCAGTAAGTACTACAGCAAATTTAATGCGCACCACTGGCCAAAGTAAATAAACTACTGGTGTGACAAACACACAAAACAAAAATTTTACGACGAATAAAAATATCGCAAACCTAATTTTACGATAAATCATATTTGATGGTTTTAATTTAGTAATTATTTTATTTCTCTTTTTTTCTGAGGCACTCAATAATTATTTGTTTTTATTAGATAAATACATACTTGTACGAATACAGAAAAATGGCCAAAAACAAAAGTATGGCGGAGAGAGAGGGATTCGAACCCTCGATACGATTTCTCGCATACTCCCTTAGCAGGGGAGCGCCTTCAGCCACTCGGCCACCTCTCCATGATAGTTATCGATCTTTTACTCCGAGGCTTTGACCAATTCAAGCGATTAAGATGGTGCCCATTATGTATCTTTTTAAGTCGCCCTAATAAAGTAGTTGGTTGAAGTGTTATTTTAACCTCGTCCTTGATAGAATTTCTTTGCATACTTAATATATGGTTGTGGATTAGTTTTCCAAGCAATTTTAGTAATTGCTATTTTATATTTTATCTGAGGTTTCTATGATTCAAAATTACCCTTCACAGGTCGAAGCAGCACTCAATTATTGTATCGACGATGGTATAATGCCAATCAACGAAACTAAGAACTCGATAACCAAAATACCTTCATATTCTGGTAATTTTGAACAACATATCATGCCAATTCATAATGGCCGTGAAAGCGGCCACAAATTAAATCTTGAAGTAAATGGGTTTGAGTTAGTTGATCATAATACCATGGTTAAAGATTTCATTCACGACGACGAAATTAGATCTATTTATTATCCGGAAATTGTAGAACTAATAAAAAAACACTCCGTCGCTTCGGAGGTCGTTATTTTTGACCATACGATAAGAACTGGCGATGAAAAAAAACGTGAGGCTATGCTTTTGCGAGAACCCGTAAGGCGAGTTCATAACGATTATACCGAGTGGTCTGGCCCCCAACGTGTCCGTGATATTATGCTCGGCCAGGCGGAAACCTTGCTAAAAAAACGAGTCGCCGTCATCCAGGTTTGGCGTCCCACTCAAACCAAGATAAAAGCCAATCCACTTGCCCTTTGTGACGCGAGGTCTTTAAAGAAAAACGACCTAATTATTGCGGAGAGGCGTTATCCGGATCGAGTTGGTCAGACTTATCAAGTGAAATTTAATATAAACCACTCGTGGTTTTATTTCCCAGAAATGAAGCGTAATGAGGCTATTATTTTTAAGGTATATGACTCGGAAAATGATGGTCGAGCACGTTTTACCGCTCATACATCATTCGATGATCCAACCACTCCGGATAATGCGCCACCGCGTGAAAGTATCGAAGCTAGAGCTCTGGTTTTTTTTGATTAAACAATAAGAGCCGACGCGCCCAATATAGCAATGACAATCATGGTAAATTTCCCAAAATATTCTTGCGGAAAATAATTGAATAGTCGGGCCCCAATGACTGCACCGATCATTTGGGTCGGTGCAAGCAAAATACCTCTTAAAATTAAATCCCATCTCATAACACCATTTAATGCAAAAACCATCAAAATAGTCGATATTATAACACCGCTAGCAATAATGATATTGGACCTTTGAACACTGGGTCGCCCGGGAAATGCCATTATATAAATGGCTAAAATTGGACTTCCTAGTCCAGCAAACCCGTTGACCATACCAGAAATTCCGCCAAATATAGACGTTGGCAAGATGCCCTGTTTACCCCGATATTGCCACCCACTTATTACTAAGAGGGATACTATTATTAGTACAAAGCCTATAATTCTCCTCACCAAACTTGGATCCAGATAAAATAATAGAACACTTCCTATTGGAGTAAAAAGAACTAACGTCAATAAAAGTGGCCAAATATCGTTCCAAGTAGCTTTGCGCAAGGCTGATGGATAAAGCTGCGCTGATATAATTAAGCCGCCAACAACAAGAAGTGCCAATGCTTCTATCGGTGGATATACCAACGTGATTAGGGGCATCATTAACATGGCCGCACCCCATCCCGTGTAACCTTGCATGAGACCACCAACGAGTCCCAGACCAAGCGTAAACAAAAAGGGGAATGCTAGCAAATTAGATAGAAATTCGCCCATTACAAGGTAGTAATATACAACTGACTATGCCGTCGGACGATCGTAACCTTTGGCCATGTGCCCCTTACCGTCTAAATCGCCGCGTTCAAACAGCCAGCTATAGCCTCCTTTGGGATTCGATAAAATTTCCCAACTATTACCGTCAAGATCCCAAAAATAAAAACTATAAGTCCCGTGCTGGGCAATGGGCTTAGTAATATCCTGCATGCCCCATTTTTCGCCCTGTTCAACGCATAATTTGTGGCACTTATCAACTTCTTCATCGGTCGCAACGTCCAAGCCATTATGGAATAATAATCCCATCTTGCTACCCTTCTTACCCCGCTTAACCGCGGCATAACAGTGTGTCCCACCATGTCGAAACATCAGAGAAATTGGGCTAGTACGAACAACTTCAAATCCTAAAAATTCTTCGTAAAACTTTCTACTAGCATCAACATCGTCAACTTCCAGAGTGCCATGAGAAAGAAATTCTATATTAAGAACCGGCTGCACTTTATCCGCAGCCGTACTTTCATTGTTTTCTGGCATGATCATCTCCCCATAAATCTATTTCTCAAATTTAAAAATACCAATCAACTCAATTACTAACTTATAACCCAATGACTAATGCATAACATTAATCATGTATTTGCGCATCCACTTACCTATTATAGAACTCTATATATGATTATAAAAACCCCTTAATTCAAACATCGTTTTTCAAGAAACTTCAACCGGTAATGTATCGAGTCCGCGAAAACGTGCTCTACCATGATATTTTTTTTTGCCGGCCATGCGAAGATTTGGGAAACGCTCAACAAACTTACCGATTGCGACATGGCCTTCAATTCGACCTAAGGTGTTGCCCATGCATATATGCTTTCCAATGCCAAAAGCTATTTGAGGATTGGGTTGCCTGCCTATATCAACTGTTTCCGGATTTTCAAACATCTCTGGATCACGATTAGCGGCTCCGATAGCAGTATGAAGAAAAGACCCCGCAGGAATAGTAACTTTTGAATCTTCGGGACCAAATTCAGTATCCTCTGTGGCTTTACGATTGCCAATCTGCAGAGGGGATTGGAAGCGTAAAAATTCTTCCACAGCACTTTTTATTAATTCAGGTTCTTGTCGTAGGCGCTCCATCTGGTCCGGATAATCAAGTAAAATACTAATTCCATTACCAACCAAATTAGCTGTGGTTTCATGACCAGCGTTCAACAGAAAAATACAATTTTGAATAAGCTCAACAGGCGTAAGTTTTTCTCCATCAACCTCACCAAATATTAGAGAAGCCAGGACCTCTCCCATCTCGCCACCTTCTGGAACTTTGCGGCGCTCGGCTATCAATTTTTCTAACAAAGCTCCAAACTCCTCGACCGCCTCATGTCCCTCGACAATTTTCTCGGAAGAAACAACTGGATCCAAAGCACCTAAAATTAGACTGGAATAATTGTGGAGCTTATGCCGATGCTCTTCTGGTACTCCCAGCATATCAGCAACAATTTCAGTAGGGAGTGCTAGAGCATAATCTGAAACCACGTCAAAGCTTCCCATATCCGCCAAACGATCCAACAGGCGATCAATGATACTTTCTATAGCCGGTTCCAATTCCGCAAGTTTCCTAGGAGTAAACGCTTCTGATAACAATTTCCTGACCCTCGTGTGCGCCGGCGGGTCATTAAATACCAGGCTTGTGGTGTGGTGAACGTAAAGCGGACCATCACCAAATTTTGGCTTAAAATCTATTTTCTTATCCGAACTCATTCCCGGATGTTTAAACGACAACACAACATCTTCATAGCGGGTCAAAAAATAAGAACCATCGGGATTACGGTGGACAGGGTCTTGCTCGCGCATAAACTTATACGTTGGAAATGGATTGTCCAAAAATTCCTGATCAATTTTCCGAATGTCAAATGCTAGAGCACGTTCTTTATCATACATAAAATTATCTTCTACTCTGCTGCTACCAATTCACCGCTTCCATCCCAAATTTCAACTTCGACTAAAGCTGAAGATGTCGCCATTGAATGCGATTTTTTTATTTGTGTACGGCTTGGTGTCAATAAATTGAGGCAACCGCCCAAATCAACAGAAAAGCCCGGCTCTCCTGCAGGATCATATATAGCACATGACTCATAACCATGCACAATGCCTCGTCCTAACCGATTAGTGGGAAAAGCAGCGCAGATTACTGCTCCTCTAGCGTTATAAGTTTTAACGAGATCAAATTTCTTGATATCACGATCCTCCGCATCCAAATCATTCATGCGCAATGTCCAATAATAACGGTCCCCCACCTTTATACGATGATCAATAATATCATTAAGAAAACAGTCTTTCCCATCCCCTTGACTATGATAACTGTAACGCGAATGTGGGGTCATCATTAAGAGTGGATATTTATTGAAATTCTCCGTATTACTAGGCCCCTCCCAGCTTGGACTATATTTTGCTATTGTTGGACGCTCAGGGTCTTCCGGATCAAATCGTTTTAAACTGTTGCAATCAAATTCTATTTTTCCTGATTGGGTCTGCAATCCTTTGAGAAATTCCTCAGTATAATCTGCTGGTAGTGGATGCGGCTCTGGCACATCTTTCTTCTTTCCTTCTGCAAACCAACGAAAAGATACGGGAGGGCGCAATTCCTCTTTTAACGGGGGTACAACAAAATATCCTTTTTCAAGAAACTTCTTCCACGAAATATGTTTTGGCAGATCAGATGCCTCAAATTGACGTTTCGTCCAGTCGAGTTCGCTCATACCTTCGGAAAATAACAATCCCAAGCCCAATCGTTGAGCAACTTCCAAAAATATCTGATAATCAGACTTAGACTCTCCCAGTGGTTCAATGCATTTATGTTGGAATGTAATTACTCGGTGATTTAATTGATTCTGACCGTGGTGTGTATAACCTCCAATACCAGCCCATTCACTTATATCCGTTCGTTCCAAATGCGTGCACGCGGGTAAAATAATATCCGAAAAAGGAACATCGCCCTCCATCCAAATCGACTGGTTTACAACAAACTCTAGATTTTCCAAATTATACATTTTCACGTAACGATTAGTATCACTCATAGTGCCAAACAAAGAAGAGCCGTATTTATAAAGCATCCTCACTGGCGCCTGTCCCGGCTTAGGATAGACAATCTTATTAAATTGACCTTCTATTGTTTTGCCGTCCCATGCGTAACCTTCAACAGTTTCGCCAGCAATTGCTTCCGGCAGATGGAGCCGCGGGATTTTCTGACTCGTCGTATTAATTGTTGGCAACTGGGGCATGCGTTGGTAAAGAGCAACGGCCAAAGCTGTCCCGGTCAAATCACCTGATATGCCGCCATCAGCATAACCAGGAAAATAAAAATGAAGATCAAGCGGTGTTGCTCGCTGAAGATTACCCAGATTAACGCCAGGCTTCCCAATACCTTGCATCGCCATCAGGCAAATCATCATTCGAGACCATTGGATTCCGGTTGCGTTACGACAGGCACCACCGTACCCATTGCCCGCACCGCCCGCCGAGAGATAAACCTTTTTATTTCCCCAGGCCCGGGCTAAGGCGCGAACTTCTTTAGCGGCTATTCCCGTTTCACCTGCTTGCCATTCCGGTGTCTTCAAGATGCCATCATCCTCACCTAGAATATAAGCTCGCCATTTATCGAAGCCTTGTGTGCGCATGGCAACGTAATCCTTGTCATACAAATCTTCCGTAATCCAGACATAAGCGATAGCCAACGCGAGCGCCGGATCACTCTGCGGTTTAGGAGACAACCATTTCCCCCCTAACATCTGAGCCGTATCATTATAGAAAGGATCAATGTGGACGAAATCCACATTTAATTTTTTCAACCATTTGCGCCGGATAGACCCTTCGTGGGAGCCATAGTTACCGCTGGTTGCCTCGGGATTACTCGACCAAAAGACAATCATTTCACAATGTTTCAATAAATCCTCGACAGTTCCATAATTCTCAGACATTCCTACGCGAAGACTGTGACCCCAATGGTGCAGGCCACCCCAATACCACCCCTCCCAGCTGTCTGGATTATGATGCACCTCGGTATGTCCAATCAAATTCATGAAGCGGAAATTAGCACTCAAATAATAACCAATGTTGCCAAACGTGTGGTGGGACCCATGACTTGAAGCCATCGAGCCGGGACCATACTCCCGCTTAACCCGCTGTATCTCACTGGCCACAATATCGAGTGCTTCCTGCCAGCTGATCCTCTCGTAACTAGATTTACCCCGATTGTGAGGATTTCGTTCGCCATTTGGATCAAAATCGACCCGTTTCATTGGGTAAAGAATACGGTCAGGGGAATAAACCATCGATTTCCAATTCTGCCCATGGGGAGAAAGCGATGTTTGTCGGGGCGGTGTGAATTTCTTTCCACGGGCTTTGACAGTCCACGTATCGGGATCACTTTCATCAAATATTATCGGAGTTATTCGAACAATCTTACCATCTTTTACGTAAACCTGAATTGGACCGCCATTAGTATTACTCGTAAAACGTTTTATGCCATCCGATAGCGTTACGCCAAACTTCCAGCCTACGGTTTGAGTTTGCATAATTGTTTGCGCAAACCAATAAGTGTCTTCGTCATTTCCGCTCATTGTCAGATTAAATTCCTTTTGAGCGTCAATCTGCTGCTGATAATCAACTGGTGGCACCAAAAGTTGTACGGCAATGTTCTGATCCTTAAATGCCATACAGACGTCTGGATCGGAATGAATGCCTGCTCTCGAACTGACTTTTCCATTCTTAAAAATAAAAAAACGACCGAGACTGTCATCGGCTATTTTAATTTGGGCGATAAGGTCTTTTTCTCTTAATCGATCCCGGAAAGAAGCGTGCCGAATAGCGGTAGCTTTAAGCAACCAACCCAATCCGCGCAAAATAAAATATAATTTCATTTTGACAAATTTTGGGAAACGGGCAGTACCACCGAACGACACTCCCCAAAACCGATCCTGACACCACCTTCTTTTTGACACCAGGCCTTCATTACGACTTCGTCACCATCCTGAAGAAAAGTGCGCGTCTCACCATTTGGAAATTTAATTGGCTCCTTGCCTCCTAACGTCACTTCGAGCAAACTACCTAACTGGTCTTTATTTGTTCCAGAGACCGTTCCAGACCCATAAAAATCTCCTGGCCTAAAATTACAGCCACCACTCGCGTGATGGGTCAGCATCTGAAATACGGACCAATACATATCCTTGAAAACAGGCGAACCAATGACATGAGGGGTTTCCTGATTTTTTTGCATGCTCGAAGTGGAAACTGCAACCTCCAGATTTATATCGAGGCCGCCCGTTTTCTCGTGGCTCTCAGAGGTTAAATAGGATAAAGGCGCAGGATCTCCATCAGGACGCCCAAAAATTTTCTGTCGATATGGAGCCAACGCCTCAATGGATATAATCCAGGGCGAGATTGTTGTTGCGAAATTCTTGGCTAGAAACGGTCCAAGTGGTTGATATTCCCATGCCTGTATATCACGCGCCGACCAATCATTTAAAATACAGAACCCAAAAATATAATTTTCAGCATCATCAAGATTGATCGTCTCGCCAAGCGCATTACCCGTGCCAACAAACACGCCCAATTCGGTTTCATAATCAAGGCGATGGCATGCATCAAAGACCGGGTCGTCCGCATCCGGAGGCTTCAGTTGTCCGATAGGCCGCCTGGTAGGTGTACCCGTAATTCTAATAGAAGAAGAACGACCATGATAGGCAATTGGTATATGTTTGTAGTTAGGTAGCAATGGATTGTCAGGGCGTAATAAGCTGCCAACGTTTCTCGCATGGTTGATCGATGAGTAAAAGTCGGTGTAATCACCAATTTCTGCTGGCATACACATTTCAACATCTGATATGGGGACCAGAGTATCTTGCAAATCAGCATCGGCACCACCTGCCCTCAACAAAATTGACAACTGTCGTCGAAGATCAAGCCAATATTCTTTGCCCAACGTCATTAGTGGATTGAGTGTTGGTCCCATAGCCGCTTCTGCCGCTTTCTTGGCCTTACCATCCAACAGCCCTTTTGCAACAAAATCAGCTAATGCAATTAACTGATCGCCGATAGCCACACAACCGCTGGGCTTATCTTTTTTATCATCCTGTTTAAACACTCCAAGAGGTAAATTTTGAACCGGAAATTCGCAATCTTGAGTATTCGCGGAAGGAACCCATGACTTTAGATCAGGTTTATGCGTATCATTTACAACTGTCATTGGAATCCCCGTGTCTTATCTATTTTTTTCAGAAAAATGTTTCTGAAGACCTTGCCAACAATCAGAATAATCTTGCTGCATGTGTTCTGTTTCCATCGCAAACTTTGTAGGTTTATAAACCATACAAGTTTCAAACATAAACGCCATCGTATCCTTAATGTAATGGGGTTTCAGGTCAGCATTACTTGCCGCCTCATACACTTCTGCATCATTCCCGTGTGGGGACATGCTATTATGCAAACTGCAGCCACCCGGAACAAAGCCTTCCTTGCGACCGTCGTATTGGCCATGGATCAGGCCCATAAATTCGCTCATGACGTTTCGGTGATACCAAGGTGGCCGGTAGGTATCTTCAGAAACAATCCAGCGAGGCGGGAAAATAACGAAATCAATATTTGCTAAGCCCGCCGAATTAGTTGGTGAAGTCAAAACCGTGTAGATTGATGGATCTGGATGGTCAAAACTAATTGAGCCAATAACATTAAAATTTGCGAGGTTATACTTATACGGTGCGTAATTACCGTGCCACGCCACTACGTCCAGAGGCGAGTGACCAATTTGCGCTGACCAGAGATGTCCATTGATTTTACAGGTAAGCGTAAAATCACCATCCAGATCTTCATAATTAGCAACCGGAGTGGCAAAATCCCGAGGGTTTGCTAATCCATTTGATCCAATTGGCCCCAACAAGGGCAACCGAAATGCAGCTCCGTAATTTTCACATACATACCCGCGAGCTTGCCCATCAGCTAACTCTACACAAAACTTAATTCCACGCTGAATAACCGCAATTTCATTCGGCGAAACATCCAATACCCCAAATTCAGTATGAAGTATTAATTTTCCTTGCTGGGGTACAAATAATAACTCACCATCGGAATTATAAAAGAAACGGTTTTTCATAGAAATATTTGCCGTATACAAGTGAACGGCTAGACCCGCGCCAGTGGCAGGATCTCCACCCCCCATCATGGTCACCAAACCATCGACGAAATCTGTCGGAGCTTCTGGAACTGGCAGCGCATTCCATCGTAACTGGTTAGGTGTCACCGCCTGATTATCAAACGGAGTTGCCCTGATTAACCCACTATCTATTTCAGAAAATGGTTGGTGTACCACTGATGGGCGAATACGATAGAGCCATGAACGTCGATTAGTATCTCGCGGCACCGTGAAAGCTGTTCCGCTTAACAACTCAGCGTAAAGACCGTGCGGAGCTTTTTGGGGCGAATTACCACGCTTCGGCAAAGCATCTGCCAGCGCTTCGGTCGCAAATTCATTCCCAAATCCAGTTTGGTAGTCTAGTTTTTTTGAGACAACACTATCCATGATAAGTTTGCTCCCAGCAATATTATTTGATATTAGTTTCAATTGTAACTAATATCAAATAATATTTTATCATGAAAAATAAAACACAGGATCTGACAACTGATTTTACACTTGAGAATTTTATACCTTATCGTTTAGCAGTATTAACTAAATCTGTGAGTACAGCTTTTTCTAAAACTTACGCGGAACGTTTTGGTATCTCGATTCCACAATGGAGAGTAATGGCAGCAATTGGGCGAGAGCCCAATTGCACAGCCTCCGGTATCGTTGAACATGCAGCTATGGATAAAGTCCAAGTAAGTCGGGCAGTTTCCGGACTAATTGAAATGGGACATTTAATTAGTAAATTGGATATTAATGATAGACGCAATGCTGTCTTGAATTTTACAGTACAAGGACAAGAGATCTATAATCAAATAGTGCCTACGGGACGCGAGTTTGAGGCAAAATTGATGTCTGTCATGAACGCAGAAGAATTAGAGAGTCTAGATCAATTATTAAAGAAATTGGCATCACAAGCTAAAAAACTTTAGCAACGTAATATACTATTCACCTTCAATAATTACTGGGCATTAAACGGAAGAATCAAACAGCGATCTCACTTTTTATGATGACAATAGTATTATCACCCCTCCAACAATCAGCACCGTCCCGCCAATTTCAGCTTTATTTATTCGTTCCCTAAATATCAACACTGATGTCAAAAACGTGAATATTAACTCGACCTGGCCGAGAGCTCTAACATAAGCAGCATTCTGTAATGTCATCGCGGTAAACCAACCCACACTCCCCAACATGCTCGCGATTCCAACCAGACCAGCTTTATTACGATTGATCCACACCTTCGACAATTCGCCCTTTTCTCGGATTAAAAGATAAACAGTCATTAACACCGTCTGAATTGTGAGTGCCACAACAAGTGTTGAAGCTGCGGGCAACAATGGACCCGCTCCCTGCATGGATAAGGCTGCACCGCGATATGAAACTGCCGACAGCCCCAGTAATCCCGCCGAAGCCAATCCATAAAATGCTGTAGGCTCTGTCCACGAAAACAAAATTCCCTTGAGCGTTATTTCCGACCTTGCACCCGACATGAGGATCACGCCAAAAAGGCTGATAACAATTGCAGCTAATGCCTGGGCCGAGATAGTTTCACCCAAAAGAATTACAGTAAATATAGCGGCCTGTATTGTCTCAGTTTTAGCGTAAGCCGTTCCAACTGCAAATCCACGCAATGAAAAAGCTCTCAACAGAGATACCATTGCCAAAATTTGGGCTGTCCCCCCAACAAAAGCATATATCCAGAACAACCAA
Source organism: uncultured Rhodospirillaceae bacterium (assembly GCA_964643045.1). Taxonomy (GTDB): domain Bacteria; phylum Pseudomonadota; class Alphaproteobacteria; order Rhodospirillales; family UBA2165; genus TMED23. Next base: position 32,302 of record CAZXSC010000013.1, read on the forward strand.
CCCCAATCCAGTTGTTCATCAAACAAGGTATCCAATATTAACCAATATATAATCGATAACGGGAGGCCAAAGGCAAAACGAGTATAGGCTGCACCGGCCGTTGACAGGACAGAATTTATTGACCTTTGTAGACCGTTTCGCAGATTTTGCAGAAAAGCTGCAGCAATTGTGAAGAGTATCCAAGCTTCCATGTTGATTAAAATTGAAAACCTTTTCCGTGATCAAGAAGATTACGCCTTAAAATCAGAGGAGATGACGATGCAATACCATCCCTGCCCTAACAAGGCCGTAGGCTAACATGCCAAATAAAATGGCAAAAAAAAGAACCTTTAAATGAGATTTAAGTTTATTCACAAATTTTATATAACATAACTTCGGAGTTCACCCACCATTCTTTAAGTTTTTTAGAAACCCAAGAGGGGCAGATTGGCTAGCGTTCTATTCCATCGCTTTCCGAACAGTCTTTAATTCAGAAAAACACTAATTGGCATTTTCAACTAAGTTTTTTCTGCAATAACTCATTAACCATCTGCGGATTTGCCTTGCCACCACTTACTTTCATCATTTGCCCGACGAACCAGCCAGCAACTTTATGATTGCCGTCCTTATATTGTTGTGTTTGCACTGGATTATCGGCAATCAGATTATCAATCATTTTTTCTATTTCACCGGTATCAGTAATTTGCTTTAAGCCTTTATCCTCCATGATCCTTTCAGGATCACCACCCTCACTTACCATGACCTCGAAAACATCCTTGGCAATGCGACCTGTGATTGTTTCATCCAAAATCAGACTGATCAATTTACCGAGACTTTCAGAAGAAACCGGGTTCTCTGAAATACTTAAACCGGCCTTATTAAGAATAGGAAAAATTTCGTGGATCACCCAATTTGCAGCTAGCTTCGGCTCTGACGCCCGTGCTACAGATTCAAAATAATCTGCAATCCCAATATTAGAAATCAACATAGTTACGTCGTCTTCTGTTAGGCCAAAATCCGAAATGAAACGCTTTTTTTTTGCATCTGGCAACTCCGGCAATGTCGCCTTAAGGTCATCTACAAAACTTTGTGTCAAGTCGATGGGCAACAGATCAGGGTCCGGAAAATAACGATAATCATGAGCTTCCTCCTTAGAACGCATACTCCGCGTTTCGTCCTGATCAGGATCATAGAGCCGTGTTTCCTGAATAATTTGACCGCCATCTTCATAGACATTTATCTGGCGCCGTGCCTCGTGCTCAATTGCCGCCATTACAAAACGAACTGAGTTAATATTTTTTATCTCCGTTCTCGTTCGAAGATCTTTCTCGCCGACGGGACGCACGCTAACATTGGCGTCACAGCGAAGGGATCCCTGCTCCATATTACCATCACATGTACCCAAATATCTAAGAATAAGTCGTAATTTTCGAATATATTCGCCGGCTTCATCAGGGCTACGCAGATCGGGTTTAGAAACAATTTCCATTAAAGCTACACCTGACCTATTGAGATCAATTAACGTGCACTTGGGATCCTGATCATGAAGCGACTTCCCAGCATCTTGTTCCATATGCAAACGTTCCAAACCAATATCTCGCACACCATCCGGCATTTCAAGCGTGATAACTCCCTCACCCACAATTGGTTGCTGGAACTGCGAAATTTGATACCCTTGCGGCAGATCGGGATAAAAATAATTTTTGCGTTCAAAAACGGAGTGTAAATTAATCCTTGCATTAAGCCCCAGGCCTGTACGAACAGCTTGTTCAATACAACGCTCATTAATAACGGGCAGCATGCCAGGCATCGCAGCGTCAACGAGTGAAACTTGTGTATTGGGCTCCGCCCCAAATTCTGTTGCTGCTCCGGAAAACAATTTGGCTTCAGATATTATTTGAGCATGAATTTCAAGCCCAATTACAACTTCCCAATTTTCCGCTTTTCCCTCGAGAATGTGGCTCATGCCGGCTCTCGCAAATAAGGTGGCTTCGCCGAAAAATTAACAGCGGATTCTAAAACGCCCCCGACACGAAAAAGCATTTCTTCGTCAAATGGCCTAGCTATCAGATGGAGCCCTAGCGGTAAGCCTTCGCCAGACAGGCCTCCCGGCAATGACATCGCGGGCAGCCCCGCAAGACTAGCGGGAACAGTGAACACATCGTTTAGATACATTTGAATGGGGTCATGTATTTTTTCACCAATCGCAAAGGCTGTCGAAGGCGAAGTTGGGGTCAACATTACATCCACGTCTTCAAATGCTTTTTGGAATTCTTGCAAAATCAATGTGCGTAACTTCATTGCTTTAACATAATAAGCGTCGTAATAACCAGCGCTCAGTACGTATGTGCCAATCATTATTCGACGACGCACTTCCGCACCAAAGCCTGCGCCCCGAGTGTTTCCATACATCTCATTTAGACTATCACCGGGTATACGGAGACCATATCTAACACCATCATAACGCGCCAAATTAGAAGACGCTTCTGCAGGGGCAACAATGTAATATGTTGGCAAAGCATACTTTGTATGTGGTAGAGATATTTCTACCGGTTCTGCGCCCTCTCTTTTTAATAGTTCAACAGCTTGCTGCCATACCTTGTCAACGTCACCTGATAAACCATCCAAACGGTATTCAGAAGGTATGCCTATTCTTAGGCCTTTAACATCTCCTATCATAGCATCTTCAAAATTCAGTGTGGGTAGGTCCACAGAGGTTGAGTCTTTATTGTCGTAGCCTGCCATAAACTGCAACATGATAGCAGCATCCTGTACGGTTCTTGCCATTGGGCCTGCTTGATCCAATGAAGATGCGAATGCCACCATACCCCATCTAGAACAACGCCCATATGTGGGCTTCATTCCAACAATACCAGAAAAAGATGCCGGTTGGCGAATTGAACCGCCCGTATCAGAACCGGTCGCTGCGATTGCTAAACGTCCGGAGACAGCGGCCGCTGATCCTCCTGATGAACCTCCAGGCACTCGATCTTTACCATCATCTAAAGACCAAGGATTCTTAACCGCACCATAGTAACTCGTAATATTTGCAGAGCCCATGGCAAATTCATCCATATTTGTTTTACCCACCATCACAGCACCAGCTTCGCGTAGATTTTGGGTAACAGTCGATTCATAGGGAGGTACGAAGCCTTCTAAAATGTAAGATCCAGCTGTTGTCTGAATACCATCGGTACAAAACAAATCCTTAACTGCAATCGGAATTCCGTCCATACTGCCTATCGTATTGCCGTCGGCTCGACGTGCATCCGAAGCTTGGGCCCGCCCGAGTGCCACTTCGGGAGTTTCGGTTATAAAAACGTTCAGATCCCGAGAGGCTTCAATTGCCGAGATATGGGCCTTAGTTAACTCGACAGAAGTATAATCGCCTCTTTCCAGACCATTACGCGCCTCAGCAATGGTTATATCGTTGAGGTTAATCACTAATCGATCACCTTCGGTACAGAGTAATATTTTTGCCCATTATCCGGCCGATCGGGTGCATTCTGAAGAACACGGTCTGCATCGTTACCATCGTCAACTTGGTCCACTCGGCTCGGCATCGCCATATCGATTACACTCGTCATTGGTGTAATAGAATTGGTATTTACCTCATTCAATTTTTCAACCCAATCGAAAATATTGGTAAGCTCATTTGCCAAGCGTTCTGTTTCGTCTTTGGAAAGCTTTATCCGTGCTAAATTTGCTATTTTACTAACAGTGGCTTTATCCAACACACATATCCTTCATGTTTTGACTAAAGATTAACCTAAGTGGAATTGGAGCGGAAGCTATCATCGAGGTGGCCTATTCGCAAGCCGCGAGAAAAGGTTTTGGTTAAGTTAAAATAGTCATTTCATACAAAGTAGGTGTTCTCGGGACTAACCTATATATAAATAATTTTCAAAATAGAGCAACTAATTGTTGACCCAAATCCTAAATAGCCTACTATATGTGGTAGTCGATGAGCTTCTTTGATCTATCTTTATAAATCGAGAAACAAATTGAAAGCCGGCGGAAACGTGGAATTACCGTCCTTTGCCGGTGAATCCTGTAAAGATTTCATTTGGTTAACACCATCTAAGTGAAATCAGTGTCGTTTCTTTTGTCACAACGCACCAAATATCAGCGGCAAAAGGAAAGCAGCTCTTGTTTCGGATTCTCATGCAAATTGGCTGCAGTATTTGAAATAGGGGTTTATAGATGAGAGCAATTATTACTTTTTACAATTCTCACAAAACCAACCTCTGTTCGGATCTAGTATGAACCGGCAAATAGCGGGGACAGTTTAAGATGGACGGCAATATACTGGATTCGATCCAGACAACAAAGGGACCGAGTGTCAAAATAAAGACCGCTCGCGACAGCAATCTCACTAGTTTTGGAAAAGCGGTTTTAAAGGATCGATATTTGCTACCAGATGAAACCTACCAAGATCTGTTTGCCCGCGTCGCAAGTACCTACGGCGACGATGATGCCCATGCTCAGCGTATATATGGATATTTGAGCGATTTGTGGTTCATGGCTTCCACACCCGTTCTAAGTAATGGAGGAGCTCAACGTGGACTGCCGATTTCCTGTTTCTTAAACGAGAGCAGCGATAGCTTAAATGGTATCGTTGACCTGTGGACAGAGAATGTTTGGCTAGCATCCAATGGCGGCGGCATTGGCAGCTATTGGGGAAATTTGCGTTCGATTGGAGAAAAAGTGGGGCCGTTTGGGGGTAAAACCTCAGGAGTTATTCCTTTTATTCGCGTCATGGATTCTCTAACATTAGCCATTAGTCAAGGTTCTCTGCGGCGAGGATCAGCAGCTGTTTATTTGCCAATTAATCACCCTGAAATTGAAGAATTTATTGAAATCCGCCGTCCAACAGGTGGAGATCCAAATCGAAAAACGCCGAATTTGCACCATGGTGTATTAATTAGCGACGCGTTCATGAGAGCAGTCGAAAAAGACGAGGAGTGGGGTTTAGTCAGCCCCAAAGATCAGTCTCCTGTGAGAAAAATATCTGCACGATCACTTTGGATACGTCTATTAACTGCCCGCATTGAAGTGGGAGAACCATACCTTATCTTTTCTGATGCAGTTAACAAAGCCATTCCAGAACATCACAAGCTTGCCGGCTTAAATGTAAAGACCTCAAATCTTTGTAGTGAAATAACACTCCCGACGGGAGTGGATCATTTGGGAAAGGAAAGGACAGCAGTTTGTTGCCTTTCTTCTCTCAATCTTGAAAAATTTGACGAGTGGAAGGACAACAAATTCTTTATCGAAGATGTCATGCGTTTCTTAGATAACGTCCTGCAAGATTTTATTGATCGTGCTCCTGAAGGTATGGAAAAATCAAAATATGCCGCAATGCGAGAACGCTCCGTCGGTCTTGGAGCCATGGGATTTCATTCCTTTTTACAATCAAAAATGGTTTCATTCGAAAGCGCTACAGCGAAAGCCTGGAATTTTAAAATATTTCGACATATTCAAAAAAGCGTCAACGACGCGTCGGAAACTATTGGCCAAGAGCGCGGCGCATGTCCGGATGCTGCTGACTACGGTATGACAAGTCGCTTTTCCAACAAAACGGCCATTGCGCCCACGGCATCTATTTCCATTATTTGTGGTGGTACAAGTCCAGGTATCGAGCCAATCAGTGGCAATAGTTACATCCATAAAACATTATCAGGCTCTTTTAATGTATGTAACCGACACTTGAAAAATCTACTTGAAGAAAAGGGCCACAACGATGAAGAAACATGGAGTTCTATCACTGTCAATGAAGGCTCTGTGCAACATTTGGACTTTCTCAACCAAGATGAAAAGAATGTCTTCAAAACAGCTTTTGAACTTGATCAGAGATGGGTCATCGAGCTTGCGGCTGACCGGACACCTTATATTGACCAAGCACAATCAGTAAATGTATTTTTGCCGGCAGACGTCCATAAGCGTGACTTGCACCAAATTCACTTTACCGCTTGGAAACTTGGCATGAAAAGCCTTTACTATTGTCGAT
>CAZXSC010000014.1:0-37583 GCA_964643045.1 uncultured Rhodospirillaceae bacterium
AACTTTTGAGCCAAGTGAGGCCATTTCCAGCATTTCATTATAGGTTATTCTATCTAATTTTCTTGCTTTAGCCACGATTCTGGGGTCGGTCGTATAAATACCTTCAACATCAGTATAAATATCGCATCTTTCGGCCTTTAAAGCTCCAGCAAGTGCAACGGCAGTTAGATCTGAGCCTCCTCGGCCAAGTGTGCTAATGCGATCCGCGGAGCTTATCCCCTGAAAACCAGGTATCACTACAACCTCACCTTCTGCTAGGCGATTTTCGAGGACTACAGTATTTATATTTTTGATACGTGCTTTACCATGCGTGTCATCTGTTCGAATAGCAATTTGCCAACCTTGCCAAGAGCTCGCTTTTATACCTAGGTTTTGAATTGCTAAAGCCATCAGACCCGCTGTCGACTGTTCGCCTGATGAAACAACTACATCGTATTCTTCGGGATCAAATGACTTATTTATTTGGTTAACATATTCGACCAGTTGGTTTGTTACACCAGCCATTGCCGAAACGACAACAACAACCTCGTTACCAGCGTCATATTCCGTTTTGGTATGTTTTGCAGCATTTATAATGTGCCTGATATCAGCGACGGATGTGCCGCCGAATTTTTGTACAATCCGTGCCATTTTGAACTTACGCCATAGTGTCTATTAGGGCAATCGCCCGTCATGATTATTGGTGTAACAGCGGTTCGTAACTCAACAAATTAAAATTTATTGGAGCCTGTTTGGTCACTGTTAAGCTATTTGAAATAATACATACTCCGTCTAGGTACCTTTTTGCAAGAGATGTGGTGTTTTTCAGTCATTTTTAGTGTAGTTAATTCTTATGAAAGATAAAACCCAATCGTTACACCCGGATAAAACGGGCACAAGCACTTTGTCATCGGGAGAAATTGGACATTTTTCGCGTTTAGCGACAGAATGGTGGGATCCAGAGGGTAGTTTTAAATCGCTTCATCAAATCAATCCTCTTCGTATGACCTATTTATGTGATCAGATCTGCCGTCATTTTGATCGTAACAGAAATAATTTTAGGTCCCTTGAAAACCTTACCATCCTCGATGTTGGTTGTGGAGGGGGCCTAATATGTGAGCCCTTGGCGCGTTTAGGTGCAAGTGTCACAGGTATTGATGGAGCCGAAGACTGCATAAGAGTGGCTAGCCATCACGCTAATATGATGTCTTTGGATATAAATTATCAAAAACAACTACCAGAGGAGTTGGCAGCTAGGGATAAACAATATGACATATTGGTTAATATGGAAGTCATCGAGCATGTTGCTGATGCAGGGGTATTTATTGCAATCTGCGAGAAATTACTGAAACCTGGCGGTTTAATGGTTGCAGCGACACTTAATCGGACAATTCAGTCTTTAACATTAGCCAAGATAATGGCTGAATATGTGCTTAAATGGGTACCGGCCGGCACGCATGATTGGCGTAAATTTGTGAAACCATCCGAAATTGGACGACATTTGCGCACTTCTGGTTTGGTTGTATCTGATATAACTGGAATGCAGTTTGATTTAATAGAAGGTTCCTGGAATTTTTCAAAAAACTTTAAGACAAATTATTTTATCACAGCAGCGAAACCAAAATAGGCTAGGTACCCATATTATTACGAAGGTTTATTTTTTTTCCAAGGAATACGACTAATTGGGATATTTTCTTCAACTAGGTCCTCGACTTCAGATGTAGTAGCCTCGCCGTAGATACCTCGTTCTCTGGCTTCCCCGTAATGTATGGCGCGGGCTTCTTCAGCGAAATTTTCACCGACGTTCTCACAATTTTCTTCAACATGTTTTTGGATTTTATCAGCCACTTCCATAATTTCTTTTGCGAGTTTTGTGGCTCGCTTGCTATTTATTTTAAGATTTGACCTGTTAGCTTCAGTTCCAGTCCTGTTAGAACTCTCGTGCTCTAGGCCCTTTTTGCGCGTTGCTGATGACAAGCGAGGAGCCATTATAGCTTTTTGAATCGAATTATCGGAACAGATTGGACATTCAATATCACCTCGTTTTGCCTGCTTATCAAAGGCCTGGCCATCTTTAAACCAAGCTTCAAAGTTATGGCTTTGGGAACATTTTAGGTTGTATAAAATCATATTGAACCTAATTTGAGAAAACGCTCATTATAAAGTTGTAACAAGACGCCGAGGTTTACAGTAGTTTAGCGATAATGCAAGCACTTGCTACGTTGAATGAAAAAAAAAGTTTATGATAGAAGAAATTAACATTTGGAAAACATGATCGAAATTAAAAATCAAATAGATAGGAATACATATAACCCATCAGAGTGGGTGAGAAAATATCTCTCTCGAATCCCACGTGGGAAGCCAGTGCTTGATCTAGCCTGCGGTGGCGGTCGGCATGTACGTTTGCTATTAGATGAAGGGTTTTCGGTAGTTGCAATTGATAAGGATGTCAGAAAACTGGATGATTTGTTGGATACACCAAATCTAAAGATAATCAAATTTAATCTTGAGATTGGTGACAAAATTCCGTTTTCCAATAACGAGTTCGCAGGCATTATTGTGGTAAATTATCTCCACCGACCATTATTTCCATATCTGGCTAGTGCATTAACAAATGGTGGTGTCCTAATCTACCAAACATTTATGGTTGGTAATGAGGCTTACGGTAGCCCCAGCAATCCCGACTTTTTGCTTGCTGAGAATGAATTGGATAAGGTGTTTAAAAAAAAACTTAATGTTTTAGCATTTGAGCAAGGTTATAGGGATGATCCAAAACCGGCAGTAATTCAGAGTATTTGCGCTGTAAAGAGATAGTTTGGTAAATTGATAAGAAAAATCAATTTGATAACAATCATTTTTTAAGCGAGTTTGGATGTGTAATCATGGCTTAAGCTATATTTTGAATGTCCTATCGTGAGTGAGAGAAGGTATTTTCTCGCGGGACGCTTTGACTTTATGCATATCAATTTCAGCAATTATAATACCCACGTCGGTGCCACCATCGGCTAAAATTTCACCCCATGGATCAATAATTAGGGAGTGTCCGAACGTTTCTTTACCTTCGGTATGGGTCCCGCACGTGCCGGCAGAAATTAGGAAGCTACCCGTTTCGATGGCGCGCGCTCTTTGTAAAATATGCCAATGAGCTTCACCTGTGATTTTGGTGAATGCTGAAGGAGCACATAAAATATTCGCTCCTGATTGGGCTAAGGCTCTATATAAGTATGGAAATCGTATGTCATAACAAATTGTTAGACCGAGGGTTCCCCAGGGCAAGGAAGCGATAACAGCTTTTTTTCCACCGGTGTATGTTGCTGATTCTTTGTATGAAAGACCGTCACCTAGATTAACATCAAACAAATGAATCTTATCATACTTTGCAACGATTTGGCCGGCAGGATTAAATAAATAAAGGCGATTTAATATTTTGTTGGCCTGGTCTTTGGCACCCGTTTTAATAGCTAATGTCCCACCCAAGATCCATGCATTTGCGGCCCGAGCTTCCTTTTCGTACATAGGTAAAAACGGATGATTTTTCTCTTCTGGAGCCTTTACTCTCAATGCTTCAGCATCAGGTTCAAAAAGACTAACACACTCGGGTAATGCAATAAGATTTGCTTTAAGGCTGGCAGCCTCTCGGATAAGATCCCTAACAATAGGTAAATTCTTTTCGATGCTGTTTTGCGGATTATTCTGAATACAAGCAGCCCTAAAACTCGGCATTTTATTCTCCAAATATATTAATTTAACTCATTTGAACTTACGTTTCTGTTTAGCTTAATAGTTTATCCAATTTTCCTCTAGCGTTGAGGCTATAGAGATCATCGCACCCGCCAATGTGATAGTCATCAACAAAGATTTGTGGGACTGTTTGCTGCCCATTGGACCGTTCTAACATTTCGTTACGACGTTCTGGTTCAGAAACAATATTAATTTCCTTGAATTTTGCACCTTTATCGACGAGTAATTCCTTAGCCTCGAAACAAAAACCACAAAATGGGGAAGTATAAATTTCGACTTTGACCACTAAGCCTCCTGTAATTTACAAGAAATATTAAACATTCTCAGTGGTTGTTATCAAGGCCTTATCCATTTTAATCAAACTACTCTATAAGGATCCTATTCTAATATTACATTCGTATTTCAGGTCAAATAAAATCTTTCATATCGTGAGATGGTTGTGTGACAATTTAGTTGGGCCAAATCGCTTTTTATGCCATATAACCAGGATGTCAAAAAATCCAGTATTAAATAGCGAAATATTTGATCGTAGATCGGTGAAATTACACCGCGACCGTGCAGCAAGGCACTTGAAGAGCTGCGATTTTTTGTTTAACGAGGTCGCTGAAATGTTGGCAGATTGTCTATCTGATATTCGGCGTGATTTTTCAACCGCTCTAGACGTCGGATGCCACACCGGGCAAATCTCAGAATTATTGGCAGGCCGAGGCGGAGTTGAACTGTTTTTGCAATGTGACATCTCTGAGCAAATGTTGCGCAAAGCAGGTGGTTTGCGGATCGTTGCAGATGAGGAATTTCTGCCAATCCGCGAAGGTTCGCTTGATTTAATAATCTCGTGTTTATCTTTGCATTGGGTCAATGATTTGCCGGGAGCTCTTATTCAGATGCGCCATGCCCTAAAAGCTGACGGTCTATTTTTAGTCGCATTTTTTGGAGGCGAGACATTAAAGGAATTGCGCCAATCATTGATTGAGGCCGAAAATGAAATTGTTGAGGGGGCAAGCCCACGCGTTTCGTCTTTCACAGATATTCAAGAAAGTGGGGCGTTATTGCAGCGTGCAGGATTTACGCTTCCCGTAGTAGACACAAATATTTTAACAGTTTCTTATGAGAACCCGTTAAAGTTGATGCATGATCTGCGAGGTATGGGAGAACAGATGTCTGCACATGCTAGACAAAAAACATTTACTCGCCGAGATGTATTATTCCGAGGAGCAGAGCTTTATCAGGAAAATTATGGCAACTCTGATGGCCGCATACCAGTCACGTTCGAGGTCATCACGTTGACGGCCTGGGCCCCTTCGATCAATCAGCCAAAAGCATTAAAACCTGGTACGGGAAAGGTTAGTCTAGTTGAAGTCCTTAATCCTAAGCTATAACCTGGATAAAACTAAATGCAATTCCCAGATCAACTTATTCGCGGTAAATTAGTAAAACGGTATAAAAGATTTCTTGCCGATATTCAGTTAGTTAATGGAAAGGTAGTTGTTGCGCATTGTGCTAACCCAGGCTCAATGTTGAATTTGTTAGAGGAGGATGCAGAAGTCTGGCTATCACCGGCGCGTAATCAGAAACGTAAATTGAAATTTACGTTGGAAATGATCAGAATTGGGGAGAATTTGGTTGGATTAAATACCGCTTTACCAAACAAAATTGTTCAAGAGGCAATCCGAGAAGATCTTATACCCGAATTGGTCGGATATAATAATTTAAAGGTGGAAGTGAAATATGGTCAACGTTCTCGGATCGATATATTACTTCAGGGTCCAAGCCTACCAGATTGCTATATAGAAGTTAAGAGTGTTACTTTGAAACGTCCTGAAAAAAAGGGCAACTTGTCAGAATTCCCGGATTCTGTGACGGTCCGTGGAACCAAACATTTAAAAGCGCTATCGGATCAGATCGCAGTCGGCCATCGTGCCGTGATGATTTATCTGGTACAGCGCGAAGATTGCAATGAATTTTCTATAGCAGGTGATATAGATCCAGACTATGAGATGGCTTATAAAGCCGCTCGAGACACAGGTGTTGAAATGTTATGTTATGGTTGCAGTGTGACCCCAGAAGCAATAAATATAACGCGGAAATTAACAATCCTTCATTAGGTATTGGACATGATTTCATTATTAGGAGTATTAACTGGTGGATGCCGGGTCACGGTCAATAAAAATTCATACAACAGCTGATTTTGCATTAATGCATACCGCCGGGCGATTGGCAGCTGATACGCTTGATTATATAGCCCAGTACGTTGTGCCGGGTGCAAAGACAGAAGATCTTGATAAGAAGTGTGCCGACTTTATATTAGAAAGGGGCGGTGTATCGGCACCCTTAAATTATAGAGGCTTCCCAAAGTCTGTTTGTATTTCTGTCAATCACGTAGTCTGCCATGGCATTCCCGGGGACAAAATATTAAGAGATGGTGATATATTGAATATTGATGTTACTCCCATAGTTAATGGTTGGCATGGGGATTCGAGTCGTATGTTTTACGTTGGTGAAGTTAGTTTTAAAGCAAGACGTTTAATTGATGTAACCTATGAAGCCTTAATAAAGGGAATAGAGGTTGTGAAGCCAGGCGCCACTGTTGGTGATATTGGCCATGCTATTCAGTCTTATGTCGAACCTTTTAAATTTTCTATAGTGCGAGATTTTTGCGGTCACGGCCTGGGTAAAGTTTTTCATGATGCGCCCAATATTTTGCATTTTGGCAATTCAGGTGAGGGTACCGTACTTCGGGAAGGTATGTTTTTTACTATTGAGCCCATGGTTAATATTGGTGGCCCGGATGTAAAAATTTTAAAAGACGGCTGGACAGCTGTTACCAAAGATCATTCCTTATCTGCCCAGTTTGAGCATTCTATTGGCGTAACAGCGGATGGCTATGAAATATTTACGGTTTCTCAAACCGGCAAAAATAAACCGCCTTACAAGATATGAATATAATGACAAATGGATAGCTTTCTCCAGTATTATCTTTCTCGTGGATTTGAATTTCGAAGTTAACTTGGCGACAAAACAAATAATTTTTTTAGGTGCCTTCAAAAGGCAGGTGACACCTGTTATACCGTATACTGTAGAAAATATTTAAACAAAAACAGAGAAGAGTTAAAAATGATTCCCCGTTATAGTCGTTCGGAAATGGCTTCAATTTGGCAACCAGAGAATAAGTTTCGAATTTGGTATGAAATTGAAGCTCATGCGTGCGATGCGCAGGCTGAGCTTGGCGCGATACCAAAAGAAGCTGCGAAGGTAATTTGGGATAAGGGTGCTTTTGAAGTCGATCGTATCGATGAAATTGAGCGTGAAACCAAGCATGATGTAATAGCGTTTTTGACGAATTTGGCTGAGAATATTGGCGATGAAGCCCGTTTTATTCATCAAGGAATGACATCTTCAGATGTCCTTGATACATGTTTAGCGGTCCAACTGACCCAAGCGACCAATATTTTGTTGGAAGATATAGATCGTCTATTAATTGCACTGGAAAAGCGGGCATTTGAATACAAGATGACACCTATGATGGGCCGTAGTCATGGGATCCACGCGGAACCAATGACTTTTGGTGTTAAATTGGCAACTTTTTTTGCTGAGTTTGGACGGAATAAACAACGTCTGATTCAAGCCGGGAAGGAAATTGGGACATGCGCAATTTCGGGCGCTGTTGGTTCGTTTGCGAATATTGATCCTTTTGTAGAAGAATATGTGGCTAAATCGATGGGATTGCAGCCGGAAACAGTTTCAACTCAGATTATCCCACGTGATCGTCATGCAATGTATTTTGCAGTATTAGGAGTTGTGGCAAGCTCGGTTGAACGCCTTGCCACTGAAATACGTCATATGCAACGGACTGAAGTTCGGGAAGTTGAAGAATTTTTTTCGGAGGGTCAGAAGGGATCGTCCGCTATGCCGCACAAACGCAATCCAATATTGACTGAGAACCTCACAGGACTAGCAAGAATGGTGAGGTCGGCCGTCATTCCGGCCCTAGAGAATGTTGCGCTTTGGCATGAGCGTGACATTTCCCATTCTTCGGTAGAACGGATGATTGGGCCAGATGCGACAATAACGCTAGATTTTGCCCTTAACCGTTTAGCTGGTGTAATTGAAAATTTGCTCGTTTATCCGGACAACATGAAAAAAAACCTCGATGAGTTGAGTGGTCTGATTTTTTCTCAGCGTGTTTTATTAGGTTTAACGCAGGCGGGGGTAAGTCGAGAGGAATCCTATTTATTTGTTCAACGTAATGCCATGAAGGTTTGGAAAGAAGGAGCCGATTTTTTGACTTCGCTAAAGTCTGACAACGATGTTGTTTCAAAAATAAGTCCCGAAGAATTGGATACTCTTTTTGACGTAAAATATCATACTAAAAACGTTGATACCATTTTTAACAGGGTTTTTGGTAAAAGCTGATTCTGAGAATCTGATTTATTTATTTTATCTCTTTAGCCTATTGATCATAGCAGATGTCTTTTACCAATTTGGTGGGTTTTTTAAATATATATTTTCTTCAGGGGTATTTTCTCGACCCAAAACTGTGTTGCGGTGTGGAAATCGACCAAAACGCAGAATAGTCTCATAATGTTCTTTTGCGGCCTTGCTAATTCTTTTATCATCAATCGCGTTGATTAACTTCAAACTCTGCTCTTGATCATCTAAAATCTCGCTATGTTCTAGCGGCAAGTAAAAAAATAACTTGGCAGTAGGGCTGATACCTGCATCAAATCCCTGTTTGATAGCATGGTATGCAGTCTCCCGTGCCCTGGAATCCGCTGCAAAAGCTCTTGGGCTCTCACGGAATAGATTACGAGAGAACTGGTCTAACATTATAATAAATGCGAGACAACTTTTCTGGTTTTCTTTTAAATAGTCAAGGTGGCCCGCTGTAGCTTCCTCATAACTATGCATAAAATTTTCATGAATTTTCTTATCAAAATCAGTTGTTGATTTGAACCAGATACTTCGAGGTTTTAGATCCGCATTCAGATCTGATGCTCCAAACCAAAATTTAAGAACTTTCTCCGTTAAGTCCATTTGAATAATTCACCTATATGTTTGTTGGATTACTTTTTCCCAACAATTTGTCTGTGAGCCTTTTCGGTAAATTCAATAATTTTATTTCTTATATCATCGTCGCTAATTTTAGCATTCCGCTCTTCAATATCGGACATACATTTGCGAATAACGTCTTCGTCCCCTGGCTCTAATAAATCAGATGATACCACACTCGCTACAAAAGTATCAATTTCAGACTCGATTAATCCTAATTGTTCTGCTAACCATAAACCTAATAATTTATTACGACGGGCGGTAATCTGGAACTCGGTTTCTTGATCTAGTTTGAATTTAGCTTCAAAGCCCTTTTCTCGATCGTTAAAGGAGTTAACCATTTTAATAGACTCTTATTACTGGGGTTGCGCTGTAGCGTAGTATTTAGGTTCGTTTTTGGTAATACGCAACTACTTGAATCTAGGTTTATTAGTTTAACTACTGTCTGGCCATTTTTAGAACTAGCTATTAACAATGTAACAATGTGTACGTTTGTATTATTGCGGCGCCCGGGTAATGACTGGCCTGTTATTATTGGTGCTAATCGAGATGAGATGAAGGACAGGCTATGGCAACCACCAGGCCGCCATTGGCCCGATCGTCCAGATGTTTTGGCTGGCAAAGATATTTTGGCTGGCGGTACTTGGCTGGGTATGAATGATTCAGGATTAGTGGCTGGTGTACTTAATCGTCGCGGTTCTCTAGGTCCAAAGAAAGGCTATCGTAGCCGTGGCGAGTTACCGCTTGAAATACTTAGTCATGCAGATGCAATTGATGCTGCTGAAGCACTTAAGGACATTAATCCTAACGCTTATCGACCATTTAATATGGTTTTTGCAGATAACCGCAATGCATATTGGTTAAAGCTTGCTGAAACTCGTTGGGGGCCGCACGCAGAAGTTCGTGCAATTCCACCTGGGATATCTTTGATCACTTCTAGTGATCGAAATGATGTTTCGTCTTCACGCATTCGCACGTACCTACCACAATTTGAGAAAGCTAGAGTACCGGATCCAGAAACCGGTAATTGGTTGGCTTGGCAGTCTTTATTTTCTAGCCGAATGTATGATCCAAACGATGGGCCGGAAGGGGCTATGATGATTTCAACTGATTCTGGTTTTGGTACTGTTTCGTCATCGTTAATAGCTCTACCATCAATGAGTTACGTTAAAGTTAAACCAAATATTAAACCCGTATTTCTATTTTCAGGAGGTTATTCTAGTGAAGTCAGTTATGAACGGGTTAGTTTTTAATGTTAACCGAAGAGGATTCGTTGTTTTGTTAAGCTCCCTCTGCTAAGAAGACTTCCAGAAGTTATCAAAAAAAGGACTAGCTTGAAGCGTCAAAAAAATAATGAAGGAAAGTCTCAACACCCTAGCCATCATTCTAGGCTTAATAGGTAAGGAATAGAATGTGAAAGCAAAAATACATGTCACTCTCAAGCATGGGGTTCTTGACCCACAAGGAAAAGCTGTTGGGCATGCGCTAGGGTCGTTGGGTTTTGGTGGTGTGAATGAGGTTCGTCAGGGTAAGTATATTGAGATCGATTTAGAAGAGACCGATTCTGATAAGGCTCTGGATAATGTTGAGGCAATGTGCCGCCAGCTGTTAGCTAATACTGTTATAGAAAATTATAATATTGAAATAGAAATTTAACGTAAATCAGAATCTCACGAAAGATATCGTTTTTTATATGAAAGTCGCAGTTATAATTTTTCCCGGATCAAATCGAGAACGCGACATGGTCATGGCCATTGAATCTAGTTTAGGGAAACCCCCGATAAAGGTTTGGCACGGGGACATTGAACTGCCAAGAGTTGATTTAATCGTCTTACCAGGTGGTTTCTCATACGGCGATTATTTGCGTTCTGGTGCAATGGCCGCTCATTCGCCGATCATTAATGAAGTTAAGAAACAAGCCGAAAAAGGTGTCCATGTTTTGGGTGTTTGTAACGGATTCCAAATATTGACGGAGACAGGGTTGTTGCCGGGTGCGTTAATGCGCAACGCAAATTTGAAATTTATATGCAAAGATGTGAATTTAAAGCTTGAGCGTAATGACACAATTTTCACCCAAGGTTATAACGTCGATGATGTTGTTCGCGTGCCCGTTGCCCACCATGACGGCAATTATTTTGCTGATGATGAAACACTTAAGGAGCTTGAAGATGATGGTAGGGTTGGGTTTCGATATTGCGGATCGGATGGAAAAGTAAATGAAGCTAATAATTTAAATGGTTCTCGTAATAACATTGCTGGAATCTTCAATAAACGCGGCACCATCCTTGGCATGATGCCACACCCAGAAAATGCGGTAGAAATTATGCTGGGGGGCATTGGCGGTAAGCCAATGTTTAATGGCATTGCTGCAGGCCTCGAGAAATTGCGCATATGAGTGTAATTACCCCTAAAGTTGTTTCCGAGCATGGGCTTTCAGAAGAAGAATATCAAAATGTTTTAGATATCATGGGTAGGGAGCCAAATTTTACAGAACTTGGGATTTTTTCAGTTATGTGGTCTGAACACTGCTCATATAAATCGTCGAAAAAATGGCTGAAAACTCTTCCAACCACAGCGCCGTGGGTAATTTGTGGTCCCGGTGAGAACGCGGGAGTTGTTGATATTGGTGATGGCCAGGCCGTTATTTTTAAAATGGAAAGCCATAATCATCCTAGTTATATTGAGCCATATCAGGGTGCTGCAACTGGAGTGGGTGGTATTTTACGTGACGTGTTTACAATGGGAGCTCGTCCGATTGCTAATATGAATGCACTCCGTTTTGGATCACCGGAACACCCTAAGACCCGTCATTTAGTTTCTGGCGTTGTTGCTGGTATCGGAGGCTATGGCAATTGTATTGGCGTGCCAACGGTAGGCGGAGAAACAAACTTTGATCCGAGCTATGATGGAAATATTTTAGTTAATGCGATGACCGTAGGACTTGCGGATACCGATAATATTTTTTATTCAGCGGCTACGGGTCCGGGAAATTCTGTTGTCTATGTTGGTTCTAAAACAGGTAGAGATGGTATCCATGGCGCAACAATGGCATCTACAGAGTTTAATGAAGATTCAGAAGAAAAGCGGCCAACAGTTCAGGTTGGAGATCCTTTTACGGAAAAACTCTTGGTTGAGGCCTGTCTCGAATTAATGTCGACAGATACAATCGTCGCAATTCAAGATATGGGTGCTGCAGGCTTAACATCCTCGGCATTTGAAATGGCCTCAAAAGGAGGCGTCGGTGTTGAATTAAACCTAGATAAAGTCCCAGCCCGAGAGGTTGGAATGACAGCATATGAGTTTCTCTTATCAGAAAGCCAAGAGCGAATGTTGATGGTTATTGAACCTGGAAAAGAAAAAGTTGCCCAAAAAATTATGAAGAAATGGGAGCTTGATTTTGCCGTTATAGGCACACTGACTGATACAGGTAGGATGGTGATCAAAATGCATGGTAAGATTGAAGCAGATTTACCAATTGATCCACTGGCTTTGGCCTCACCCGAATATGACCGTCCATGGATGCCAACGAAATCACCGGTTGAAACAAAGTTGAATGAGGACACTGGTCCTGATAGTTACCTTGCAACTCTAAAAAACATGATAGGCCTTCCTGATATGTGTTCTCGTCGCTGGATCTGGGAGCAATATGATTATATGGTAATGGGAAATACTGTTCAGCGGCCCGGTGGAGATGCTGCTGTAATCCGGGTTCAAAATACGAGAAAAGGTCTCGCAATAACAACGGATTGCACACCTCGTTATTGTTTAGCTGATCCATTTGAGGGTGGTAAACAGGCAGTAGCAGAAACTTGGCGGAATATAACAGCTGTTGGAGCTAAGCCACTTGCTATAACCGATAATATGAATTTTGGAAACCCGGAGAAACCAGAAATTATGGGTCAGTTTGTGGGTGCAATTCAAGGTATCAGAGAAGCCTGTAATGAGTTAGATTATCCCGTCGTTTCAGGTAATGTATCGCTCTATAATGAAACGGCAGGACAAGCAATTTTACCTACGCCAGTAATTGGTGCCGTCGGCATTTTAGAAGATTATAGAAAATCTCTTAGTATAGGTTTTAAGGCAGAGGGCGAGAGTATATTGCTCATTGGACAAACAAAAGGCCATCTTGGCCAATCAATTTATATGAAAGAAATTTGCAAAATAGACAATGGACCGCCTCCGCCGACTGATCTTACGTTTGAGCGCAGGAATGGAGATTGTGTAAGAGGTATGATCGACGCCGGTTTAATTACAGCTTGCCATGATTTATCTGATGGTGGGTTATTGGTGGGATTAGCGGAAATGATTTTATCCTCGGGAATTGGAGCTGATATTCTTGATCAATCTGGCAGTGTGACATTGCACAGCTGGGCTTTTGGCGAAGATCAGGCCCGTTATATTGTGACCACCAAAAACCCAAAGAAAGTTATTTCTATTTGCGAGGCGGGTGATGTGACTATCACTAAAATTGGCGTTACAGTTGGTATTGAATTGCGTTTTTGCGGTGAGACTATCGCTGTGGAAGAATTAAGGGGAGCTCATGAATGTTGGTTACCTGATTATATGACGACGGTCAGTTAACTATTATTGTTTAACTTTTTTGTTAAATCATTTAATGTCTATGATAAAATCCAATGATAGTGATTTTAGGAAGTTAATATTATGGCGATGAATGTTGAAGATATTCAACGATTGATTAAGGAAAGTTTGCCTGATGCAGAAATTCATATTGAGGACTTGCGCGGCGACGGAGATCATTATGCGGCCCATGTTACTTCTAAAGCCTTTGAGGGGCTTTCTAGAGTAAAACAGCATCAATTAGTTTACAATGCTTTGCAAGGTAGGATGGGAAACCAACTTCATGCTTTAGCATTGCAAACTAGTCTCCCGAAGACTAATTAAATAATATCTAAAATAGAAGGAATAAAATTATGCCTAATAATCCAGCATTTGAGCGCATTCAATCTCAAATTGATGAAAGTCCTGTGACGTTGTTTATGAAGGGGTCACCTATGTTTCCTCAATGTGGTTTTTCTTCAGCTGTAGTTCAGGCCCTTACGATTATGGGTGTCAAGTTTAAGGGTGTTGATGTGTTGGCAGATATGGAAATTCGTGAAGGAATTAAGGAATTTAGTGATTGGCCCACTATCCCTCAACTTTATGTCAACGGCGAGTTTGTTGGGGGCTGTGATATTGTTCGTGAAATGCACGAAACAGGTGAGTTACAAAAATTATTTGATGACAATGAGATTGAGTACACTGAGGCCCAATAGTCTCAATTTCCAATAGAAGCATTTTGCCACGTATTTTGTATCAAATTAGTTGGATGTGGAGATAATTAATTTGAAGACTGTTGTATGACATTATTGCTCAAGCTCCACCCAAATTTTTTAGATGACGGGGTTAGTTAACTCGCCTATACCCTCAATTTCTACCTTCATAATATCTCCCGATTTAAGAAAAATACCCCGAAAAAAACCAACGCCAGCACAAGTGCCCGTAGCAATCACGTCGCCCGGAACTAAAGGCACTTGCTTTGTCAGAGAAACGAGTAGTTCGGCTATTGAGAAAACCATCGTGTTAGTATTACCCTCCTGCATAACTTCTCCACTAACAGTTGTTTTTAGCGCTAATGACTGGGGGTCAACAATATCAGTTGCCGGAATGATCCAAGGCCCCATCGGAGCTGACGTAGCAAAGGATTTATGCCGAAACCAATCCATACCAAAATTCCAGTCTTTTCGGCGCCCAACATCTCGTGCTGAAACGTCATTAAAGATTGTGTAGCCAGCTATAATATCAAGAGCATTTTCGATTGTTAAATGGTAGCCTTCGTGGCCAACAATTACTGCTAATTCTACTTCCCAATCGTATTTCTGAGAGTAGTCTTTCTGCAATCGCACTTCATCGTTCGGGCCAATAATTGACCCGCATGATTTCAGGAAGAATAGTGGCTCTATTTCATCCTTGTTAATTACATTTCCCATTTCTTCGGCGTGATCAAAATAATTTGCACCGGCGCAATAAATTGTGCCCGGGTTAACTAATGGAGCTGCAAGTTTTAAATCTTTCAAAGATTGCGCTCGCGTAGATGGGGAATTCGAGATCTTCTCAAGGATAATCTTAAGATCGCTCCAACGCCTGACGGCCGTGTCTAAAGTTGTAGCGTCAATATTTGATTCCGGTGCGTGGAATTCTATTTCAGATTGGAGATTGAAGACTGATCCACCGATTCCAATGCCGGCTTTAATTGTTTTCTGATCATAATAGGAAACTAGTTTATACGAAGGCATACTATTTCTCCTTAACCATACATCCACCATAATAGTGGCCAATTAAAATAAACAATTACAAGCGGCAATCGTATTTATAATATTTGCGGGGTAATTTGGTTCTTTTAACGCGAATAAAATTCAATAACAAGATTGGGTTCCATCTGGACAGGGTAAGGCACATCACTGAGGCCTGGTTGGCGGGTAAACGTCCCCTTGCATTTTGCCGCATCAACGATCAAGTAGTCAGGAATTTCGCGCTCCTGCGACGCTATGGCTTCCATAACTAAAGGAAGGTCACGCGACTTTTCCTTCACCTCAATATTGTCTGCATCTTTGACTGCGTAAGATGCAATGTTAACACGACGACCGTTGACCTTTATGTGACCGTGGTTAATGAATTGTCGTGCGGCAAAAACCGTCGGTACAAATTTCATCCGATAAATTACGGCATCAAGTCGCCTTTCTAAGATACCTATCAGATTCTCAGATGTGTCTCCTTTTCGGCGAACCGCTTCTTTATAATATCGGCGAAATTGCCTTTCAGTGATATTACCGTAATACCCTTTAAGTTTTTGTTTGGCATGCAATTGGAGACCGTAGTCAGTTGGTTTCTTGCGGCGTTGGCCATGAAGTCCTGGTCCGTACTCACGTGAATTATATGGTGATTTAGGTCGGCCCCATAAATTGCAGCGCAGACGACGATCAATTTTGTATTTTGACCGAATACGTTTTGTCATATTTTCTTCTTTCTTTGTTAGTGATGAGAGTGCAACACTCACATCTATTGTTCTTGTCCCAGTAGGTCCTAAGCGTTGAGGACGGAAATTTAACGAAAATTAACTAATTTCACTTTTCCGGGAATGGGTCTCGATTTTAAGCGGGAGCATAATAGGGATTTTGCCGGAGCTGTCAACGTGCGATGTTTTTAAACGCTAATTATGATTCTTCTAACTCACTATCCCAGTATAAAAAATCTCGCCAACTTTCATGAAGATAATTTGGTGGAAATGACCGTCCAATCCGTTGGAGATATTGATTATTTGGTTGCGCTGGTTTTTTTAGCATTCGCATTCCAGCGTCCTTAATTGGTTTGTTGCCCTTGCGGAGATTGCACTGGCCACACGCAGTGACCACGTTAGTCCACTTAGTACGGCCGCCCATTGATTTTGGTATTACGTGGTCGAAAGTTAATTCCTGCGTTGGAAAAATGTCACCACAATATTGACAGGAGAATTGGTCTCGCAAAAATACATTAAAGCGAGTAAAGGCGGGTTTTCTTGAAATATGCACATAGTCTTTTAAAGAAATTACGCTTGGTAGTTTCATTTCCCAAGATGGTGAATGGATTAAATTATCATATTCTGAAACAACGTTAACGCGATCTAGAAAAACAGCCTTAACCGAGTCTTGCCACGACCACAACGACAGCGGGAAGTAATTAAGCGGCCGAAAATCTGCATTCAATACGAGAGCAGGACAGCTATCAAGTGCCATAGACATTACGTCTGGTTCCTTCTACTCCAAATGTCCAATAAAATGAAGTCTTCTCTGTCTTTAGCAAACTTTCAAGCGTTATTTTAAATAATGTGATAAAATAATGCCAAAGTTTATTGATTACTGAAATTTCCAGACTAGGGGGTGTCCGTATTAGGTGAAGATTTTTTTTAAAAAATCACAACCAATTTGAATACCCTTGTCATCGATTGAGTGCCCTAGATTGGGTTGAATATAACCCTCCGCTTTAACCCCAACCTCTCGTAATTTGTTAATCGCTATTGATTGCTGTTCAACCGGTACTAATTCATCTTGAGCACCATTAATTAGAACTGCTGGTGGGCGACTTGATATTTCATCTTCTAGAACCTCTTGGCCAATAAGACGCCCTGAAAAGCCAACAATTCCGGCTATAGCAGCTTTTCGTCGCGCCGCGACAAATAATGAAACCATCGTTCCTTGGGAAAAGCCGACTAAGGCTAACTTGTTTTCATCTAAGCTATATTTTTCTAATTGTTCGTCAATGAATTGGTTTAATATTGGCTCACATGACCTAGCGCCTGCCAACATGACCTCTTCTGTTCTATGTTGAAGGCTAAACCACTGATAACCTGTTTGCATGCCGGGAGGAGCCATATCACAAATTTCTGGTGCATTTGGTGAGATAAAGCGTGCAGATGGCAAAACTTTAGCAAAATGCGGAGCTAGGCTGATTAAATCGAAACCATCGGCGCCGAGACCATGTAATAGTATGACTAATTGTTTTACATTTTCTGAACAATCCGCCGGCCCATATTCTGGCCCAATAAGAGGAGAGGTGAAATTCAAGATGGCTGACCTTTCGGTGTGTTTTTCTCCGGAAGGTGTTAAGGCTATTGCTTTGTTGCGCTAAGCACAACATAAATAAAGGTATGGAAGATAAAATTGCCGATAAGAGCCTATTGGTTACTCGTTTTGCTCCAACCCCTTCAGGCTATTTACATTTGGGACACGCTTATTCAGCCTTATTTGTAGATTGTGTTGCCAAACAGGCGGGCGGAAAATTATTGGTCCGTATTGAAGATATCGATCGGAAACGATGTCAACCAAAGTACGAAAAGTCTATTTTTGCCGATCTCGCTTGGCTTGGCTTATCGTGGGGAAAGCCTGTTCGCCGCCAATCGGACCATATTGCGGAATACAAAAAGCAACTCAAGAGGCTCACTAATATGGGGGTGATTTATCCTTGTTTTTGTACAAGGAGAGATATTAGGAATGAGATTGAAAAAATTAATGGAGCCCCACACAATAAATATCTAAATAGGATTGGCTTTGTATATCCAGGCACGTGTCGGACCCTCAATCCAGCCAATGTTAGGCAACAAATTTCTTTGGGGGTTCCTTATGCTCTCCGCGTTGATATGAAAAAAGCTATCCGGTTGGTGAAAAGAGCGCATGGCAATTTGTGCTGGTTGGACGAGGAAAAAGGGCTGCAATGCGCTGTTCCTGATAAATTTGGTGATGTGGTTTTAGCTAGAAAAGATATACCGACAAGTTATCATCTCTCGGTCGTAGTAGATGATGCTGTGCAAGGGGTCAATTATATAATTCGTGGTGAAGATTTGAGGGATGTCACACACATTCATTGTCTGCTTCAAGCATTGTTGGGCTTTAATCAACCAAAATACCGTTTTCACCGATTACTGCTCGATAAGAAGGGAAAAAAATTTTCTAAACGAGATAAGCCATTAACATTAAAAAGCTTGCGCGAGACAGGCAGAACTGTGGAAGAGATTAAGGTGATGATTGGTTTGTGCTAATATCAAATGAAGCGGCTTATAAATTACCGTTGATAGCGTAATTAATTACTCTGACAACTTCACTTGGTTTATCAGTAACGGCTAATGCAGCTGCATCGACCTCTTTCAGAGCATGAGTTAGGTCTTTGGAGTGTAAAATTATCATTGGCTTGCCAAGAGTAGCGGCAATACCTGCATCGAAGGCGGCATTCCATTGTCGAAACTTATCACCAAATCTAATTATGACAATATCTGACTTTGTTATTAATGTGCGTGTTCGGATGGCGTTAATTTTGGCGCCCTTGTGGTCTTTCCAGAACGGGTCATCTTCTTGGCCAAGTATTTCTGTACCACAATCATCGCTGGCTTCGTGGTTAGTGATGGGTCCGACAATACTCACAGGCAAGTTCTTTGCTGTACAGCCTTTTGAAATTTGTTCACGCCAATCCGAATGAATTTCACCCGAGAGATATATGATCCAATTTTCTGGCATGGCTAAATGAGCTTTTTCGTTTCAGATAAATAAAGCTAACTCTCTGCTTTTACGCTGCGGCAATCTTTTTCTTAGTACTCGGAACATAAGCTATTTCGCAGTGACGTGCGCAATAAGGCTTTCCTGCTTCAGCAGGTTTGCCACAAAAACGAAAATTTGGTTTGCCAGGTTCGCCATTTGGCCACGAGCACATATTCGCTTTTAAAGTATCCAAAGTTATGATTTTACGGTCGATTTTAGGTGTGGTGGGTTGTCTTCGCATTGCTAAATCAAGTCGTCGCACCTTACCAACAACAGCATTTTTTGTAATGCCAAGCTTTCTGCCAATTTCACTAGCTGAAAGACCAGTTGCCCATAATCTTGTCAGTTCTTCAACACGCTCAGTTGTCCATTCAAAGCCCATCGACATATTTTGTACCCCTACACCAAGAAATAAATATTGATTGGGAATTAGCTATTTTAGAAATAAAAAATTCTTAATCCAAATTAAAAAGTATGCTACTATATTTAGTAATATAGTTACGCGTCAATACCATATTTAGGGTTATCCACAAGATATTGATTGATTTAATGAGAAATGGTCTGTGAAAATGGTATTAAGGTGGTTGCATGGAAACACATAAGGACGTTTCTGTGTCTCTTTAAGTTTGAACATCGTATTGAGCTGAAATCCGCATGCGACCAATTAGGCAGAAAATTGAATCTCAAATGTGAAAGAAATTACCCGTCGATTGTTAAGTATAGCGTAATTCTGATTTTATTCCCGGGTATTTTACAGGCGGCGGATCCATTCGTAGGTGTTAAGTTAGTACCTACAGCTGCGACATATTTGACACTTAAGGGTATGAATATACGAGCAAAGCCTACAAATAGATCAGCCCGGGTTGGCAAGTTGCGGAAGCATGAAAGAATTGAAGCTGTTGGGAAAGCCAGTAGGACGAAATGGGTTGCCGTAAAAAAAGGTGATAAAAATTTAGGATTTGTTTATGGCACGGCGTTAGTTCCTGTGATTAACGGTAAACTTTCTAATCCAATCATTGGCAGTATTGGAGCAAAAAACCAAAATAATAGTAACTTCAGTCCGTGTAGTTATGAAATTAAGTTTGTTGGAAAATTTAAAATCGAAGGAAGTTTGCAGGTTACATCTGACTATTCATTAAATATGATATGTGATTATGAAAAGAAAACTATCAAGATAAATGCCACCATGTTTTTGACTGAATTGCCATATCTTGGGAATAAGAAGCCAATATATCAGATAAACGTCGACTTATATAATATTCCTGACGGTACAGAAGATATGTTTTCATCGACAATACTGTACCACATTATGAAAAACAAAATTAATTTTGATGGTGTTAACAAAGAAACCCTCAAGTCGAAAGACAAAATTTTACCAAAAAAAGCTCTCGATTTGGTTGCCGCGCTTAAAGGAGCCGTAATTATGGCTCACAGAAGCTGGGGGGCAATAGTTTGGACTGAATTAGAAAAATCTAGGTAAATTAGAATTTAATTGTTGCGGTTAATCGCCCGCCAACCGATGTCTTTACGGTAAAAACCTTCTTTCCAGTCGATTTCTGCAATAGCGCGGTAAGCCGCTACTTGAGCTTTCCCAACATCGTCGCCAATAGCCGTTATACCTAGAACACGTCCGCCGTTAGCTAAGATTTTCCCATTCTCAGATTTTGTTCCAGCATGAAAGACCATAACATTATCAATTTTATTGGCTTGTTCTAAGTTATCAATTTTAGATCCTTTTTCGTATTTATTCGGATAACCTTCTGCCGCCATCACCACGACTAAGGCGGCCTTTTCTTTCCAAGAAAGTTTAATTTCTGAGAGTGTTCCGTCGGTGGCAGCATTTAAAACGTCAACTATATCCGAATTCAAGCGTGCCATTAATACTTGGCACTCAGGGTCTCCAAAACGAACATTGAACTCCAGTGTTTTCACCTTTCCGTTTTTTATCATTAAACCAGCAAATAAGATACCTTTGTAGCTATAACCTTCAGCTGCCATTCCTTTAATAGTTGGTTGAATTATTGTCGTCATAACATCCTCAGCTAAATTTTGAGTTACAACCGGAGCCGGTGAGTAGGCGCCCATGCCACCAGTATTAGGCCCCATATCTGCATCAAAGGCTGCTTTATGGTCTTGGGCTGAAACCAAAGGAATGGCTATCTCACCATCGACTAGTGCAAAAAAACTAGCTTCTTCACCATCTAGGAACTCTTCAATTACAATTTCATGGCCGGCATTACCAAAGGCGCCCTTGTTCATCATTTTATCTGCGGCATCAATTGCTTCTTTTTCGGTATTAGCTATTACAACACCTTTGCCTGCTGCTAAGCCACTAGCTTTAATAACAATGGGGGCACCTTGTTTTTTTATATAAGCTAAAGCCTGTTGAAAGTCTGTGAAGCGACAGTACGCTGCAGTTGGGATGCCATATTTTTTAAATAGATCCTTCATAAACGCTTTTGAGCCCTCGAGTTTTGCAGCAGCAGCGTTTGGTCCAAATGCTTTGATGTTTTCTGATTCTAAAGCATCCACCAAACCAAGAACTAGGGGTATTTCAGGTCCTACCACAACCAAATCAATTTTATTTTTTTTAGCAAATAAGACGATGCCGGTTATGTCATCATCTGAAATATTTATGCATTTCGCGACATTTTCTATACCCGCGTTACCGGGGGCGCAATAAAGCGCAGAACATTTTGGGGATTTAGAGATCGCCCAGCATAGTGCATGTTCGCGTCCACCGCCCCCTACAACAAGTATTTTCATTGTTTGCTCCAAGAATAATTATCACACTGTACTCTTTGCTTCTTGTAGCATAAATTATCATTATGTGATGAATGAAAATTATAATCATATACATCAGGGAAAATTAAAAGGCGATAATCGCCAGATTTTTTCTGTCAGTGAAATTTCTCAGGCTTTAAAACGAGCTGTTGAGAATAATTTCCCTCATATACGCGTTAGAGGTGAAATCTCTAGATGCGTGCTCGCACGTTCTGGTCATATATATATGAGTTTAAAAGACGAAAATTCGGTCCTTGATGCAGTCTGCTGGAAGGGGACAGCGAGCCGTCTTTCGACTAAGCCAGAAGATGGTATTGAGGTTATTGTGACTGGGCGCTTAACAACATATCCAGGACGTTCAAATTATCAGATTGTTATCGAGCAGTTGGAAATTGCAGGAGAAGGAGCATTACTGAAGCTCCTTGAAGAGCGCCGCAAAAAACTTTTTGCGGAAGGGTTATTTGATCAAAAAACTAAGAAAGAGTTACCTTATTTGCCAGAATGCATTGGTGTTGTGACTTCTCTCACTGGGGTTGTGATTCGAGATATCTTACACCGGCTTGAAGATAGGTTTCCGCGGCATGTTTTGCTGTGGCCTGTGAATGTACAGGGAGAAAGCGCTTCTAATCAAATAGCAGAAGCAATAGTAGGTTTTAATAATATGGATATGAATCGGGATGTGCCGAAGCCTGACCTCATTATTGTTGCTCGAGGCGGAGGGAGCCTTGAAGACCTTTGGGCATTCAATGAAGAAATTGTGGTCCGGGCTGTAGCTGCTAGCAAAATTCCATTAATCTCTGCAGTTGGGCATGAAACGGATACGACTTTGATTGATTTTGCTTCAGATAAACGTGCGCCTACCCCAACAGCCGCCGCTGAGATGGCCGTCCCAGTTCGTACCGACTTGGGGGAAAATATTGCTATTTCTGCTGTGCGATTACAACGAGCTGTCAATAGTTTGTTCGAGAAAAATCGACGGAATGTTGAGAGTTCGTCGCGAAGATTGCCAGACCTAAGACGTATTACCGAAGAGGCGACTCAGCGGCTTGATGATCGCTTTGAACGCCTGACGGTAGCCAAAGAATTTTACCTCAAAAATCTTTCTTCGAAAGTCCTGCGCTTATCTTCTGGGCTCATTAGTCCACTCCAACACGTGACTTCAAAACATAATCAGTTGGTCAGTTTGCTAAGAGCATGGCACCGGGGGTTGGGAACTTTTATTGAGAAAAAAAATCACCAACTAGATAAATCGGTAATAAAGTTAGAGAGTGTTTCGTTTCAGCGTGTACTGGATCGTGGATTTGCGTTGGTAACAAATGAGCTGGGACAGCCACTACTTTCTTCATCTTCGGTTAAGCTTAGGGCTAATATTAACATTAAATTTGGTGATGGTGATGTTGATGCATTAGTTTTAGGAAAAGATCAGTTAAAGGCTACGACCACGAATAAAATTAGAAAACGATCGGAAAATTCCGACGAAGGCTCCCAAGGTTCATTGTTATGAACGTACGATCTCTTATTTTGATATTTAATTTGGTGTTTTGTTCTGCTGCAATCTCAGGTGAGTATAGGTTATCGGGGAAAATCGTCCAAGGAGGATTGGTTTTTGGTTGGGCAAATCCAGATGCAAATATTTTCCTTGATGGTGTAGCCATTACTCAAGGTAAAATGGGAAATTTTCTTCTTGGATTTTCATACAATGCAAAACCAGAATCCTATTTAAAGATTCAATTTAAAGATGGATCAGTAAAACAAAGCCTGCTTTTTGTTAAGCAGAGAAAGTATAATATACAAATCATTGATGGTTTACCTAAACGAAAAGTTACACCGAGTTTTAGAGATCTTATCCGTATAAAATCTGAAAAAACTTCAATGCAAAAAGCACTTTCGGTACGATTCCCAGAGCCACTATATGTTGCTGGATTTGAACGCCCTGTTCTGGGACAAACTACTGGTGTTTATGGCTCTCAACGCATTTTAAACGGAAAACCAAAACGTCCTCATTTTGGTTTGGACATAGCAGCATTGGAGGGATCTGAAATTAAGTCAGCGTCCGATGGGATGATAATTTTTACACATCCTGGAATGTTTTTC
Source organism: uncultured Rhodospirillaceae bacterium (assembly GCA_964643045.1). Lineage (GTDB taxonomy): Bacteria > Pseudomonadota > Alphaproteobacteria > Rhodospirillales > UBA2165 > TMED23. The sequence continues at coordinate 23,709 of CAZXSC010000014.1, forward strand.
AACGGTAAAACACTCGCTATAGATCATGGTTTGGGTTTGCGTTCAATTTATATCCACATGAGTGCGATTACCGTTAAAAAGGGTGACCGAGTAGCTAAAGGCCAGATCGTTGGTAGGGTTGGGAAGACAGGACGAGCTACGGGCCCACACCTTCATTGGGGATTGCAATTAAATGGGACGGCACTTGATCCAGAGCAACTATTTCGCTAGTGGTTCTTGTCTATCTGGCCAACGGTTATGAACCCAGAGCCATTGTTCAGGTTGTTCTTTTATCCAGTTACTCAGATGATTATTTACTTCTGTCATCATGCTAAGAGTATCAGCTTTTTTGTCACCGGTATTTGGATGAACCAAAGGGGCGTGAATTGTGACGCGAAAATTTGCGCCTTTCAGTCTTTCGACTTGAACTGGAACAACCGGACAATTAAAGCGCAACGCTAACTGGGCAAGAGCAGGGGCGGTCATAGCGTTGCGCCCCATAAACGGAACCGCAATACCATCATTCATTTTTTGGTCGACTAACATAGCTATGTGCTCACCTCTGTTAAGTGATCTCATGATATCCTTTGCGCCTTCTGCGCCTTTTGGCAAATATTTTGCTCCGGTACTGGTTCGCGCTTTTTGTAAAAGACGATCAAAAAAAGGATTATTCGCTCGGCGATAGACCAGATGTAATGGAAGTCCGCGTTTTGTTGAGGCGAGTGGACCAAGTTCCCAGTTAGCAAAATGCCCACTAAAGGCGATGCCAGGCAGGTTGTCGTCACGTGTTTGATCTATTATTTCTACTCCAATCACTTCAACACGACTATCCTCTTCATATGGATTAAATTTTTCTAAGTGTGGATGCTCAGCGGCGGTTCTACCCAGATTATCCCACATTCCTTCAATGATATTTTCAATTTTATTTGCGTCTAACGAGGGAAAAACTACGGCAATTTCGCGTCTGGCATTATTTGAGACCTTTAATCTGGGACCAATATTTCTACCTATCCAACCGCCAAAAGCAGAGGCTAGGTCTAAAGGAAGAAAAGCAAAGAAAGTAAGCAGTCCCCAGGCAATTATTGCTTGAACGGGGTGATTAATAAATTTTTGGGACCAAATCCTCATCTAATTGTTTCTCGTCATTCTCTAATGCTGTCTAGATAAAAGGCTTGAGGAGACTATCTAGCGCATTTGTATCGCTCCAGTCTAGGGTTACCGGTATGACAGCAATATCTTTTTGCAGCGATGCCGGTAAACGGATGTAATCTTTTGATGTGGTGATTAATTTAGCATTCCTATATTTTGCTTTGTTGTTTAAGTTAAGAATCTCCGATTTACTATAAACATGATGATCTGGAAAAGATTCTGTGCCCACTAAATTGTAACCCATATCTAATACAGTGTTGAAAAATTTTGCAGGGCGGCCAATGCCAGCAAATGCAAATACTTTTTTATTTTGGACTATTGGGGGAATGCCATCTGGTTTAAGTCGTGCGGTTAAAATTTTAATTGTATCTCCTCTGAAATTTAATGGCTTTTCTACGAGCATTTCTTGCAGCCCGAGTTTGTCGTCACCAATAATAACGGTGGCATCTGCTCTGGAAAGGCCAACTGTAACGCCTTCTCGTAATGGGCCCGCTGGAATTAAATGGCCATTACCAAACCCAACTTCACCATCTATAACTATAATGGACAAATCTTTCACTATAGATGGATTCTGAAATCCATCGTCCATTACAATGATTTCAGCGCCCATTTTATAGGCTAATTCAATCCCCGCTTTTCGATCTTTACAGATCCATGTTGGCGAGGTCTCGGATAATAACAAAGGCTCATCGCCGACGTCATTTGCCGTATGGGTTCTTAGGTCTACTAATAGCGGTCCTTTATGACTGGCCCCATAGCCACGGCTCATAAAATGTATGGATTTATTCTTGCCGTTCAAAGTTTTTCCGATTGCTATTGCCGTAGGCGTTTTTCCCTGACCTCCTGCAACTAGGTTGCCAACACATATTATAGGAATTGGTGAGCGCCATGGTTTGGTGCGGTCTCGTCGAATTGCGCCAATCAAGCCATAGATCCAGCTAAAAGGCCTTAGGAAAACTGAAGACAGTGTAGTTTTTTGGTTATACCAGAAATCAGGTGTTTGCATCAACAATCTCCAAGATCCCATTGATTTCTTTAGCTACTAAATCAATTACTTGGGACTGAGAATTTACAAAGGTATGGCCTTGTCTTATCATTTCTCTTCGCTTTGTAGAGTTTGATAATAATTCCGAAACTGTTTCTGCAAGATTAGCACCATCATCAACTTGTACTGAGCAGTTTAGCTTTGCCATTTCCTCACACATCCATTGAAAATTCATCATGTGAGGGCCGTGAATTACAGCACAGCCCAATCGTAATGCTTCAAGAGGATTTTGGCCTCCGAGAGGCACCAGCGACTTACCCATGAAAACGGTTTCAGTTAGTCGGTAGAATAGGCCGAGTTCTCCCAGGGTATCGGCTATATAAATGCTGGTGTGTCTATTGATTGGGTCATTTCTGGAACGCAGTATTGTGCCATTTACCATTGTTTGAAGAGATCCAAGGATTTCCATTCCTCTTGCTGGGTGTCTCGGAACGATAATAGTTAAAAGTTCCGGATGTTTTGGCTCTATTTGTTTATGAACCGCAGCAATAATTTCCTCTTCTCCGGGGTGAGTGCTTGCCGCTAACCAACAGGGACGGTGCCCGATTATTAACCTCAAAGCATTTAGAGCTTGTTTATCAGCCGGCAACTCAGGGGCCGCAAATTTCAAATTGCCAAGATATTGTGTGTTTTTTGCGCCTAGCTGATTGAGGCGTTCTACGTCAGTTTTAGATTGACCTAGACAAACCGAAAAGCAATTTAAAATAGTCTGAATGAATCCTGGCACTCTTCGCCATTTTGAAAAAGATCTTTCTGAAATCCGCCCATTGACCAGTATTAATGGGATTTTTTGTCTATGTGTCTCTATGATCATATTTGGCCAGAATTCACTTTCCGCCCAAACCGCAATATCTGGCTCCCAATAATTAATGAACCGTTGGACGTAGTTTGGCCTGTCGATTGGGATATATTGATGAAAGGCCCCTTGTGGCAACCAATCTTCCATCATATTAGCTGAAGATACAGTACCTGTTGTAATCATTAAATTGTAATTCATGTTATCTGACAATAGTTTCTTTATTAATGGTATCATGGAAAGTGATTCTCCTACACTGGCCGCGTGAAGCCAGATAAGTTTTCCTCGTGGGCGTTCAGTTGTACTCTTGCCGAGGCGTTCATCGATGCGATTAGCATCTTCTTTACCACTGGCCCGACGGTATTTAAGATAGCATAATATAAATGGTACACTTAATATGGTAGTTATCCGATAGATAGAAAACATCATCGGATTATTTCTCCCGCAGCAGGTTCTGGTGTTGGCAATCCAAATAAATCATCGGCATTTTTGGTCAGCTTAGTTAGTTGTTCTTCTAATTTTTTGCGCCCAGCTTCTAATTCTACAAGAGTTGATTCTTGTGAAATTTCAATTGGCTCTCCCCAGATAAATACACCCTTAGCGAATGGCATAGGCAAAATAAAGTGATCCCAACTTTTGAGCATTTTCCATCTCGATGAACTATAGCTCAGTGGTAAAATAGGGGCACCGGAAAGCTTGGCGAGTGCGATCGCCCCACTACTTGATCGCATTCGTGGTCCTCTCGGACCATCGGGTGTGATCCCAATATAACCACCTTTGTTCAGGGTCCGCACCATGGATCGCATAGTGGCGCTGCCACCGGTTCTCGCCTTGCTTTCCAGCACCTTAAATCCAAGCCGTTCGGTTATCTGTGCTATTAGCTGTCCATCAGGATGTGTTGAAATTAGCATATAAAAATGCGAATCATAAGGCCATGCAAAGGACATCATCAATAGACGCCCATGCCAGAAACAGGTGATAAAAGATTTACCTTCTTTGATTAATTTATCCGGTATTGCTTGGTTCTTAATTTGCCAATGGCCGCTTACGTGGATTAATCGGATATATAGGTACCCCAAAAGGCTAGTCAATCTTCTTAAAGTGCTGTTGCGCGAAAGTGCCTTAATAAATGTTGGAGTAGCCATAATTCTTCAAAAATCGTTTACACTGAATAGTTTGGCATTTTTTTCTGAAGCTAATGTATTGTCATTCCGAAATTGCATTTTATAGAGTCTTGCGTAAATGCCACCTTGTGTGATCAGCTCTGTATGTGATCCAGATTCTAAAATAGTTCCTTTATCAATTACGTGTATTAAGTCGGCGTCGACCACCGTCGAAAGCCGATGAGCGATTACTAATGTGGTTCGCTCGCGCATTAGGTTAGCAAGCGCCGCTTGAACTTGCCGTTCAGACTCCGTATCCAATGAAGATGTTGCTTCATCCAGGAGAAGAATCGGTGCGTTTTTTAACATCGCTCGTGCAATTGCCAAACGTTGCCGTTGGCCTCCGGATACTTTAGTTCCGCGTTCACCCACATATGTGTTATAACCATCAGGCATATTTAAAATAAAGTCATGGGCAGCAGCATGTTTCGCAGCTTCTATTATTTCGTCATCCGTGGCGTCTGGTCGGCCATAAGAAATGTTGGCCCGGATGGTGTCGTCAAAAAGTATTACTTCCTGGCTTACAAGCGCAATTGCACCTCTCAAGCTTTTAAGTGTCACATCCTTAATATCACTGCCATCAATACTGATTTTGCCATTATCGGTATCATAAAATCTCGGTATTAAATTTAATACTGTTGACTTGCCCGCTCCCGACAGACCAACAAGAGCAACTGTTTTCCCAGCAGGCACATTGAAGCTTACATTGTAGAGAGCCGTTTTCTCCGAGTTGTAGGAGAAATTGATATTTTCAAGACAAATTTCCCCTCCGGAGATATCAAGTGGCTGAACGTTTGGCCTATCAAAAATTTTAGGTGTTCTATCTAGAATCTGAAATAACCGGTCTGCTCCGGCCAAACCTTCTTGGAGGCTAGCGTTTAGGTTGGCTAATCGCTTCATTGGTTCATAAGCGAGAAGTAATGCTGTGATAAAAGAAAAAAAAGAGCCAGCATCCATATTGCCATGGATGACTTCGTAGCCTCCATAGGCAATAACCAAAGTGATCGCAACGCCACCAAGACTTTCCATAACTGGGCTCGCTAATGCACGAACACGGGCTGATTTGTAAACCAAGGAAAATATACGTTCGGCAATCACTCGCACCCGTTTTTTCTCGTATTCCTCCATGCCATAAGATTTAACCACGCGAGCGCCTTGAAAAGTTTGTTCCAGAAGTATTGTAAATTGCCCCATTTCTTCTTGTGTATTTACCGTAACCTTGCGTATACGCTGGCCAAGGCGAACAATGGGAATGACGGCGACTGGAAAAATAACAAAAGCTAAGCTTGCTAATTTCCAATCCTGCCAAAACATGACCCCTAATAGACCAATAAGTGATAAGAAATCTTTACCGAAACCTGTCAGAGCATTGGAGACAGCCGCGCGCATCATATTAATATCTATCGTAAAGCGAGAAATTAGGCTGCCTGTTGGCGAATCATGAAAGAAACCAAGTTCCATACGAGTAAGGTGAGCATACAATCGATGTTGAGTATCTGTTATTATACGTTGACCAACAAAACTCATTATTACGGATTGCCCATAATTTGCTAAACCCTTGACCGCAAAGGTAATTAAAACAGCGCCGGAGATTATCCACAATAAACCTTCGTTTTTTTCAAAGAAAACATCATTTATGACCGGTTTCATTAACCATGCACTCGTAGCGGTTGCCGCAGCAACAAGACCCATGCAAATTAAAGCAAATACTATCCAACTAATGTACGGACGAATGCTTTCCTTTGCTAACCGAGACATTAAGGCATAGGTAGTATTGCTTTGAATGTTTGGCTTGATACTCAAGGCATTTTATTCCTAATTTATTGGACAATTAGCCCAGGCTTATGTTAGTCACTTGGTTTCGGGGACCATAACACGGGAACTAAACAAAAGTCACTCGGCACTCGAGAAATAGCTAAATTTCAATCTATGCGCATTTTTCCCACCCTGTCATGATTTAACTAGTACTTTATTTTCCCGCTAGGGTCATTCCATCGATCCTTAGAGTGGGGGCGTCTATCCCGTAGCGGTATTCCAAATCGCTAGCTGCAGTTAAATTAAGAAACATTTCATTCAGGTTTCCAGCAACTGTAACTTCGCTCACAGGATATGTAATCACACCATTTTCGATCCAGAATCCTGCTGCTCCACGGCTATAATCGCCTGTTAGGCCATTGACCCCCATTCCAATTAATTCTGTTATGTAAAGCCCACTTTTAATATCGTTAATAAGCTCAGTTGGCGAGAGTTTTCCCGGTTTTAAATATACATTTGATGCCGATGGCGATGGTGGTGAACCCGCTCCTCTTGCCGCGTGGCCCGTGGTTTTAAGGCCTAGTTGACGGGCAGAGCGGAGATCCAACAGCCAAGTTGTCAGAACACCGTCGTTAATAATATTGTGTTTTTTATTCTCAACGCCCTCGCTATCGAAAGGTTTTGATCGCAATCCGCGCGGTCGATGAGGATCGTCATAGATTGAGATAGAATTAGGGAAAATTCTTTTTTCAAGTTTATCTTTCAGAAAGCTAGTATTTCGAGCAATAGCTGAACCGTTTATGGCGCTTAATAAGTGGCCTAATATTCCACGTGAAACGCGAGGATCGTAAATTATCGGTACTTGAGTTGTTTGGGCTTTTTTTGGATTTAAACGCTTAATTGCCTTTTGACCCGCATTGCGGCCAACTTCTTCCGGGCTCATCATATCTTCTGCGTATACAGCTCCAGTATAATCATAATCCCGCTCCATCTCCACACCTTCGCCCGCTAGTACAGAAGCGCTAAGTGAGTGGTGAGATCCTGTATATGTTTTCGCAAAACCATTGGTTGCGGCTACAGATACGGTTGCTTTTCCCCATCCGGCTTCTGCTCCCTCAGAATTGGTGATGCCTGGGATAGCTCGGGCTGCTTCTTCGGCCCTGTTTGCCCACGTGACCAAAGTCTCTGCCGTTGGTTCAGTTGGATCAAAGCTATCGACATTAACGATTCTTGTTACCAACTGACTTTTATCCGCAATCCCACAATAAGGATCTTCTGGGACTACTTTCGCCATGGAAATTACGCGGTCAACTAGTTCTATTAACGCTTCCGGACCGGTGTCGGATGAAGATACAATAGCTTGGCGTTTACCGAAAAAGGCCCGGAGCCCAATATCTGAGTTTTCTGAACGCTCCATTTTTTCTGGATTACCTAATCGCTGCGCAACAGCCAGAGAATGGCTTTCGACATGCACTGCGTCAGCGGCACTAGCGCCGTTTGCAAGTGTTTGTTTTAGCAAATCTTCAAGCAAATTTTGTATATTTCCATTACCTGCCATATAGAATATCCCATACTACCTGTAATATTATTTTTTCCATATAGGCTCACCACTTCCGGGTAGCCCGAGGCTGTCCCACATCTTTGAGACCTTCTCAATTACCTGATCAGTCATTTGGATCTTAATCCCCCAATCGCGGTTGGTCTCTGGGAAAATTTTATTAGTTGCATCCAAGCCAACTTTTCCACCAAGACCGTCTTTAGGTGAAGCAAAGTCGAGATAATCGATGGGAGTATTTTCTATCATTGTCATATCGCGTACCGGATCCATCCGCGTCGAAATAGCCCAAATTACATCTTCCCATTTACGTACGTCAATGTCATCGTCAACAACTATAACAAATTTTGTGTATAAAAATTGTCTCAGAAAAGACCATACCCCCATCATAATTCGTTTGGCGTGTCCGGGATAGGCTTTTTTAATGGATATCACTGCTACTCTATAAGAACATCCTTCAGGGGGTAGCCAAAAATCGACTACCTCCGGGAATTGCTGAATAAACAAGGGTATAAAAAGTTCGTTTAGTGCTTCCCCGAGAACAGATGGTTCATCGGGAGGGCGGCCTGTAAATGTTGATAGGTATATGGGTTTTTTTCGCATAGTGACCGCACTGGCTGTAAAAATTGGAAACTTTTCTACTGAATTGTAATACCCAGTATGATCACCAAACGGACCTTCATCCTCGTATTTTTCAAATGATACATGTCCCTCAAGTACAATCTCAGCTTCAGCTGGGACTTTCAGGGGTACAGTTTTGCAGTCAACTAACTCTACTTTTTGTTTTCTGAGCAAACCTGCAAATTGATATTCAGACATTGTGTCCGGCACCGGAGCTACGGCGGCCAAGATCGTACCTGGATCGGCTCCAATTACGACGGCTGCGGGCATTTCTTTTTTCTGTTGGATGTGGTGCTGGGCGCCACCTCGATGTTTTAGCCAGCGCATCAATGTGGTTTTTTTCCCCGTAACCTGCATGCGGTATACGCCAAGATTAAAATCATCAAGTTCTAATTGATCGCTGCCTTTAGTTACCACAAGTGGCCAGGTGATTAGTGGAGCCGGTTCACCAGGCCAGCAAATTTGAATTGGAAAATCATTTAAATCAAGATTCTCGCCTTTTATTATTATTTCTTGGCACGGTGCATCGCGAACCATCTTTGGTTTCATAGTCAGGGCTGTTTTTATCATAGGCAGCATACTTACGGCTTCTCTCCAGTTCCCCGGAGGTTCTGGTTGGCGCAAAAAAGCCAATGTTTCGCCAAACGTTCTTAATGTTTCTGGTTCGCAGTTTAAGGCCCACGCCACTCTTTCCACTGTACCGAATAAGTTCACAAGTACTGGTAGTTTGTATTTGTCCCCATTTTTCTTAATAACGTTCTCGAAAAGGATAGCTGGTCCAGATTCTGCTAAAACGCGCGTTTGAATTTCAGTCATTTCCAAAATAGGTGAGATTGGCTTATCTATTCGGATTAGCTGGCCTCTAGTTTCTAACAGGGTCATAAATTCTCTGAGATTTTTAAAAGCCATGATGCACTTTCTAGATTCGACTTGTTGATAGGATTTTGGTGATACTATAGGTATGGTATGTTTGCCAGAGGTCAAGTCAAGGATTGCAAATAAATCTGATAACCAATAGCCTTTTTTCTATTAGTGGTTTGTTTTGATTGACTAAAATACCCATGGATCGGGCCTATTTACCGAATTTGGTCAAAAGTGTTTTTATTAAAAGAACGGTGTAGATAGTTTTAGAAACTTGAATACAACCTTCGAGTTCGTTTAATTTAGTGATTTGAGTGGTTATAGTTGTGGATAGCGGGGATAACTGGAAGAACTTAGTGAATTACTATCTCTACTAACACCATTTCGTCGGTTATTATGGCCCAGGATAATTAGAGAATAGTATGGCATTTTCAAATCGGTTTTTAGATGAGGTTAGAACGCGCGCCACCTTGGCTGAGGTAGTAGGTAGGCGCGTCCGCCTTGTTAAAAAAGGACATGAATTTCAGGGCCTTTGTCCATTTCATAATGAAAAGACACCCTCATTCACCGTCAATGAAGACAAAGGCTTTTATCACTGTTTCGGTTGTGGTGAGCACGGGAGCATATTTGATTTTATCATGAAAACTGAAAACATGGCATTTCCTGAAGCCGTCAAGCATCTCGCACATGAATTGGGCATGGAAATTCCTGTTGAGACGCCAGAAGAACGTCTGCGTATTGAGCGAGCAAAAAATCTTTATGACGTTGTTGAAGCTGCTAAATTGTACTTTCATAAAACCTTGTATCTGCCGGAAGGTAAATCTGCACTTGATTATTTGAACAATCGAGGTGTCACTGATGATTCAATAAAACAATTTTGCCTGGGTTTTGCCCCTAATAGTCGCGGCAGCCTAAAAACAGCCCTTTCTCGTGAAGGTATTTCCGATCGCCTCATGATTGAAGCAGGATTATTAATTCAGCCGGATGATTCTTCGAAGCCCCCTTATGATCGATTTAGAGGACGATTAATGTTTCCGATAACTGATCGTCGTGGCCGCACCATTGCATTTGGCGGGCGTGTTCTTGATGAGGGTGAACCTAAATATCTTAATTCGCCTGAAACGCCATTGTTTTATAAAGGCAATAACTTGTATGCTCTTGCCAAAGCGATAGAAGCAGCGCGCACATCAAAAACAATTTTGGTAGCGGAAGGCTATACAGATGTGATTGCTCTTCACCAGGCAGGATTTAAATACGCTGTAGCGCCGTTGGGAACCGCACTGACAGAAAGTCAGATACAATTATTATGGCGGTTCGTGTCTGAACCAGTTCTTTGTTTTGATGGGGACCGTGCAGGTAGAAAGGCTGCACAACGGGCAGCAGAGCGGGCCATGCCTATATTAAAACCTGAAAAAAGCTTAAAGTTCGTATTCATTGATGAAGGTGAAGATCCAGATAGCTTAATTAAGACTAAAGGTATTAAGGCCATCGAAGAGATTTTGAATCAGGCAATACATTTGTTTGATTTTATTTGGCGGTTCAATATTTTGGGGTCTCGGCTTGAAACTCCTGAAGATAGAGCCGGGCTCGAAAAACGTCTCGAAGAGATTGCTGGAAGCATAGGTGATAAAACTGTTCAACGTTACTATCGAAATGGTTTTAAAGGTCGCTTATGGGATGAATTTTCAAAGAGCCGGGATAATAAATTTTTCAAAGACAAACGCAACTCTTTCAAAAGGACAAAATCATTCGCACAAATGGAGGAAAAGTCCGGTAAGAACTCGCACGTAGACACTGTTTGGGTTCAACAGGCGATTTTGATTTCAACTTTAATTAACCACCCATTGTTGTTGGACGTTGTTGGCGAAAAACTAGGCAGTATTGAATTTAAGGCTTCAGACCTTGACAAATTGCGCCAAGAAGTATTAAAGACGCTGGCCTCGTCTCCAAGACTTGATAATGAGGCTTTACGGGACCATTTGAAGGATACAGGGTTTTCCGAGCTATTAAACGGCCTTTTGAGCCGACAGGTTTTGAACCATGCTAAGTTTGCCCAACCAGATAATAATATTGATGTTGCACGAAAAGGTTGGGAGCAGACATTTCGGCTATTTCGTCGCAATCAATTGTTGGAAGATATTGATGTGGCCGAAAAGCAGCTTGCTGAAAACCCAACAAAAGAGACGTTTGAGTTGCTCAAAGCCTTAAAAGAGATGGCAATGCAAGAAGAGGATGTTGAGGTGGGTATTTCGGATTTAAGTCAATCTAAAAGTGCTTAGCTGGTTAGAACTGATGTCATAAATAAAAATAGAGCGGGCGACCTCATGTAAAATTTGTTTGAATATTGGACAGAACTTAAAAATAGACTTAAGCGGGGTTAGAATGGCCACAAAGAAAGCAACAATAACTACAAAAAAATCACAAGCCCAAAGCGAGGCAAATGACAGCCCTCTCTTGGATTCAATTAATGCAGCGGTGAAGAAAATGATCGTTCGCGGCAAACAGCGCGGATTTGTAACCTATGATGAGCTGAATGCGGCATTACCACAGGAACAAGTTTCGTCTGAGCAAATTGAAGATACAATGTCGATGTTATCAGAATCTGGTGTCAATGTTGTTGAAAGTGAAGAAGGCGAAGATCCAAATGAAAGCGCTGGAGCCGACAAGATAGAAGTAAAAGAACCGGAGACTGGTAATATTGGTGAAAGTGAAACCGGCCGTTCCGATGACCCTGTTCGCATGTATCTTCGTGAGATGGGTAGCGTGGAACTTTTATCACGTGAAGGTGAAATAGCGATTGCAAAGAGAATTGAAGCTGGCCGAGAAATGATGATTGGTGGGATTGTTGAGAGTCCAATGACTATAAGGTCTCTTCTGCAATGGCGAAAAGATCTAGATGAAGAAAATATGTTGCTCCGAGATATTATAGATCTTGATGCGACGTTTTCAGGTCCAAAAGAGGATCATACTGCTTCTAAACCCGAAGCTGAAGATGAAATCAGTATAGAAAGTGTTATCGCCGCAGCTGCTCCAGCAGTGAAGGAAGAATCTGAGAAAAAGGAAGAAACAGATTCAAAAAAACAAAATAGCGAGGACACTGAATCCGATGAAGACGAAACCGACGACGATAATAATGAAGATGATGATAATACAGTATCTCTCGCGGTTATGGAGCAGACGTTACTTCCAATTGTCTTGAGTAAACTTGATGCCATAAAAAAAACCTATGCTAAATTGAGTCGTGCCCAAGATAAGCGTTTGACCCTTGTTCAATCCGGCGATCCTGTTACGACAGCTACCGAGAAACGTATCGATAAACTGCGCCATGAATTAATTGACCTTATGGAGGGGGTACATATTAACAATAATCGGCTCGATTATTTACTGGGGCATATGTATGACCTAAACAGAAAATTAATGAGTAAGGAAGGTCAACTTCTACGCTTAGCTGTTAAGTCGAAAGTTAAGCGTGTTGAGTTTCTTGACGAATATACAAATAATGAACTTGACCCCAATTGGCTAGCTAGAATTTCAAAACTCAAGGGTAAAGGTTGGTCAGATTTTTCTAAGAATAATAAAGATGAAATCAAAGAAATACGTAATGAAATTTCAGAAATAGCGAGTGAGGTTAGTTTGCCAATAGGTGAATTTCGTCGTGTTGTAAATACCGTTCAAAAAGGTGAGCGTGAGTCGGCCAAAGCAAAAAAGGAAATGATTGAGGCGAATTTGCGTCTGGTAATTTCGATAGCAAAAAAATATACTAATCGTGGCTTGCAATTTTTGGATTTAATACAGGAAGGCAACATCGGCTTAATGAAGGCCGTTGATAAATTTGAATATCGTCGAGGGTATAAATTCTCTACCTATGCAACTTGGTGGATACGGCAGGCAATCACCCGATCAATTGCAGATCAAGCCCGGACCATTCGTATCCCGGTTCACATGATAGAAACAATCAATAAACTGGTAAGGACGTCGAGGCAAATGTTGCACGAGATCGGACGTGAACCAACACCGGATGAACTAGCAATCAAGCTAGCAATGCCCGTTGATAAAGTGCGAAAGGTTCTTAAGATAGCGAAGGAGCCAATCAGTTTAGAGACGCCCATTGGTGATGAGGAAGATAGTCATCTCGGTGATTTCATTGAAGATAAAAATGCCATTCAGCCTTTGGATGCAGCCATTCAAGGTAATTTGAGGGAAACTACCACCCGTGTATTAGCTAGTTTAACCGCGCGTGAAGAACGAGTACTGCGTATGCGTTTTGGCATAGGTATGAATACGGATCATACATTAGAAGAAGTTGGCCAACAGTTTTCAGTTACCCGTGAACGTATTCGTCAGATCGAGGCTAAGGCTCTCCGTAAGCTGAAACACCCCAGCAGATCCAGAAAACTTCGTAGCTTTTTAGATTACTAAGTTTCTAGGTTGAGATACAACAAATGTGTCAATATTTTGTGTTGTTTTTTTAAGAATTTGGTCTTGACCAAGCAATGTTAAACGATAACTTGTCACTTTCTTTAAGGAATATAATTTTATCTCACGTGGTGGGGGCCTGTAGCTCAGTTGGTTAGAGCCGGCCGCTCATAACGGTCTGGTCGCAGGTTCGAATCCTGCCGGGCCCACCATTTTTTTCTTAAGTTATTGAATTGATGTTTATTTTCTTTTCGCTCCCCGAATTTTAAGAAATTGGAGCCACATTTTATCTTAATTGGAAAAATGGCGTGTATAATTGTGGTTCAACGATGTCTTCGTGGATTTACTGCGACAGAACGTACAAAGATGTAGGGAAGATATTGACCACACTCCGGTGCTAAGCCAATCTCTAGGGCAGGACTGAAGGAGGCTTCTATGGTAAAAATTCAACGCGGACCGGGTAATGTTCCGACACGTCGCTGGGGCTCAGCCTATAAGGATTTGGTTTGGGCGCTCGGCATGAGTGACGATTATT
>CAZXSC010000015.1:0-36880 GCA_964643045.1 uncultured Rhodospirillaceae bacterium
TTGCAAGCGATGAATCTTCCTTCATGACAGGATCAGACCTTCTCATAGATGGTGGATTTACGGCTATTTAGGAAACGTGCTTTAAAACCTAAACTAAAGCTGTCAACGTTATTTATCGAAAGCCTCACTTCCTGATCAAGACAGTTTGACAGCCCTAAAATCGTTGCTTAATGTCCCGGAAATTAGCGGCTAGATCTTTTGTAAGATTCCGCACATACAAAACTAAAGGTAGACATTTAATCAGTCCGGATTACTTGACCTATTGAGAATAGTTGAAGTCTTCGGGGATACTTAGGAGAATAACTATGACAGACACACCCTGGAAACAAGATGGCTGGTTCACCAGCCCGTGGAATTTTGACCCTGAAGTCACAAAAGACTGGAAGTTCTCTGACAACATTAGAATTCACGATGTAACTTTACGTGATGGAGAACAACAAGCAGGCCTCGCGTATGACTATGATGATAAAATTCGAATTGCCGAGGGGCTTGCTGAGATCGGAGTTCAGCGACTTGAAGCTGGCATGCCCGTCGTTTCTAACGATGATCGAAAAGTGGTGGCAGAGTTAGCAAAACGCGATTTTGGACCAAAGGTTTATTCTTTTGCACGTTGCATGGTTGATGATGTCAAAAGGGCAATAGACGCTGGTGTCAAAGGTGTTATCATGGAGGTGCCTGCAAGCCCCCATCTTATTGAAAAAGGTTATCGGTGGGAATTAGATCGTGCAATTGATCTTTCTATAGAATCTACATCGTTTGCGCGCGACCAAGGTCTTGAAGTTGTCTTCTTCCCCATAGACTTTACCCGTTCAGATCTAATTTGGGTTTGTGACTTAATTGAACGCGTGGGTAAAGAAGGCCATATGGACGGTCTGGCATTAGTCGATACAATGGGGGCGACCTCAATCCACGCTATGCAATTCTTTGTGCGCACAATGAAAAATCGTTTCTCGGATATTCCATTGGAAGCCCACTTCCATATGGACTTTGGTATGGGTATTGCTAACACAATTATGGCCCTATCCGAAGGCGTTGAAGTTATTCAATCCACTGTTTTAGGTGTTGGCGAGCGGGCTGGAAATGTGCCAATGGAAGAAACGGTTATGGCCCTCAAATGTCTTTACAATATCGATATTGGTATAAAGACAGAAAAATTTAAAAAACTTGCTGACATGGTGGCAGAGATTTCTAATATTCAGATTGCTTCAAATCGTCCCATCGTTGGAGATAAATTGTTTAAAGTTGAATCAGGAATTATAGCAACTTGGCTACTTAACTGTGGTTATGAAGATCAGACGGAAGTGGTGCCCTTCCGCCCCAGTCTGGTTGGGCAGGATGAACCAGAAGCTGTTATGGGTAAAGGCTCAGGTATCGACAACTGCAAACATTGGCTAGATAAATTCCAAATTCAGGCCTCTGAAGAAGAAGCTATGGAAGTTCTAATGGCTGTCAAAGAATGGGGATTAGTACATAAACGCCTAATGACAGACGAAGAATTTTCCACTCTCGCCAAAGATGTTTTAGAAAATTAAAGATGATATTTTTTTCTGACCCAGTATTAAACAATACTGGGTCTATATTCGTTTACCCCACTTCTTCACTATCATAAACTAGAAACCCCTTTCTTAATTCAAAAAATGAATTTGTCATATTGAATCTATCCCTTTAATCTATTTTGGGTAATGTTTGTTTAGGTGTTTGCCCGTCGTCTTTGAGACTACCGGTCTAATGACACCAAATTTTTCGGTTTCTTGTAAATGGAGACAAAAATGACCAAAGCAAAGACAGTTGATTCAAATGGTGGCAACTTATACGAACGTGCAAACGATATGCTTGTCAAAGTAACTGCCGATGATACCAATGGATCGTACGAAGTTTGCGAAGAACGTTGTCCCGCCGGATTTGCTTCACGTCCACACATGCATACTGTTAGCCATGAAACATTTTATGTATTACAAGGCAGCGCAACTTTCTTGCTAGGTGATGAAAAGCATGATGGAAAGGTGGGTGATTTAATCCATATTCCACCAGGCGTACCGCATCAAATGATTGCTGGTAGTGAAGGTGTCCGCATCTTAATGGTATATAGCCCAGGGACGACTGAAGCCATGTTTGCAGATATGACGGCGTTGAGTCCGGAAGAACGGGCTGATTTTAAAACAGGGGCTGCCGTTGCGGCTAAACACAATACAATTTGGGTTGAGAATTTTCCGGAAAACTAAACTCAAATAAGAAAGTCAAACCTTCCTAACAAGAACTCAAGTCGGATAAACAGATTTTTTTGATGCCAGATAATTTACACAAATATTATTAACAATCGAACCCTAATCATGAAACGATTAAAAATGCAGAGATGTTAACGGATTTAACTCATTTCACTTGGCTCAAGGAGCTGCCATGCCAAATATTACAATGCTTGATATTGAAGATCTGAAGAAAACCAAACTCAGTGGTTTTATTAAAAAGAGCTTGCGGCACAAAGCGCCTGATCCAGCATTCCATGCTATGCTTGGCCACAACCCTGAACTCGCAGCCTCGATGTATTTTGCTTGGGGCACTGTATTTAATAGCGGGAAAATTGATCACAAGCTGAAAGAAATTATCCGGGTTCAACTATCGCGAACAGCAGATTGCAATTATTGAGGCAACGTCCGTTCTGCTTCGGCGAAGCAGCAAGGATTAACGGAAGAACGAATTGACGAAGGTATCGAAAACTACAAAACCTCGGACAATTTCACAGAAGCAGAGAAAATAGCTCTAGAATTCTCAAATTTTATGGATACCTGCCCTAATAAGGTAGACGAGAAATTTTATAATGAATTAAAACAATATTATTCGACCGAAGAAATCATCGAGCTTGGTGCTTTCATTGGTTTCAATATAGGTTATCATACTTGGTTTGGAACTTTGGGGTTTTATCCTATGTTCACCCCCGATGGGCGCCTTGTTAGCCAAGAAGAATCAGCCCGTATATATGGTGAAAAACCAATATCTCACACCCGGGGTGCACAAAAGCGAGCTAAAGAAGTATTTTTAAAAGATAAATCCAAAGAAGTTTCGAGCTAGAGATCACCATATGGCTGTAATAGAACCTATACCATTAGATAAATTAGACCAAAGCAAATTTAAAAAACGCCTAGGACTAGCACAGGAGCTTATGGTACCGGATGTCCTGTTTTTCCAAATTATGGGGCATGCGCCGGGATACGCTGAAGCATTGTTCGATGCCATGTATCAGTCACACGCTATAGGAAATATCGATCACAAATTGAAAGAAATTATTCGTATACTTTTAGCCAGAATCGCCGAAGATAGTTATTTTGGATCTCTTAGGTCAAAGAAGGCTATAGAACTTGGTTTAACCGAGGATCGAATTGAAGCTGGTTGTGGTGAATTTGAATTAAACGACCAGTTTAGTGGCGCAGAAAAATGGGCACTAAAATTTGCAAAACAAATGTACACCGAACCTAAAACAGTGAACACAGAGTTTTATGATCTGGGAAAGACTTTCTACAGCGAGCCGGAAATCATGGAGCTTGGAGCCTTTATAGCTTTTCACTATGGGCTACAAATGTTTTTCCGCACCTTAAACCTTGTCCCGATCTCTGATATTTAAAACGAATGATACTGCCCAATCATAAATTTTTTCCATCCTAAGAATTTTCCATCGGAAGAATGTTGAGTGTTGCGATAAATAATGGCTAAAACGAGTTATATGGAACGCCCAGGTTATGGTTGGGTCATGGTGGGAATTGCCTTCTTACTGAATTTGATGGCTTTTGGGGTTCTCGCATCTGTAGGAGTATTTTTGAAACCTCTGGCATCGGAGTTTGGCTGGTCGAGGGGCAGTTTGTCTTTCGGTTATTCAGCCATCACATTAGCCACTGCTTTTGCCGGCCTATTTTGGAGTTATATAGCCGACCGTTTTGGAACTAGGTGGCTGGTTCTTTTTGGCTCAATTACACTTGGTATTCCGTTGTTACTGCTTAGTACTGTAGAAACTATAACACAGTTTTATCTATATTATTTTATATTTGGCGCTTTGGGGCACGCCACTCTTTCTGGTCCTTTGTACGCTAATATTGCTATATGGTTTACAAAAAATGTCGGATTAGCAATCGGATTAACTGTTGCTGGCAGCGCTGCTGGTCAAGGACTTGTCCCATATATAGTTCGTTATTTGATTGATAAAGATAACTGGCAAACAGCGTATCTAACACTTGGCACGGGTTATTTATTATTGGCGATCCCAATAGCCCTTTTTGTCCGAGACTCACCAAGACGCCAATTGATTCAAACCGAAGCAGCTCCTGCTCAGAAAGATGGACGTCCCTTTCCATTGCCGACAATAACGGTAGTTTCTTGGATTTCTTGTGCTGTAGTCTTTTGCTGTATAGCAATGGCAGTTCCAGTCGTTCACCTTGTTCCATTGCTTACAGACAACGGCGTAAATCCGAAAAGTGCCGTAACGATTTTCTTGTTTCTAATGATTGCGGGTGCATTTGGGCGTATTCTGGGCGGTAAACTTTCGGACCACATTGGGCCGTTGCCAAGTTACGCATGCATGTCAGTTCTCCAAACCTGTATTATACTATTTTTCCCATATCTTCAGAGCATATTCCTAATATACCTTCTGGCTATAATATTTGGAGTAGCATTCTCGGGCGCAATGGCTTCATTTTTGGTCTGCATCAGAATGATGGTATCTGGGAGGGTTCTTGCACGTTCAATGGCCATTGTTGGAATGTTTGGATGGTTCGGAATGGGATTGGGGGGATGGCAAGCTGGATATATATTCGATTTAACAGGAAACTACATATGGTCTTTCCGGAATGGCAGTATTGCCGGGGTTATAAACTTGTTAATTCTGTTTCTTTTCTATCAACAAATACGCAAAAGTAATAAACTCAATTAATTGGTGCCAAAAAAGACTTTTATATTATGGCCCTATCCAAGTAAGAATTAAAAAAAGCTATTTCATGTCCGTTTATCAGCAAACCGTGGAGCTTTAACGCTTGTTTCAAATTCGCGAGCCAGCGTCCCCGATTCTAACTGCACTATAGAAGGCTTTACTTCGAATGTGTCTCGAATTCTCCGAGACATATCCTCGATCACAACCTTTGCCCCAAATGAGCGTTTTATTTCAATACTTACTACCAGTTCATCCAAACCACCTGTCGAAACAAATTCAACCTTAAAATCATTTATTTCAGGAATCCTAAAAACGAAATCCTCAAATTCAGAATGGTTTATATTTATTCCTTTTATTTTTGAAAACCCAACTGTCCTGTGTGCATGCTTCATTACAGGAAAAATAGAAAATGGCCCGTCTAAAGAAGTGTCGTCAAACATCTGAACGATATCACCAGAACTCCAACGCAAAAAAGGTGTCGATGAGTTACAAAATAATGGTGTAATGACCATCAATCCCTCTTCACCATTGGTGACGGGGAAACCTGTGTCTTCGTCTACAACTTCAAAGAAGGCTTGATCTGTCCAAACATGAAATCCTTCGTGGACTTTGCTATCAGCCCCTAAAATGCCAATTTCGGTCATTCCAAAAAAATCATTAACTTCAGCGCCCCAGCAACGTTCTAATTTTTCTCGCTTAGCTTCGGACAGAGCTTCAGCACCCACAATAACCTTACGAACATTACTGGCCGCCAAGTCAATTCCCATTTCATCGGCAAGATTGGCCAAATGGAGGCCATAACTTGGCATCCCCATCCAAATTGTAGGCTGTAATTCCTGAATTAACTCCAATTGGACCCGCGACGGGGTGTTAGCTCCTGAACCCGCCCATAAAACGCCAATACCTGACTGGTTTGCGGTCCTCGACCACAACTGACCGGCCGGATGAACTCCATAAGGAAATGATTGATGACAAATGTCGTCTTCATTCAACCCGCTAACCGTCCAACATCGACACAGTTGAATAAACGTGTACTTCATGTCGCTATAAGTACGGGGGTAGTAAAGCGGTACTCCAGTTACTCCTCCTGAACGCCAATATTCAGCAATATCTCCCTGATCAGCAATACAAAATAAACTGCGAAAATTCTCAACTCCTAAGTCACGAAGAGTTTCCTTATCAATAATGGGTATTTTTGCCCATTCCGCTGGATCATCTAAGAGATCAACGTTAATGTGGTCTAGCTTGTCCTTATAATATTTAGCCTTCTTGGCTTGATTAAAGGCGATTTTTTTCTGCACCGACTGGATACGTTTTATTTCCTGTTTGGACCCAGGAAGCTGAAGGTCTAATTTTTCCATTTATAGAACGCCTTGTTTAATCATCCCCAAACCTCATTAGCCACCTCAAGAACCAGTTCGAGTTTGCGTTTAGTATCATCCTGGGAAACGACTTGGCCACCGCCGCCGCCCGATGAAAACCCGCATTGAGGACTAATCGCAAGTTGTTCCAAAGGAACGTATTTTGCGGCTTCGTTTATCCTCTGCTTTAAATATTCTTTTTCTTCTAGCTTTGGAGTTTTCGTACTGACGATGCCTAATACTGCTATCTTGCCTGCTGGCAAATATCGTAAGGGTGCAAAATCACCGGAACGCTCATTATCGTATTCCATGAAAAATGCATTAATATTAAGTTCATTAAATATTTGTTCAGCAATTGGTTCATAACCACCTTCTGCCATCCAGAGGCCCTTCAAATTGCCACGGCACATGTGCATACCCACAAACATACCATCCGGCCGATGCTGGATAGCTGAATTTATGGCTTCAACATACATTGTCGTTAATTCGTCAGGATCTTCGCCACGGCTTTCGATTACTTTGCGCGCCTCAAGATCGCAATTGCAGGGTAATGCTGTGTCGTCCAACTGAATATAACTACAACCTGCCAAAGCAAGGTCCGTAACTTCTTCTTGATACGCCTTTATGAGATCAGCAAAATATTCGATATCCGTGGAATAGATTTCTGGATTGTAACTTTTCTTTCCTAGGAAAAAATGCATTACGGGTGGTGAGGCCATGGTGGCTTTCGGATGACCCTTGGGGTTAAGTGACTTTATATAATTAAAATCATCGGTCACGATATTATGTTTACGGCGCAGCTTACTTTCCGCATAAGGCGAGGGCGGCATCAATACATCACCCTTATCACTTTTAAAGGTTAAAGTGCCAGAATCCTTAACACTCATACCTTCCAATGCATCACTAACCCCACCCGACCAAACGCGACGCCTAAATTCTCCATCAGTTACCGATGGCATTCCAATACTGTCTTGAAAAGAAATAATATCTGCAATTGCTTTGTTTTTTACTTCGTCAAATGCAGCATCATCAATCTCAGTAGCTTTATGCGATCGCGCTGCTGTTAGTAGGTAATCCGGCCGAATAAAACTACCAATATGCTCAGCACGGTATGGAGGTTTTGTTTTGGGGGACATTAATATTCCTCACGATTGAAAATTCAATATATATATATAAGTCTAACCAAAATAAAATATAACACCAAGAAATTTAACTGGGATAAAAAAATGCCGCAGAAACATCTGCAGCATTTTTTTAATTCAATTTTTGTGAAAATCTAGTGATCTCTACCATCTACACTCGAATGATGCCAATCTCCAACTCGATAATCACTAGTAGCCTCAACCATATGTTCCATTTTAGTGAAAATAACTGGTCCATCTTTACTTACAAGAACATTTTCTTCCAGACGGCAAGTCTGTGGTAACCCGGGATGTCCAGCGAACGTTTCAATAGCAAAATACATATTTTCTTTAATCTCTGCCGGATACTTCAGTGAATATGCCCGTGACATCCACATGCCTTCATACAAAGTAATTCCAATTGAGTGGGCAAACTGCTGGAGTGTGACCGTGCCATATTTATCATCATCATATTCAGGAAATCTAGAAACAACATCCGCCGAGGTATTACCTGGCTTTAAGTATTCCATCCCAGCATAAAGCGAATCATACGTTTCCCGATATAAATCTATCTCAGCCTGTGTCATCTTAGCGGCACACTTAAGTGTTCTAACAAAATCAATATAATAACCACCAGGGCCAACAGCATTAATATCAATAATAATCAAATCCCCTTGTTGGATGAGCTTATCTGTTGCCCATCGCCTGTAAGGTGAAGTATTGCCCCCAGAGGCCACAATAATATCATAAATAATCTCGCAGCCGCGATCTAACATAAACTCGTGAACTTTAGCTTCAATATGACGTTCAGTTACACCAGGTTTTAGCCATTCATGTTTTATATGCCACATGGCCGCATCGCCAATTGACGAGGCCTGTTTTAATAGCTCTATTTCATCACGAGTTTTAACCGTGCGGGCTCGAGAAAATGCCGGCCACCCATTTACAACATTGATTCCAGCTTTTTCAAAAGCATGAAGGGCCGGCAAATCAAAGTTATCAACACCAATTTTTTCCTTCTCAACGCCATTTTCTTTCAAAACCTCAAGAATACCAGCAACCATCTTGTCAGCCATTTCGCCAACAGCACCTTCTGCCCATTGCCAAGTCATAGCAGGGCGAATACGATCTTTCATCCAAGGCAAATCAATAATCGCACACTGAAGATCTGATCCAGCTGTCTCAAACAAAACTGGTTCTGCATCACGACATAAGACCGCATATCGTATATTAATATTATATTTCCAGTTACCCTGATAGGAACCCGTAATATAACGAATATTTGCGCCCGCAAACACGACTAATGCACCAAGATCATCATGGGCCATTTCAGCACGTGCACGCTCAAGACGCTCTGCACGCAGGCGCTCATGATCAACACGGAGCTGCCAATCTGCCCCTGTTATTGAATATAAACGACGGGGGTTTGTATGATGCTCCTCCTGGAGGAACGTTGTATCCATTTCGTAACCGGTATACCCCATAGGTATCTCCTCTCAAGTCGAAAATTATAATTCTAGTTGTTTAGTCCTTGATGTTATTTATTCTCACATAGAAGTTTTCATAAGATAATCGAGAGCCCGAATCAAGCAACAATACTGATATCTCCTTGAGAAAGCTACAAATCAAGTTACTACTGTCTCAAGAGGTTACAAAAATTCAATCAGAGATCAAAAATTTCGCTCAGAGATCAATTGGCATCCCTGTTTTCACTGATCGACAAATCGCTTCAAAAACCGCTATGTTTTCGAGTTTTTGTTCGCGATTTATTGGATAATCGGTAACTCCGGAGATTGCATCAGCCCAAGCTTCAAAATTGAGCTTAACAGTGTCAACGTCCTGAAAAACGGTTTGGGCAACCTCTCCTTCCCGATGGGAAATAAAAAAATCTGTAGTTCCAATTTCGCTCGGATGAGTATAATCCCGTGCTTCCAGCCACGCTTTGGAGCCGAAAACAGCAAAACGTATATACAAAGGCGTCTCCAGAACAGAATTAAATGTTCCTGTAACACCACTTTTGAATCGAACATTAAGATTAAGTATATCACCATTTGTATTAGCTGGATTACGTGTTGAAGTCGTCGCAAATACTTTCTCGACCGAACCGAACATATTGATGTAAGCATCTGTAATGTGGATTCCTGTTGCAGTCATTGCGGCTGCTGGGCTTTCAATGTGTGATACTCGCCAGTTTTTGGGATCCAAATTAGCTAATTTATCATGACTGAAGTTGGCTTCGACATGCATGATTGTTCCGAGCTCACCCTGTCTGACAAGTCTAGAAATCTCTTGCATAGCCGGCTCAAAACGTCGTTCATGACCAATACCTAAAATTACACCCGACGCGTCACACGCTTCAACAGACCGCAGGGCACTTTCAAAGGTCAAAGCTAATGGTTTCTCACAGAAGACATGTTTTCCAGCCTGGGCTGATGCAATAATCTGTTTTTCATGGAAACTATGAGGTGTAGCTATAATAATAGCGTCGATCTCTGGATCTATTAGAACCTCTTCAAAATCCGACACCATTCTAATATTCCTATTTGCGCAAAAATCAGCAATTGATTTAAGAGACACATCAACTGCTGTCGTTAAATCAATCTTGTCATTTTTTCCATGCAAAGTATTGACGATATGACGTCCCCACCAACCGAGCCCTACTACCGCTGTCTTGATCAACACTCATCCCCCAATTCGCAAAGCCAGAGCTAAATCCAGCCTCTGCATTTAAGCTTAAAATGGCAGAGTATAAGATGTTTGAAATATCACAAGAAATATAGATATTAAAAGAACTAAATCATTTTGAATGCGATTAATGGGATTTTCCCGCGTCTTACCAGGTAATCACCTATTGAGTTACTATAGCTTTATCAAAAATAATGGCCGCTTTCTATCATTTGGGATTCTGTTCAATTTTTTTTCTAGTATAGGCCAAACTTATTATATTTCCGTTTTTGGTGGTGAGTTCCGAAGAGAATTTGGGTTAAGTGATGGGGAGTTTGGCCTCATCTTCATGGTAGCAACCGTGGCAAGTGCTATCAGCTTAATATGGCTAGGACGTTTCATTGACCGTATGGATCTCCGCTTATATTCATTCTTAGCTTGTCTTGGCTGTGTTTTAGCTAGTTATTATACATCCTTGGTTAATACAGTAACTTCACTCTGTATAACGTTCTATCTTTTACGTCTCATGGGACAGGGCTTGATGTCTCACATCGCCGTAACATCAATAGGTCGATACTTTAATGAAGGGCGCGGGAGAGCAATCGCGATGATTACTCTCGGAAATACCCTAGGAGTAGGTATCTTTCCTATTGTTGGCGTCAATCTCATCGCATGGTTTGGCTGGCGAAATAGTTGGGCCGTTTTAGCTATAATATGCGCTATTATTTTAATACCTTTAAGCTTTTGGTTATTAAAGGATCAAAAAAAACGCCACAACCAATACAAAAAATCCCAGGCTAGAAAAAATCGGCACGCAAATTCTTTCCGGCAAGGTTACTCGGTTCAATCCGTATTGAGTGAACTGAGATTTTATTTCATGATGCCAGCATTATTGGCCCCATCATTTTTGTTAACAGGATTTCTTTTTCATCAAGTCAGAATAGTTGAGGCTAAAAACTGGACGATGACCGTGTTTGCAAGTGGCTTCAGTGGATTAGCAGTTGCACTATTTTTGACTTCATTATTAGTTGGATACCTAGTTGATAAATGGCGGGCTATCAATTTACTTCCACTAACTCTAACTCCTCTAGCAGTAGGCCTTTTTATCTTAAATTTTTTTCATGCAGAATTTTATGGATTCGTATTCTTAATTTTAATGGGGATTAGTTTTGGCGGGACCGTTACAATTTCTGGTTCTATATGGCCAGAGCTTTACGGTACCGACAACTTGGGCGCCATCAAATCAATGTCAAAATCATTAATGATTTTGGCTAGCGCGATTTCACCCTGGGTATTCGGAGTGCTTTTTGATTTTGGCTTTAATCTAGTAGAAATTAGTTATTTAAGTGTTGGTATTATTTTGGTGACAGCAATATCAGCAAAATTTTCACAGATATTTCAATACCAATAGAACGCAGAGTAATACATTTACAATAGAACTCACATTTGTACCTAGGCTCGTTAAAGAATACATCATGTCTCACAGCATGCTGACTCACAGCTGGAAATATTAAAATTTAGTACATTGACGTCGGTTGGTTCTCACCGTATTCAAAAGAGATGATAAATAAAGAAGTAGAAAATCTCACAGCCGCTGTTTCTGTTATTAGTGAAGGTGCCGTTATTTTAAGCAGTGGGTTTGGCGATGCGGGCGCGCCCGTGGATCTTTTGGAGGCAATAATAAATACTGATGCTCGCGATCTCACAATCGTCTCCAATAATGCTGGTGAAAAAAATTATGGTCTAGCTGCATTAATCAAATCCGGGAAAGTCTCAAAGATTATTTGCTCTTACCCTATAAGCACAGGCTCTGTAGTATTCCAAGGCCTTTATAATTCAGGGAAAATAAAACTGGAAGTTGTTCCTCAGGGCACCTTAAGCGAGCGTATACGTGCCGCAGGGGCTGGAATTGGTGCTTTCTTTACTCCGACTTCCGCCGGAACTCAACTTGGAGAAAGAAAAGAGAAGAGAGTTATCGATGGGGTCGAGAATGTATTAGAATATGCCCTAAAAGGAGATGTGGCCTTAATCCGTGCAAAAAAAGCTGACCGGCTTGGTAACATAATATATGATAAGTCAGCACGGAATTTTGGTCCAGTTATGGCTATGGCAGCGACAACGACGATTGTGCAAGTAGATGAAATAGTTAGGGTTGGTGAAATAGATCCAGAACAAGTAATCACTCCAGGTATTTTTGTCGATAGGTTATTAGTGCATAATGAATAAAATTTAACAGAATTGGATCTTCTTGGTGACAATCATTCCGGAAAAAATTGGCCTCAGTCGAAAACAGATTGCTTGGCGCATAGCCCAAGAAATACCCGAAGGCAGTTATGTGAATCTTGGTATTGGCAGCCCTGAAATCGTTGCCAACTATATCCCAAAAGGCCGCGAGATATTTTTTCATAGCGAAAATGGTATTCTTGGGATGGGCCCTGCACCAGAAAATGGCCACGAAGATGGCAACCTTATTAATGCTGGTAAAAAACCTGTCACGTTACTCCCTGGAGGAAGCTATTTCAACCATACAGATTCATTCGCAATGATCCGCGGTGGCCATATAGATATTTGTGTTTTAGGAGCCTATCAGGTGGCTGAAAACGGTGACCTTTCAAATTGGGCAACCCTTGACACTAGCAAGCCTCCAGGAGTTGGCGGTGCAATGGACTTAGCCGTCGGTGTTAAAAAAATTTATGTGATGATGGATCATTTAACAAAAGATGGTCAATCGAAACTCATGCGTTCGTGTACATATCCACAAACAGGATTCGGAGTGGTTAAAACTGTATTTACTAACCTGGCCGTGATCGATGTAACCGACAAGGGCTTTACGGTTCGTGAAATAGCTAGGGGCTTATCAATAGAGCAGTTAAAGGCTAAAACTGATGCTCCACTAACATTGGCTAACAATTGGACAACACTCAATCCACCTGAGCTAAATTAATTAGAATTTGTCTAATTAATTGGCTATTGTTCCAAACTTCGATATTCTTATCACCAGTCAAAATCTATAGCTAAAATATTGTTAAGAGATGATAGTAAAACCGTATTTCTAACTTACGTATCTAATCCCTAGCTAACTCTCTTCATCTGAGAATTCACCTTCATCAAAATCATCAATCTCAACTGCTGAAACTCGATAGCTCTCGTTCAACCATTTTGATAGGTCAACCTGGGCACAGCGAGAAGAGCAAAATGGTCGATATTTAGGAACTGTGAGATTCCGACAATTAGGACATTTCTTAACTGCACTTTTTGGTGGTTTGATTGAAGCCATTCTAATTCCCTGTCTTAAAGCGTTCGTATATCAAATAAAGGGTTAGTTGTATCGGATAGTTCTTCTAACTGGATCATCGGCCCGGATCGCTCAAGTAACTCATGCCAAACTGGCTTCATTTCACCCTTAATACAGCTATACAATGCGTGATTACACGCAACTTTTATTGTTTTGCCCGGATTACGTTCTAGCTCTCGTAAAATATTCCTTATCATATCTATCACGGTTGTTCTAAGCGACGCGGTATAGCCTTTTTTTTCGAGAAGTCGATTTGCCAAACTTTCCCCCACTCGTTGCCGTGTCATTTCTAAAAGTCCTAATCTAGAAAAGCCATATATATAACATTTACCATCAACAACAAGTGCGGCAGCCAATTGGTCTTGGATTTTTTGTCTATTTCTTTTCCGTTTCATTGGCAAAAAGTCTATTACTATTTGCCCAGCTAAATTCCGCAAAATCAGTTGACGAGCCACCTCAACTGCAGCGTCTGCGTTTACTTCTAATGCTAAAGACTCACAATCATGGCTGCGATTATACCCTCGACTATCAACATCAATTGCCACCAAGGCCGCCGTCTCTTCGATGGTCAATACTCCGCCAGACGGTAAATGTACCTGTGGTAGGAATAATTCCTCTATTTGTTGATTTAATTCATAATTCTCGAATAAAGAAACAGGATCATTAGCAAATTCAGTTATATCTTCCAATTCTGGAATATTATTTGAAAAGTACTTTACAAGACGGTTCAATGTAGCACGCTCGTCAACTATTATTCGTTTCCAGTTCTTGTGCCCGAAGTCTCTTAAATACCTTAGAATTGGATCCAATTCTTTGTACAAACATACGGGCGGTTTCATTTTTCTTTTGGCAGATAAAACTCTTGCGGAATCTTCCATTAGTTTACCTGCTTCTTCTTGGAGCCTCTTGATTGAAACATGTTGGGCATTTGTACGAATAATGTATCCAGATTCGGTATTTTCAAAATCTTTCAAAGCCGATTTGAGACGTTCTATATTACCCTTTTTTCCTATTTTTCTAGAAATTGAAATTCCAGGTCGGCCTAACGTGGTCAAGAGTGTTCTCCCAGTCAAATTAATCTGCGTAGTGAGTTTGGCTCCCTTGCCTTTTGATGGATCACGTGTCACTTGCACCAAAACGGGGTCACCTTCCTTGAAGAGCTCAGCAATCAATTTTGGATTTATGTTATTTGACTCAAATAACTGCCCATCGTTGGCAGCAAGAAATCCTGCTTTAACGTGACCAATGTCTATAAATGCAGCATTGATGCCCCTAACTACCTTTTCAACTTTTCCTAAATAAATATTTCCAATTAACGTTTCATCACCATCATGAGTAATAACAAGATCCACTAACTTGTAGTCTTCTATGAAGGCTAATCGGGTTTCACCTGGTATTCGACTGATTAAAATTTCCACATTAGGAGCTTTATTCACCACTCAAAACCCAGCCCTGATAAAATCTGTGATGTCTCAAACAATGGTAAACCGACAACATTACTGTAAGAACCATTGACAGCGCTGACGAATTTGGCGGCAAAACCCTGAATAGAATAAGCTCCGGCTTTATCCTTCCACTCCCCAGATATTAAATAAGCATCCAACTCCTTTGACGAAAGACGTTTGAAAACAACCCGCGTCTCAACAACTCGCGTATGCATTTCTCCTTTAGGGCAAATAATAGCAAGCCCTCCAAAAACTTTATGTCTGCGCCCGGATAAAAGTTCTAGAAAATTACGCGCCTGTTCTATTGATTCTGCTTTCGTTAAAATTCGCCTGCCACAAGCAACGATTGTATCAGCTGCTAAAACAAACGATTCTCGATTTTCTTGAGCGACGGCGCCTGCTTTCTTTACTGCTAATCGCTCAACTAATTTTTTAGGCAACTCTGAATTTAATGGTGTTTCATCAACATTGGCCGGAACTATTTGGTCCGGTACAATACCAATTTGCCGCAACAATTCCACGCGACGCGGCGAGGATGAAGCTAATACCAAATCTGGAGAGTTTTTTTCCAGCATCGGAGTGCTCCTTTGCCAGTCTGTGTAAAGAACATCTTAGAACTATTTAAAACGAAATGTAATACGACCCTTTGTCAAGTCGTAGGGTGTCATCTCAACATTTACCCTATCTCCCGCCAAAACTCGTATACGATGTTTTCTCATCTTCCCAGCAGTATGCGCTAGAATCTCATGATCATTATCTAGCATTACCCTAAACATCGCATTAGGTAACAACTCCTTTACCGTACCTTCAAACTCTAGCAACTCTTCTTTAGCCATTGTTCACCACTGTTGTTGTCAGACATAATGAAATAGGTCTTCTAGTCCCGTCTGGTCAAGTCATTTTACATGCTGCGTTATTTTTATGAAAAAAACAATCATCTAAATCCGGCGAATCAATTTATATTAACCATATGACAAAAACTTAGCATTAATTTTTTGTACCAAATCATCTCGAATTTGTCGAAATCCTTCCAGCCTTGATTCACGCCTTCCTCTTATTGCATCTGGATCAAATGTTGGCCAATAGACGACTTCACATGACATCCACCTCGTAAGTTCCACAGCAGCATGCTGTGCTTCAGGTGATAATGAAATTACAATGTCGAAAGATGTGTCACCGAGTGACCCAAGTGTTTTTGATTGATGGTTGGAAAGGTCAACTCCTATTTCTGCCATCACCTCTATCATGTAGCCGTTCCTCTCACCCGCCACCATTCCTGCAGAATCTATAAATATTTGATCGCCGTGTAGTTTTTTTAAAATGCCTTCAGCCATCGCCGAACGAACAGAATTCATGGTACAAGCGAATAATACAGATGAAGGTAGACTGTTAATTCTTGGCATTCTAAATCACCTAGAATGTAAAACACAAATTAGCGTAAAGAGTTGACGTGCTGTATCAAAATCAACTTCAACATACTTTTTGAGGCGTTCTGCCAAGATTTCTGAGCCATCATTATGGAGACCACGCCGTGCCATATCGATGGCTTGAATCTTTGAAGGACTGGAGACTTTTATCGCATTATAATAACTCTCGCAGACTAAAAAATAATCTTTAATAACCGAGCGAAAATAGTTTAAAGACAAATCAAATCGAAAAACTTCAATATCTGATTCATCACAGACAGATATATTTAAACGATTTTCTTGAATACTAAGATGGAGAATAAAAGGTCCAAGCTCTCCAGAAATTGGGGCAAAATAATTTTCCTCAAGAAGATCAAAAATGGCTACGGCACGCTCGTGCTCAATTTCAGGACTACGGCGACCTAGGGTTTTCTCATCTAGGAAAATATTTACTACACGAAGGCGCTCATCCATAACACTCAATCACCATCAGTGTCGCGCAAGCGCAACTCGACCGAAAGAGCATGTGCTCCCAATCCTTCCGCCTCAGCCAATGCTACCGCGGCCGGGCCAATTGATTGGATCGAATGGGGAGGCACCCCTAGAAGTGTGGTTCGCTTAACAAAATCAATTACTCCAAGACCTGATGAAAATCGCGCAGAACGGCCAGTCGGCAAAACGTGACTTGGCCCGGCTATGTAATCTCCCAGTGCCTCTGGTGTATGGCGCCCAAGGAATATAGCGCCAGCATTCACGATACCAACCGCTAGGTCCCCCGGCTTATCAATTGCTAATTCCAAATGCTCCGGTGCAATGCGATTAATTAACCCTGTAGCCTGCTCCATAGTATCAACTACGATGACAGCACCGTATATTTCCCAACTTTCACTAGCAATTTCCTTTCGCGACATTTTTTCTAATTGGGCGTTGATGGCTTGGCACACGAGATCGGCAAAATTCTCATCGTCGGTCATTAGGATAGCTTGTGCCTTGGTATCATGTTCTGCTTGCGATAACATATCAGCTGCAATCCAAGTGGGATCATTTTTATTATCAGCGAGCACTAAGATCTCAGAGGGCCCTGCAATCATGTCGATACCTACGACACCAAACACTTGACGTTTGGCTGTCGCAACAAAGGAATTACCCGGTCCAACAATTTTATCAACTGGAAAGATACTTTCACAACCATAAGCGAGGGCAGCAATAGCCTGTGCACCGCCAACCCTATAAACCTCATCAACCTCCGAAATGCTAGCCGCAGCAAGGACCAATGGATTAATCTCACCATCTGGGGTTGGCACCACCATTACCAAGCGCTCTACACCCGCAACTTTCGCAGGAATTGCATTCATCAACACCGAAGACGGGTAGGATGCTAAACCGCCGGGGACGTAAATCCCAACCGCTTCTATAGGATTCCATTTTAGTCCGAGATTTATACCTTCCCCATCTTCATACAAAATATCTTCTGGCAACTGTTTTTCATGAAAGGCGCGAATACGCTTTCCTGCTAGCTGAAGAGCATCAAGTTGTTGTTTATCGCATTCTTTGAGTGCCTTTTTGATTTCTTTAGTGGAAATCCTAATGTTATTTTCTGTCAATTGGAACCGTTCAAAACGAGCGGTGTACTCAAATAAAGCTTCGTCCCCTCGGACACAAATATCCTCAAGAATATTGGATACTACCACTTCGACGCTACTCTGGGCTTTGCGTTTTACATTTAGAAAGGAATTAAATTCTGCCGCAAAATCAACTTTTGACGATCTAAGCCGTAACGGCATTGACGGCCTCACGGAAAGTTTTAATCCAAAAGTTCATTTCGTCGGTACGAGTTTTGAGCGCAGCGCGGTTGACAGCAAAACGAGAAGTGATTTTAGCAATTTCTTCAACCTCCACCAATCCATTGGCCTTTAGGGTCGAACCGGTGGATACCAAATCGACAATCCGAGAACAAAGGCCCATCGATGGGGCTATTTCTATTGCACCGCTGAGCTTTATGCATTCAGCCTGAACCCCACGCGAGGCGAAGTGACGGAGTGTGATTTCAGGATATTTTGTTGCTACGCGAATATGGCTCCACCTTTGTGGATTATCATCTGGCACCATATCGGCTGGCTCCGCAACCACAATACGACAGCTTCCAACACTAAGATCAATTGGTGAATAAATCTCCGAACTATCAAGTTCCATCAACACATCCTGACCCGCAACACCAAAATGCGCTGCTCCAAAATTTATAAAAGTGGCAACATCGAAGCTCCTAACCCGAACGATATCAAGTCCTGGATGATTAGTAGAGAACCGTAATTTACGTGACGAAGCATCATTAAATGCGGCTTCCGGCTCAATGCCCGCACGCTTAACCAAAGGCATCACTTCTTCTAGAATCCGGCCCTTAGGTAATGCTAGTACAAGTTTATCATTAGACAGCACTATTTTTCTCCATAAAGCGGCGCATTAATAGAGGTTTTTTTATAGGATTACTACTATTTATTACTAATTTTCTGAAGTAATTTGGTGTCTGCGTATAAAGGTGGTTTCATTCAACTAGCCTTCCACCCGTTCAATAATAGCACCACAGGCTCCAAGTTTCTCCTCGACACATTCATAGCCCCGATCTAAATGATAAACCCGGTTGATAGTGGTCTCACCTTTTGCCGCTAAGGCTGCCAAAACAAGCGAGATAGATGCACGTAAATCAGTCGCCATCAGTTCAGCACCAGAGAGACTTTCGATTCCCCTAACAATCGCAGAGGGACCGTGGACATTAATATCTGCCCCCATCCGACAAAGTTCAGGCACATGCATAAATCGGTTCTCAAATATGGATTCCGTTATCATTGATGCGCCTTCAGAAACTGCCAGGAGAGCCATCATCTGTGCCTGCATATCAGTCGGAAAACCAGGGTAAGGTTCCGTCATAAAATCAACTCCTTTTACACGATCCTGCCAGTTAGTCACTTGGATACCGTCTTTAACTTTACTTATTTCTACTCCGGAACTGATTAAGACATCAGCAACAGATTCAATAAGCTCGAGCCGCGTACGTTTAAGGGTGATACTACCTCCAGTAATTGCGGCCGCCACCGCATACGTCGCTGTTTCAATTCTATCAGGAATAACCTTATGATGTGCCGCATGTAAACGTGGTTTTCCGAAAACTGTGAGCGTATCACTGCCAATTCCTTCAATTTCTGCTCCCATTCTTTGCAAACAATGGGCAAGATCTGTTACTTCTGGTTCTCTAGCTGCATTAGCTATAATAGTCTTGCCATCGGCTAATGTCGAAGCCATCAATATATTTTCAGTGGCGCCGACAGAAACAGTTGGGAAAAGAACGCTTCCTCCCTTTAGTCCCCCGGGAGCAGAAGCTCTAATGTAACCTTCTTTTAGCTCTACCTCAGCACCAAGTGCCTCAAACCCTTTAAGATGCAAATCAACGGGTCGAGTACCTATGGCGCAACCGCCTGGTAGAGATACTTTTGCTTCGCCCCATCGTGCCAGTAATGGCCCTAGCACTAAAATAGAAGCACGCATTCGTCGTACCAAATCATAGGGAGCAATTTTTTCTACTGGTTCGTGGCTAGTTAATTCAAAAACGCGCCCAAAACGTCCACCTTCAGGTGCATCACCGTTCATACTTGTCTTGACACCAAGCTCAGACAACAAATGTACCATCGTAGTAATATCCGCAAGGTGCGGTAGATTTGAAAGACATAACGTTTCTGGAGTTAACAAGGAGGCAGCCATTAGCGGCAGGGCTGCATTTTTTGCCCCCCCTATTTGGATAACTCCTTCTAAACGCTTTCCACCGGTTATACGAATCTGATCCATGAGTACAGTTATTAAAACAAAGAAATAGAGTGATCAAATCAAAGTAGTAAATTTTAAATTTATTTGACAGGTTTCTTATATTCTTTCGCTAGCACTTTTCTGCGTTTAAGGTTTCGACGAAGAGCGTCGGCAAGCCGCCTTTCACGATCCGTAATGATTTTCCTGCGACTTTCAGTGATATTTGTAACCAGGTTTTTTTGCTTCGTGCTATGTTTCATAAAATGTTTTCGCTAGTTTTATTTCATATATTCAATGTATGAAATGAATAATCATAAAACAAGCTTGTCCCATTTGGTTTAGGAGTATAGAAGACCCAATCAAAGTCTTAAGCCGCTATAGCTCAGGGGTAGAGCGCATCATTGGTAATGATGAGGCCGATAGTTCGATTCTATCTAGCGGCACCACCTAACCTATAAAAAGAATCAAATTATCAGACTAGCAGTTTGGACTTATAATGTTCTGAAAACTGTACGATATCTCTTTGTCAATTTTTGGTATATAGTAGCAAAGATTATTTCTGCCAAGTTGGTGACTAAAATAAATAAAGTTAAGAAAAAAGGAAGAATAGAAAATATCAATGACAACTAGAGTTGCCATTATTAATGACTATAAGGGCGGGGGTAGAACCGGCCTCAGTTACATTAAAACAGTTATAGAAAACCTCCCAAATAATTGGCGTGCTACTGTCTTCCAATCTGACCACACTTCACTAACCCTAGAGGAAAGTCAAATTTTACTTAACCGGGAGGTTAGATTATATAGTGGCACTGAAACTGGTGAATTAGATTATTTTGATATGGTAATTTCCAATGATGCCTGGATTGGAAGATTTTTAGATAAAACACCCCGAACAGTATATATATCTCATGGATCTGCACCGATGCCATGCCCTACTGACGCATATTATGCAGAGTGGACTTCTTTTTGGGACGTAATAATATTAGCGTCTAAAAGCGCACTAAAACTGACTGGACACGGCATTTCCCACTATAGAAAGCAACGCCTTCAAAGTAATTCATCTTCACCAATCGAAAGGCAAACACAGTATGACAAAACAATAGCCCCCCTATCTGACCTTAGAAAAACAGTCTTATGCCCAGTTCCGCCTTTTAAGATAATTAATAAACGTCACTATAAAAACTTAAAAAATGAGGATAAATTAACGATTGGAATCCTACCCACATCAGCCGCATCAATACATCCAGATCTATCATTATATAGTTATTTGGAGCAATTAATTCCCACACTAGTTCACGAGTTTCCAGATGCAGATATTATTTTTCGACCCTACCCAAATGATTTAAGTGATGAAACTCTAGTTCATGTTATAGCTCGTATGAATGAATTCTTGGGACATTACCCCAATTTTTATTGTGACACTTCTCAAAAAGCTTCAACAATATTTTACAAAACATGCAGTATAATAATAAGCGATGGATCCACTGGCGGGCTCTCTTTTCTTATAAATCGCATTATCCCACCAATATATTTCAAGCCCATAGATACATCAAAATACTCGGTACCTACAGATTCTTTTTACAAATTATTAGAAGGTAAGATTCTAGTTTCGGAAACTAAGAACGAGCTCATTGAGAAAATTAAAAAATGCTCTGAAATGTCAATATCTGATCGAATTAAGATCTTTGAAAAATATTGCATTGACGAATTCATTCAAGATAGACCTCTCAAATTCTTTTTAGAACTATTAGATATAAAAAATAATAACGACCTCTCGGATCTTTCATATGTTGATCCTATGGGTGAATTCTATTACAGCTCAAAATATTATCTTACAAAATAATAATTTTTATTTTAGCTCCCAAGAAAATGTCCTATACATTTTGTCATAATGAAATGCCGTTTTTGCAAATCCCCTCTTGAACATATAGTTGTTGATTTGAAAAATCAGCCATCTGCCAACCGTTTTTTGAGTAATGAAGAGTTACAAAAATTAAAGGGAGGCGAGCCTGAATGGAAAGGTTCTCTTATTACTTATATCTGCGAGAACTGTTCCCTGGTTCAATTGGGTGATACGTTAGCACCTGAAAATCTTTTTACAGACGAATACATTTATTATTCATCATTTTCAAAAGAATGGGTCGAACATGCCCGGTTATTCGTTGAGCAAATAATTCCAAAACTTAAATTAACAAACAATTCTCGCATATTAGAAATTGGTTCGAACGATGGCTACTTATTGCAGCACTTTGTATCTCGTAACATTCCGAGCCAAGGCATTGATCCTGCGGGTCAAGCCGCTAAAGCAGCAGAAAAGAAAGGAGTAAAAACCATTGTTGGATTTTTTGACAAAACGACATCCCGTCAAATTTTCAACGAGTTTGGGGCTTGTGACCTAATCGTTGGCATCAACGTTTTCGCCCATGTACCCGCGATTTGTGATTTTATTGCAGCCATCAAATCCTGTATGTCAGAAAAAGGCGTGGTTTCCCTGGAGTTTCCTCATTTAGCTAACTTGGTTAAACATACCCAATTTGACACCATTTATGATGAACATTATTTTTATCACTCACTTATTGCCTTAACCAAAATTTTCTTGAAATTTAATTTAAAAATATTTGAAGTTAAGGAACTTCCAACCCATGGAGGTTCATTGCGTATATTTTTGACTCACACATCAAATCATACTTATAAAATTGACTCCTCTGTTGAACGTATTCTAAATAAAGAATTAGCGATGAAGCTTGATACTAAAAAGGGCTATCAAGAATTTCAAAGACAAACAGAGATGATTCGAAAACATGCACTGGATTTTATTAGAATAAACAAAGAAAACGGCAAAACGATAGCTGCTTTCGGCGCTGCTGCTAAAGGGAATATATTTTTGAACTATTGTGGTATTAACGCTGACGATATTGAAGTTGTTTGCGATGACACACCTGCGAAACAAGGCAAATTTCTGCCTGGCAGCCATATACCGGTCCACTCGGAAGAAATAATTCGTCAGATTAAACCAAATATTATTATTATTTTGCCGTGGAATGCTCGAAACGAGATTTGTAAAAAGCTTAATTACATCAGAGAATGGGGTGGACAATTTGTAACCTTTATTCCTGAAATAATAGTAAGTTAATTTCCATGAAAACAGCAATAGTAACTGGTGCTACAAGCTTTCTGGGCATTGAATTGGTTTCTCGACTGCGAAATGAAGACGTAGATGTACACGTCATCATACGATTTGAAAGTGACACCGAAAGACTTAATTATCGTGCCCCCGACATAAAAATCCATATCCATGATGGTACACAAGAATCATTAATCAGCATCTTCTCAACTGTTCGCCCAGACACTGTATTTCATCTTGCGGGAAAATATGTAAGAGAAGAAAGACAAGAGGATATTGAAACACTTTTCAAATCAAATATTACCTTTGGCAACCAACTTTTAGCCGCAGCTTCAAACTCAGGCGTTACAAGCTTCATCAACACCGGATCTTATTTCCAATTTAGTGATAAAAATGAAACGCCAATCAATTTCTATGGTGCTACCAAGAATTCTTTTGCAACAATCCTCGACTACTACGCTAGATTGAATAAATTTGCAGCAACCTCCCTTATTATTTTTGACACTTATGGTCCAGGCGATTGGCGTAAAAAACTTTTCCCAAATATTGTCCGAGCCATTCGTAATGATTTGCCGTTAGCTATTCCAAGTAATGAAACTCCTATATATCCAGTACACGCCTCTGATGTCATAGATTGTTACCTCCTAGCATCCGATTTACTAACCAGAAAACCAGAACATATAGCCAATAGGTCATTTGCCGTGCGAGAAAAAAAACCATACACGATCGATGAAATTATTGCTACTTTTGAGAAAATTGGAGGCAAGAAAATTACTATTAAGCGTGGCAGCTGGCCTAAACCAAAGAGAGAAATAAAAAATATCTGGTATGGGTCAACACTGCCTGATTGGCAACCAAAATATAGTTTGCCCGAGGGCATTCAATCCATGCTAGAAAATTGAACTATGAATTTGGTAAAATATAAAAATAAATGGGCTGCTAGTCTATCCAGATAATCCCACTGAAAGTCCGTGTAAATTTTATTTTAATTTTTGATAGAGAACTATTCGTAAAAACAAATAAAAAATGCTAATTAGCGCAAATAATATTGCAAATATTTTATCCCAAATGACCAGCAAACCTCATATCTCCATATAAGGTTAATTTTTGTTTGGTTTGCGCCCAAGAACAAACGAAAAAACAGCATGCACAATTGCAAAATCACGACGAAAACGCTTACGTTCGAATACCAAGCCATGGAAAATCATTTTAGGGAAATGGCGCAATAGCAAACGCAATATCTCATCTTTTGTTTTTTTGAGTCCAAAATGTTTTTGTGTCACGTATAAAAAGCCCCAAATTAAATTCCATTCTTTACGCCACCGAATTTGGCGAGTGCTCGGTGTTGAACTACTCTCCCGATGAACAGCTCCAGCATCCGGACAAATTATTATTGATCTTCCAGCCTCAGTTAGCCGCAAACAAAAGTCAAAATCTTCATTATACAAAAATATGTTTTCATCAAACCCCCCAATTTCTTGCCAATTAACAACCCGCATCAGCCAAATTGCGCCGGAAGAAAACCATGTACAAAAAGGCCCTTCTGGAAATGGCATAGCTTTATCATAAACAACTCCTTTTGGACCCTTTAAATGGAGTTCCCATCCTTTACCGGGCGCAATTATAGCGGCATTCGAATTATCCTCGGCAGTTTGATACAAAATGGAAATATCTGATAACTCCATAATCGCATCAGGATTTATTAAAAGTGCATAGGTTGTATTAACAAGAGAAAGTGCCTGATTAACTGCAGGTCCGTAACCCTTATTCTCTTCATTCCGTATAATTATTGCATTTGGATGCTTTTGTTGAACGATACTAACGGAAGTATCTGAACAACCATTATCAACGGCAATTATTTTTTGTTCGTTTGAGAATCCTTCGAGGCAATTTTCGACAACTTCCTGCGAATTATATAGTATTGTGACAACCGTAATGTCATCAAATTTTTCTAAATCAACCAAATTATTATTTCGTCATTTGTTGGTTAAGTAATTAATCAAAATAAAGTGACTTATTTGCCTAAAACGATACAAATCCAGTCTCCCTTTCCTTTCTTATTTAACGCAATTGATTTGCGTTCGTAATCTATAATCTGAGCATTATTAAAAATTGAAGCATCTTTATTTTGTGAATATGATGTTGGGTCGGTCAAGGGGATGTCCCGCATGTATTGCTCACTCCCCCAGAACTGCATAGCAACGGAATCATTCCAAAAATCCAGAACTTTGAGACGAGCTTGCTCTGCTACTAGCTTTATACTGCGATGTGAATGAAGATAAAAGTGCCTGGGGGCATCAAGATTCACCCAATTTTCTTTATATTCATCCCAAGCAGTTGACGTAACCGTTGGAATTCTGATCAAAATACGGCCACTTTCCCCAATAAGTTCACCTGCTTTTTCTAAAACGCTAAGCTGATCCTGCATATGCTCTAAAGAATGGTGGAAAGTTATCAAATCATACTGACCCTGGATATCAAATAATTCGGCCTTTTTAGCAATTAGTACATCATCATACAAAATATTATTCGAAATAAATGGATCTACTGAAAGAGCATTTTTAAAGCCAATCCGCTGCAAAGATAGTGCATGTAAACCTGAACCACCCCCTACATCAAGAATTTTATCCGAGCTTTTCAAGCCTATCCGTCGATAAACCAGATGCAGGGGATCCGGGTTTTTAAAGAGGGCTAGAAACCAACCAAGAATTCCTTTGCCAGAAATATTATATAACGAGCTAGACTTACGAATGTAATCTCTGACGACTCGGGTCTTCTTTTTAGTAACAGCCTGTAGGCTATAATAATTGTCGGGATAATATTTCGATAGGTTAGAGGGTATCTCAGTAATCTGAAGGCACCCACAATCGCTGCATCTGACATAAACAAAAAGGTCTCTATACCCCAGCAACATTTCTTTAACTTCAAAAAAATCAGAAATATCTCCACCGCAGATTTGGCAGTTGTTCATGCTAAATTCATCCAACTGTTGTAATCAAAAACAAAATTTCTTTACCAGTTTATTCTTTACACCAATAAGCCCCTGAGCCATCAATATTGCTAATTTTATCACTAATATTGTTTTTATCACGAAAATCATTGACAGCTTCAGCACATGGCGCCAAACCATAATCATCCACTATAACGTAACCGCCAGATGATAACTTTGGGTAAAGTGCCTCAAGAGCAACAATTGTTGAACTATACATATCACCATCCAGTCGAAGTAAACAAAATTTCTCAGCTGGGATGTTTGCCAATGTGTTCTCAAAATATCCTTTCACAAAACGAACTTTCTCATCGAGCAAATCATATTTAGAAAAATTGTTTTCAACAGTCTCCTGATCAACGGCTAAAAAATTGTAGGTATAATGCTTGTCATTGGAATCGGCAGGGTATTTGTGAGGATCTGGTGGTGGCAATCCTTCAAATGAATCACAAAGCCAAACCGATTTATCTTCGACGTTATGGGCTTTTAAAACAGCTCGCATAAATATACTAGCACCCCCTCGCCATACCCCTGTCTCTATAACGTCTCCTTCAACTCCTCTTTCTATAACGTCTTCAAGTAGGTATTGAAGATTATCAAGCCGGGACAGTCCCACCATAGTTTGAGCTTGCATTAACGGCCAGTCCAAACCGTTAATCCTTCTTTGTTTTCTTTCTTCAAGATTATACCCGTCCTCTTTTAGAACTAGCATTTTTGACTTTTGTAGGATGCTTACAACCCATCTATTACGTAAATTTTTTATCCTTGATTTTTTCCACCAAAATTGCGGGGGGATACCATTAGCATAAGGATTATCAATATTGAGATAATCACTCAGAGTTCTTTTCAAAAGATTTAGGTAGAGCTGCTTTGTGTTCATAGTGGTTTTGCTTAATTCTTGGTGAGACATTAAATCAAATGATTTTTTCTATATTTATAAATGCCGGTGGAAAATCTGACAATTAAAGAATATTTTTAGCTCGTTCCTCATGTTTCTCAAAGAAAGATTTAATTGATGTGAACGGCCAACCACGGGGCTTACGGTAGACACTTCGATATACCATACAATCCTTGCACGTATTAGGATAATTATTTTTCTGATGCTGGTCGATAATATTATGGTAGGTGGTATTGTTAGACGATAATATCTGCGCCAATGAGGTCTCATTTAGATCACCGATCACAAGAGATCTATCAACTCCTCTGCAAGCACACGCATTCACAAAACCATCAGCAAATATCATTGGTTCATCAAATAAAAGTATACATGCACCTACCTTAGGTAGATAAGATCCATCTGAAAGTTCTAAATCAAGATCAATTACATCTTCTTCTGTTACCATGCCGCCCCAATTATCGTAGACTAAGAAGTTATCTAACCATTTAGCACCGCCTTTATTTACAGCCCAATACATGGCTTTAATAAGATCACTGGAATTATCGGTAATCCCATCCTTCGGCCGCCATTTAAACGAAGCATCAGTGCGAATATGGATCTCCATAAATTCTCTACTAGGATCACTTTTTTCTGAAATTAAATTTAAGTTTTCTACGAGCTTATCATATTGTTTTCTTGGTTTTCCGGTAATCCGCATAAAACTCTCTGCATCGTGCCCATAGATACTAAATCCCAGCCAAACCAATTTTTTTAACACTAATAATTTATCTATCATCCTTTCATCGGGAAGTACAAAGTTTGTATAGAATGAATAAGACCCCACTAGTGGGTGGTTATCCAAGTAATCTAACTTCCATGAAACATTTTTGTCGAAGAAAATTTCCCCCGAACTCGATGTCAAAGAAAACTCCCGAAAGCCGATCTCAACGGCTTGGTCAATGTAATTGGCAAATTTTTCATCAGGCATTATTACGTGGCCCGCATCTTTTTTCCTATAAGCACAAAATTTGCAGGCAAGGTTGCAATAACCTGAGGGTTCTATCGTAATTCTATTACGAACAGGGACAAATTCATGACCAATCAATTTCTCACCAATAAATTTAAGGCGCAAACGATTATATTCAAAAGCTCTTTTAATCTTGGCGCTTATTGACGCTTGATGGGACATTTTTTCGCCTAAAAATTTACTTATCAGAATAGCCAAAATTGGTTTACTTTGACTATAAAGAGGTGTGCTGATATTTAAAACCGATTAAATTGTATTGTTAATAAGGACAGTATCAGATGTATAAGCCGACTGAACATCCAAGGAATAAGATATTTACCTATTGGATCGATGTTGTTGGCACCTGCAATCTTCGATGCCCAACATGTCCGACTGGAAATTTTCTTGATTCCGAGTTAGTAGTTGGCCGGAACCCTACTGGGTTTATGGAATTTAAACTATACCAAGAAATTTTAAAAAAAATAAAATTGGATAACGTCTCCGATCGCATTGAGGTTCACCTTTATACTTGGGGAGAACCGCTTCTCCATCCCGAAATAGCAAAATTTGTTTCCACAACCAAAGAAATGGGGCTTTACTGCGGTATATCTAGCAATCTAAACCTGGAAAAAAATCTGAAGCAAGTTATAAAAGCTCGACCTGATTTCTTCAGAATATCACTGTCTGGTTTTTATCAAAATCAATACAAATTAACTCATAAGCGTGGTGATATTAGAATTGTTAAAAGTAATATGTACAAATTACGAAGTATGCTTGATCAATACAAAACCGGAACTAACGTGCAAGTCTTATATCATGTTTATAATCACAACGCCGGTGACGACTTAGCAATGATGCTAAAGCTATGCGAAGAACTAGAATTTAACTTTGATCCCGTTTGGGCTTTTTATATGCCTCTCGAGAAAAGTCTGGATTATTTTAATGGCAAAGTGACTAGCGAAGATAAAAACACCATTGAAATGTTGGCTATGGATCCGTTAGATGTTTCAAAAGCTGCAAGATCTAACCGCAATTCGGATTGTATGCTGAGAAAAAACCAAGTGCCTCTAAATGTAGACGGCTCAGTCCAACTG
Organism: uncultured Rhodospirillaceae bacterium; assembly: GCA_964643045.1. Taxonomy (GTDB): domain Bacteria; phylum Pseudomonadota; class Alphaproteobacteria; order Rhodospirillales; family UBA2165; genus TMED23. The sequence continues at coordinate 29,090 of CAZXSC010000015.1, forward strand.
TGTTGTGCGACATTTGATAAAGCTTATGTAGTTGCCCCAAGTTTTATTGACACATCGCATGAAGATTTGCAGAAATTACGCTATTCAAACAAAATGTGTAACCCTTGCATGGAAAAAGGCCAACATATTTATTTCACTTATGACGTAGGCAAAAAACTAGATCAACTAGGTGAAAAGTGTTTGAGTAAGAATAATGCTAAATTTGTCTTTAAACAATTTTCAGAACCACGCCTTAAACTTAGATTAGATCATGAATCCGACGCAATATCACTCCCACGTGCGCCAAAAAAGAGAAAGAAGAAAGTCTTGCGTTATTTAATTGATAAACTTTCGCATAAGTAACCTATAGGTGTGAAGCTAGACCACGCAACCAACATAAAGTAAATTAGGATTTAATCTCACAAAGTAACTCCGGCCAAATTCGTGTTAAATTTCCTCTTGAAATAGGGTAATTCTCAGAATCACATCTTTCTTTATCAGACATGTTTTATTTGTACTCAGTGAAGTATATAGTTCAACGCATGTTTTCACTTTCTAAAATATTAACTGACAAAACACCAACGATTAATATCCTCGATATAGGAGCAATGTTGGAAGGCGAGCCACGGTACAATCCATTATTCCAAGCAGGTTATGCCAAATTAACCTTGGTCGAACCAAACCATGAAGAAGCTACTCGCTTGAGAGCGATGTATGGAAGCGATGCCCGAATTCTAGAGAGTATCTTAGGCGATGGGAGTCCGGGTTTATTAAACGTGACACACTACCCAGGCTGTAATTCAATGTTCGAACCCGATCCATCGGTTATTGATAAATTTGCTTCTATCAATACTAGTCCCGGGTCAAACTTTGAATTAAAAAAAACCGAGACTGTCGAAACAGTCCAACTGGACCAAGTGTTTCCTAAAATTAAGTGTGATTATATCAAGATAGATGTTCAAGGATCAGAATTAAATATTCTCAATCACGGAGAAAAAATTCTCAAGGACGTGTTTGTAATTGAAAGTGAGGTTGAATTTTTGCCAATTTATAAAAAACAACCCTTATTCGGAGATCTGCAAATCTTTATGAGAGCACAAGGGTTTGTATTACATAAATTTATTGACGTGGCGAGCCGTTGCTTTAGGCCGATGTCATTCAGTGACAACGTCTGCGAGGGCATGAGCCAGTTGCTCTGGGCCGATGCTATATTTGTTAAAAGTTTCACAGACCTCAAGGACTATTCAAATATTCATCTCTTAAAAACCGCTTATATCATGCATGATATCTATGGTTCATTTGACTTAGCCTTTTTTTTGTTAAGCGAACACGACAAACGAACCCAAACTTCCTACAGCTTAACGTATGCCAAACAGCTAGCAACGTTCCCAGAATTGCCAAAATTTATGTTGAATTTCAAAGAGTTCGTTTAAGAATTTTGCTACAAATAAATTAAGTCATCGCAAAAAGAAAATCGAACATTAATTTTTTGCTTTAACTTTCTTATTGGCTAGATCGATATGAATACTTGTCATTAATAAAAAATTTCTAGACGAAAGGCCATTAATAGGCGAAAACCAACCAGGCTATTATGTTTGATGCTCTTACGCAACGAAAAGTGATTTTCCTTTAACCAAATTCATCAAGATGAAATAAACATGCAATTTCTCCGCTCTAACTTCAAAAACGTTCCTTTTTGGAATCCTACAAAAATTTACGATCACGAAGTCAATAAGATTATCCACCGCATGGACCTCAATGAGTGTCCCTATCCTCCTTCGCCTAGAGTAATCAAAGCAATAAGTAATGCTGCACCCACTCTTAACAGATACCCCGATGGAACATGCCCAACTCTCACGCCTCTTGTAGCAAAAAAATTAGAGGTTCCAGAAGATACAATAACATGGGGTGGCGGGAGTACGCAGCTACTCACTAGTATTGCGGAAATCTCTGTCGCACCCGGCCAAAATCTTGTTACTCCAGAATTAGTCTGGAAGCGTTTTGAAGGTATATACAAAATTGTAGACGCAAACGTTACTTATGTTCCGAACAAATCTGATGGAGCTATTGACATTCAAGCTATGGCTAATTTGATTGGTAATGATACCCGGCTAGTCGTTTGTGTGACACCAAACAACCCAACAGGATTGATGTTAACAGAAGAAGAAATTCGGTACATCAGCGAAAACACCCCGGAAAATATATTGCTGTTCATTGATGAAGCATACCACGAATTCGCTGTGCATGCCGGCGGCCCAGACGCGTTAAAGATTTTGAAATCCCGAAAAGGGCCGTGGGTAGTAACGCGAACATTTTCTAAAGCATACGCACTGGCTGGCGTTCGCCTTGGTTATGCAATTTGCAGCTCAGTAGAAATCGTCAACTCAATCAGGTTGGTTGCCAGCACCTTCAGCTTAAGTGGCATTGCTGAAGCTGCAGCTATAGCCGCTTGGAACGAGCCCGAATACAGCCAGTTCATATTGAACCAAAATGCCATAGAACGTTCGCGCGTTATTAAGGGACTTCGAGACATGGGCTATAACCCAATGGAGTCAGTAACTAATTTTGTGGCGTGTGATGTTAAACGCCCTGGAGCAGATATTGTTAAAGCCATGCGCGCGCGTGGCGTACGAATTTCAACCGTCAGTGGCCCTGCTCTTGACGCCTCATTCGGTGGCAATGACTTCGGAAATTATATTCGCCTTTCAATGGGAACTCCGGAAGATACTGACGCTTTCTTACACAATCTTAAAGAAGTTCTAAGTGAGGAATAAAACTTAAATCGATTTATCGTCGAACCTCTCCATCAAAACATCCTTCTTTTATGGAGACCCTTTAACCAGATTTAACTGGAAATATTCACAGCATTTTGGTCTGCTTCTATAGAATTGACCCTAACGTTTAAAATTAATTATTGTTAAATAATTTCTCATCTGCAACAACGTTACTGAGTTTGCCAATAGCCGGCACATCGATTTCAACGATGTCTCCTGGCTTCAGCCAGACCGGCGGATCAAATCTAGCGCCGGCTCCAACTGGGGTACCTGTAGCTATTAAATCACCAGGTTTTAGATCAAAAAAAGTAGACAAATAATTCAAAAGATACGGAAATTTGAAAATCATATTACCAATTGAATCATCCTGGCGAACCTCACTATTTATCCGCGTCTGAATAGATAATCCTCCTAAGTCACTAACCTCATCTCTGGTAATCAGCCAAGGGCCAATAGACCCGCTTGCAAAAAAATTTTTTCCTTGAGTAACGTTAAACTTGGCATGTCTACACCAATCACGAATAGTTCCTTCATTCATAATTGTAAAACCGGCTATGTGTTCCAAATAATTATCCGCTTTAATGCGTCTGCCGCCTTTCCCTATTACGAGCACTATCTCACCTTCATAATCCAATTGCTCCGATTCAGGGGGACGTATAATGTTTTGATTATGACCAACAAAAGACCCGGGGGACCGCATAAATAAACTTGGAAACTTTGGAGCATCCGAGGCATCCTTATACTCTTCATTGCGGTTAGCATAGTTGACGCCGATGCAAATTATTTTTTCCGGTTTAGTGATAGGAATTTGGAAGGTAATATCATTTAACAAATAATCAGCATCGGCGCCGACAATAGCCTGGATTATTTCGTCCATCGCATCCGCTTCCAAAACATCGATGAGAGCAGGAAACTTTGATCCTAAACGGGAGCCTAAATCAATAATGCCGTCATCAGTTATTACGCCATAACTAGCTATTTCATTCTTCTCAAAACTGGCTATTTTCATTCTTTTCCCTTTTCTAATATTTCAATTACAACAACCCTGCGCGTTCAAGAACACCATCAAGTCTTTTCTCCAGTGCTGGTTCAGCAGGCATCATTGGCAATCGATGATGATTTTCGGGAATTAAACCCAATCTTTTCATCATGTACTTAATAGGAATAGGGTTCGTATCAAAAAAAACACTCTGATTAATCTCCAACATTCTTTGGTGAATTTCTCTGCCTTTCGCTAGGTCATTGTCCCAAACCGCTTGGCACATCTCTGCGAGAAAGTCGGGTCTCAAATTTCCAACGGCATTCATCAAACCTACGGCACCGATTGCCATCTCGGGAAAGCTAAGCTCTTCCAAGCCAACAAAAACTAGATAGTCAGGAAAAGTATTAATACACTCCGATACGAATGCTAGATCATTCACCGCATGCTTCATACCAACGAAGTATGGGGATCGGTCCTTTAGCTCTTTCACCGAATCTAGAGTTATAGAAACCGAGGCACGACCCGGAATGTGGTAAATCATCCAGGGAACATCGATACCTTCCATTACATCCAAATAATATTCGATTAAGCCTCTCTGCGGCGGCACAATGTAATAAGGCGTTACGATCAACAAGGCATCAACTCCGGCTTCGGCCGCATATCGTGTCAAATTTCTCGACTCCGCCAAAGATTGTGATCCGGTAGCCGCAACAATTGGTAAACGCCCCTTATTCGTGTTAACAGCCGTCTGTACTGTCTTATTGCGCTCTTCCAAAGTCAGTGTTGATGGCTCAGACGTGGTGCCATTAACAAGGATACCGTGGGAGCCCTTATCAATTTGGAATTCAACAAGCCCTGCATAAGCTTGATAATCTACGTGGCCATCCTTGAACGGAGTGATCAGAGGCGGTATCGATCCTTTTAATTTTGAGAGGCCATGGGCCATAATTTTCTCTTCGAATTTTCCTGCTATTGACACTACATTTGATTTAGTTAACAAGTTAATCGATAAATGTGTACTGTCAATTTATTTAGGGATTGGGGATATGCCACATATCATCATTGAATATTCCGATAATGTTGGAAAATTAATACAACTTGATGGCCTTATTGAGAATGTCCACAAAACCGCTATTTCAACAGGTATATTCTCGATCGGAGGATTGCGGGTACGCGCCGCACGACGTGATCACTATAAGGTGGCTGATGGCCACCCAGATAACGGGTTTGTGCACGTTGAGCTCAAAATTGGTCCAGGCCGCAAAAAAAATGACAAAATTACAGCTTTGAAAAAAATTTTTTCTACTGTTGAAGAGTACTTACAACCAGTCCACGAAAATGGGCCTCTTGCTATGTCAGCGGAACTCAATGAATTCGATGGAGAACTGCGTATTAATAAAAATAACATACACAAATATGTTGAGGAGCGAGCTAATGCTTGACCATGTCAAAGCCTCAGATGATCTAGCAAAAAATTTAAACTCCGCTAACCATTATTTAAAACAGTTCAAAAAAGGGACAATGGGCCATTTTATTAATGGCAAAAAAGCCTCAGGAAAATCAAAGGAGGTTTTTGAGAATTGTTCACCCGTCGATGGATCTATTCTGAATGAAGTCAAACATGGAAATGCAGCGGATATCGAAATGGCAGCTAAAGCAGCATCAGAAGCATTCCCTTCATGGAGAGACATGGACGGTAGCAAACGTCGGAAACTTCTGCACAATATTGCCGATAAAATAGTTAAACGTTCGGAGGAAATTGCCTATATTGAATGTTTAGATACAGGACAGCCTCTTCGCTTTATGAGCAAAGCCGCCCTTCGTGGGGCAGAAAATTTCCGGTTTTTTGCAGATAAATCTGCAGAAGCCACGAGCGGCGATTCGATGCCTGCGATGGATCATATAAATTATTCAACTCGCCAACCAATCGGACCAGTTGGTATTATTACTCCCTGGAATACACCATTTATGCTCTCAACGTGGAAAATTGCTCCTGCTCTTGCAGCAGGCTGCACTGTCGTCCATAAACCAGCAGAATGGAGCCCTCTGACAGCAATGCTGTTAACGGAAATCATGCACGAAGCGGGTATTCCTAAAGGTGCCATAAATCTTGTAAATGGCGCAGGTGAAACGGCTGGCAAAGCCTTGACCGAACATCCTGCCATTAAAGCTATTGCCTTTGTTGGCGAGTCCAAAACAGGTAGTCAAATTATGGAACAAGGGTCCAAAACTTTGAAAAGGGTACATTTTGAACTTGGTGGGAAAAACCCTGTTATTGTCTTTGACGACGCTGATCTTGAGCGCGCATTAAATGCTGTAATATTCATGATTTTTAGTTTGAATGGGGAACGTTGCACGTCTTCCAGCCGGTTGCTGATCGAAAAATCAATACATGACGAGTTTGTCGACAAGTTGGTAAAGCGGATTAAAAAACTTAAAGTGGGTCATCCTCTTGATCCAATAACTGAAATTGGACCACTTATTCACCAGCACCACTTTGATAAAGTGTGTAGTTATTGGGATATTGCTAAAAAAGATGGAGCAGAGATCAAAATTGGCGGATGTTCAGCAAATATCCTGGACGGCGGTTTATTTGTGGAACCAACCCTCTTCACTAAAGCAAACAACAACATGCGTATCGCCCAAGAAGAAATATTTGGGCCTGTTCTCACCGCTATTCCATTCGAAACGGAAGAAGAGGTCATCAAACTTGCAAATAACATTGATTATGGCTTAGCCGGTTATGTTTGGACAGGAGATGTTGGGAGAGCCCATAGGTTAGGCCGGTCTTTGGATGCTGGAATGATCTGGATAAATTCGGAAAACAACCGTCACCTCCCCGCTCCTTTTGGGGGAATGAAATCGAGTGGTATAGGACGTGACGGAGGCGACTATAGTTTTGATTTTTATATGGAAACAAAAAATATCTGTATAGCCTTAGATAGCCACAAAGTTCCAACTCTGGGTAAATAGAAGACGGAAGTAAATAATACATGTCAAAAGAACTTTCCGGGAAGACAGCATTCATTACCGGTGCCAGCAACGGAATTGGTGCCGCCACAGCACGAATGATGGCAGCTGCGGGAGCTAAAGTTATAATAGGATATAACACTGGCATTGATCGAGCGAAGGCACTTCTGACTGAATTACCGAACGAAGACCATACTATTCAGCAGCTAACGCTAGAAAATAGCGTGTCTGTAAAAGAAGCAGCGAATATCATTAAATCAAACCACGAAAAACTCGATATTCTGGTAAATTCGGCGGGTTTCACAAAACCTATTCCCCACCATGACTTAGACGCCCTTGATGACGATCTGATGGACAAGATGCTTGTTGCCAATGTTCGAGGACCGTTTTCAGTGATCCGAGAATTGCGGCCTTTACTAAAGGCCGCTGGTGATAGTGTTATAGTCAATCTGTCTTCTGTATCTGGTTTTAAAGGGACTGGCAGCAGCATAGCTTACGTCTCATGCAAAGCCGCAATAGATACTATGAGCTTGTCGCTGGCCCGGGTTCTCGGTCCGGAAATCAGAGTAAACTGTGTATCACCAGGTGCCGTGGCAACTGATTTTGTTGAAGGGCGTGACCGAAAAAAGCTCAAAAAATTAGCAGATGAGGTTTCAGACACCCTCTTTCTTGTGCTGCGTGTGTACTTTGAAAAGCCCCGCACCACCGTGGGCTGGAAAGGTTTAATCAATGACCCTCACCTAAACGACACCTTCGCCATTGAAGAGGGCCTGCAAATTGCCCGGCAACTGCTCATTGATGTGGCTGAAATAGGCCTGCCCACAGCAACTGAAGCGCTGGACCCAATTTCCCCACAATACATTCAGGATCTAATCACCTGGTCGGCCGTGGGCGCACGCACCACCGAAAGCCAGACCCACCGTGAGATGTCCAGTGGCCTGTCTTCACCGGTAGGTTTTAAAAACGGTACTGACGGTGGCGTTGAAGTATCAACTAACGCCATGTTATCGGTGAAAAGCCCCCATAATTTCTTGGGTATTGATGGCAATGGCAAAGTGGCCATTACCCGCACCAAGGGTAACCCCT
>CAZXSC010000016.1:0-36472 GCA_964643045.1 uncultured Rhodospirillaceae bacterium
GAGGTGTAGCACAAATGGTAGAACATTTAAGCCCGTATTTCTAAACCGAATGTCGCAGGTTCGAGCCCTGCCGGGGTCGCCACTTCCTATAAAATATCCCAGTTTCTCAACGTTTCGTTTCTAGTTAGCCACTTTCCTTTCTATTGGTTAGCCAATTTATCCGGGGCCATAGTTTCTAGTAATTGATTAATTTGCGCTATAGATATTTATTGTTTTAGTATGCTTTGGAAAAGGGTTTCGTTCTAGTGTTTTGGTGTTTGTGAGAAATTATTGATGCTAAATATTGATTATTCGAAGGCCGTTGATTTAACCAGAGCTGGTAAATACAAAAAAGCTAATAAACTATGCAGAAAATTACTCAAACTCGATCCTGAAAATTTTGAATTTCAGTACCTGCAGGGGATAATATTTCTGGGTATGAGGAATTTCCAGAATGCAAGTGTGTTTTTCGAACGTTGTTCTAAAATTGATACAGGTAATGCAGAGATTCTAGGGTTTTTATCAGAAGCATATAAATCGTCGGAGCGATATGAGGACGCTGAGAACTGTTTGAGAAAATTGATCGAGTTAACGCCATTTGATTCTCTGGCGCTAATAAATTTTGCACACATTTCTCAGGAATTAAGAAAGCCAGAAGAAGGTATTCGAGTTATTAAAGAGAAATTAGATTTTCATCAGTCTGTGCCGGACGTTTATATGACATACGGAAACTTGTTGATGGAAACCAGGAGTTACGCGGAAGCTATTATTGCATTCCAAAAAGTAATTGAATTGAAACCAGATTCTATTCCAGCGCACATGAGCCTTGCAGGAGCTTTTGCAGGATTGAAAAATATAGCAGAATTAATCATCATTCTTGAAAAGTGCCTTGAATTCGAACCTGGTAACATAGGATTAATTAATCGCTTAGGTAGGGCGCACTATGAAAATTTCAATTTTAAGACTGCCATAAATTATATTGAACAAAGTTTGGAAATTGATTCATCGCAGAGTGGAATATATGCTATGTTGGGAAATTGTTTTAGTGCAATTCAAGAAGATAAAAAGGCTATCAATGCTTTTCAGATTTGCTTAAAACTTAATCCCGATGACAAGTCATCCCTTCACAGAATGAATGCCCTGAAAGGCGTAACAACAGATGTTATTCCCTTGCAGTACGTCAGTAACCTATTTGATGAATTTGCAGATCGATTTGAAACTATATTGATAGATGATTTAGGTTACGATGTGCCTCGTTTATTGAGAAAAGAAATCGATGAAATAATGGAAGAATTGCCCATAGAGAGATATAAAAACGTACTAGATTTGGGTGGAGGCACTGGCCTTGTTGCCAAAGAAATTCGTGATATAGCAGAAAAAATCCACAACGTTGATATATCAGTTGAAATGGTTCGAATTAGTCGCGAGGCTAATAGGTATGATGCTGAATTTGTAGATGATATTATCTCTTTTCTTAACCAAGTTGATATGGGATTGCCTTTTTATGAACTAATCTTAGCTGCTGATACATGCATTTACTTTGGTGACCTTGAACAAATTTGCTCCGCAGTTTTTGGACGTCTTCAGCCTGGTGGGTTTTTTGTATTTAATGTTGAAAGTATGAATGCCGGTAATTTTAAAATTCAGACAAATGGAAGATATTTCCACAGTAAAGATTATCTAAATAAGATCGCTACAGACACTGGTTTCATTTTGTATCGAATTCGCGATATTGTGGCTCGGCAGGAAAACAAAAAGGATTTAAATGGTTTTATCGCTAGCATGCAGAAACCAGCAGATTAGAATAGATATGTTTTTAATCAATTTCAAAATAGTTTTATTCAATCATCTTCGCTTCAAAGTTCGCCAATTAGTTGGGAAATACTGGTATATAAAGGGAAATTTTTGTGGCTAACATTTAGCTAACCGACTGAAAATGCAATCAATATTCAATCCTGCCGGGGTCGCCATCTTCTCAAGCACTAGACATGTAACTCACTGGAATCCGTACAGTTTTAATTAGAGCCTCTATGGAGGGTAGGTCATGTCGAAGAATAGTCCATTCCCATATATTTATCAAAAACAAATGGTAGGTTTAAAGCATCGACAGAATTTTATTAAGTTTGGCTTTGTCGTTCGGTGCCTTTATCGTATTAGGATAGTCACTTTTTACTTCTTCACCGGCGTGCCTGCTATACCTGTCCGCAGGTCCTTGCAGGTAAAAAACTTGCAATCTTCGCCTGGTAAAACTGTTACTGAGTGAACTACGTTTGAAGGAAAATAGATTAATCCACCAGGCCCAGCCAATGATTTATCCCCGTCTACAGTTACTTCTAGATTGCCTTGTAGGATATATACCCATTGTTCATTAGCGTGAAAATGAGGTTCCGATGTTTGACCAGCGGGGAGGGTCATTAAACCTACCTGTGTTAACTCTCCTTCAACTACTGGTCCAAAAGTCTCGGCATATCCTGGCCCCGCCATTAATCCTTCAAGCTGATCAACTTCAAATACGTATTTACCATCCCCTGCTTTGTAAGCACCCTTTGTTTTAGTATTTTTCATGCTGTAATCCTTTTGTTTAACGACTAATCCATATTAAGATCCCGAAAATATTCTTTATCAGATTTACTCTCCTGCCACGAAGAGTTGTAGGGCCATTCTCTTACGCGTGATGCCATATCTTTACCATATCTAACTCTAAACAACATGGTGCGTTTTGGACCATTGGTATACTCATGCAATTCACCTGGAGGATGGATAGTAAACGCACCGGGGAAAACATTAACCGTCCCATTCTCAGTTCTCATTTTTCCTCCTCCCTGGTAACAAAAGTAAATCTCAGTAGCATCTGGGTGGCAGTGATTAGGGCTTATCTGTCCAGGCTCCCAGCAAGCAATTGTCACATCTCCGCCAGAAACTACCTGTAAAACTTTTTCAACATGCTTCTCCGAACTAAATTTTTGTTCCCCCTCAAGGTCATATACATACATGGCTCACTTCTTCCCCTGTAGAAAATTGCTATAATACATATATATATTTGAGTTAGTCACCTAAAAAGAAAACATTGGAAGATATCCGAAAATCCCGGGGTCCAATTATATTCTAGGATTTCAATATTTTTGATTTAATGTTTTCTTACAGCGACGGTATTTTTTTGCTGGATATTAGTGATCGTGGTGGATTTAATAGCGTAAACATTCTAGCGTTAGAGTGTTCCCGTTTCAGTCGAGTTCGAATGTCTCTTTGTAATCTTTTTGCAAAGCAGGGTCTTGGTTTTTCTTCCATACCATGCAATTTCCAATGGTTAACAAATCTATGTTTGTTCCCATCATGCATCTGAAGGCGTCCGTTGGAGAACATACGATGGGTTCTCCCCGTATGTTGAAGCTTGTATTAACTACTACGGGGCACCCTGTTAATTCATTGAATTTTGAAATGAGTGAATGATAACGTGGATTTGTATCGGCATGTACTGTCTGTATTCGTGAAGAATAATCAATGTGGGTTACAGCGGGGATCTCAGAACGTGCAATGTTGAGTTTGTTTATTCCGAACAAGGCCTGTTCATCTGTTGTCATAGCGCGTCGTCGGCTTTTCTTGACGCCGTCCACCAAAAGCATATAGGGAGAGATTGTCTCATGTTCAAACCACTCCCCAACGTGTTCGCTCAATACTGAAGGGGCAAAAGGTCGGAAACTTTCCCTATATTTGACTTTTAAATTTAAGTTTTTTTGCATTTTTTCGGAACGTGGATCGCCTAGTATTGAGCGGTTTCCCAGTGCTCGCGGTCCGAATTCCATTCGGCCTTGGAACCATCCCACAGCTAAGCCGTTGACAATAGCTGTGGCGGTTTCGTTGATAACTTGGTCTTCTTTTAAAACTTCGAACTTTGCGCCGGCATCGGATAAATGTTGTTCGATTTCTTTCTGGTCAAACTCTGGTCCCAGGTAAGAGCCTTCCATGCGATCTAATCCCGCGGCAGGCACTCGTTCTTGCCCTTCGAATAGATGGTAGGCGGCAAGAGCTGCGCCCAGTGCTCCTCCTGCATCGCCAGCTGCGGGTTGAACCCAAATGTTGCTGAACGCGCCATCTCGTTGAATTTTGCCGTTAGCGACGCAGTTTAAAGCCACTCCACCGGCTAGACATAAATTATTCATTCCTGTTTCTTGCGCTAAAGACCGGCTAAGTCGCAAGATGACTTCTTCCGTAACAACTTGGATTGACGCTGCTAAGTCCATATGAAATTGCTCCAGAAGGTCTTCCGGTCTGCGCGGAGGGGCGCCAAACAAATTGTCAAATTTGGAGTTGGTCATTGTTAGGCCAGTACTATAATTGAAATATGACTGGTCCAAGCGAAAGGTGCCGTCATTTTTCAGATCGATCAAATTATCGAATATTGTTTGCACAAATTTCGGTTCACCATAAGGGGCGAGCCCCATAACTTTATATTCACCTGAATTTACTTTGAATCCAATGTAATAGGTGAATGCCGAATAGAGCAACCCTAGTGAATGAGGAAAGTGAAGCTCACGATGGATATCAAGTTTGTTACCTTGGCCGACAGCCATAGAAGTGGTGGTCCATTCACCAACGCCATCCATAGTTAACACAACCGCCTCGCCAAAAGGGGAGGGGAAATAAGCCGATGCTGCGTGGCTCATATGGTGTTCCGAAAAAAGTAGATTGTTTTTCCAATCAAATTCGCCAAACGTGTCTTTCAGTTTTTTACGGATTAGGTCTTTTTGAAATAATTTCTCGCGCAACCACAAAGGCATCGCCATGCTGAATGACTTAAAACCTCGTGGGGCATGTGCTACGTAAGTTTCCAAAAGGCGTTCAAACTTAAGAAACGGCTTGTCATAAAAAACTACTCGGTCAACTCGTTCGAGTTTAATTCCAGCATGATTTAGACAAAATTTTACAGCGTTCTCTGGGAACCCAGCATCGTGCTTTTTGCGTGTGAAGCGCTCTTCTTGGGCAGCAGCTGTGATTAAGCCGTCTTCAATTAAGGCGGCGGCACTGTCATGATAAAATCCAGAGAGGCCAAGGATTCGCACAGCATATTACCTTTAGAAAATTGTATAGATAAATGGCGCTATGGCGGAACCTTGGGCGAGAATAATTAAACCGCCGAATAAAACCATCATAATCAAGATAGGGAGTAGCCAGAACTTTTTACGAACTTTAAGAAATTGCCAGAGCTCAAATAAGAATGCCATATAATACTAATCCCTTAAAACTGATTGCCCATGGATCTGGGTTCCGGTCCGGGCGGATTGCGGCGAATCCAATAACTTTTTGCATTTGAATCCAAGCGCAGATTTAACAGATCTTTCCCCAACATGCGCATAATCAATGCAGTGGGTGTGACAGCTACAAAAAAAATCAGGCCTAAGATCAGAGGGCTTATGATTCTGTGCAAAAGTAAACCAAAACGGAACCAAAGCACATTGGGTCCTTTTAGAGCCCTGGGAAAGGTGAGAGCTAATATAGCAAATAATCCGGCAATTCCTATCCAGCTCCAACCCCACTCGGGATTGTCTTTGTAAAAATTCCACCCACCCAGTAACACAAAAAACACAAAAAAAACAAATCCAAAGGTTCGCTCAGACCCTATTTTTGTTTCGATGTCGTTGGATAAAGATTCGTGCGTATTGGTAATTTCGGACATGGTATTTCCAAATATTTGCGCTCTTATACCATCGATCCCAAATCAAATAAAGCAATAGTAAGCGGTAGATAGATAACAAAAGATAGGTCGCAACTAATGCCGGGTCACGACCCTTACGTTTTATTTTCAGTTATTTAGAATAAAAAAACTGTATATTGGAGTTGAAGTTGGTTATAAATTATGCAAAAAGACTTAGCGATTTTTCCTTGATGAAATCAGCATTTAAGCCCCACCAGTCGCGAGCAACAGAGGCATAAATTTCACGAAAATGTACTTGAAATTTTAGATTACCTTTGTTCAAGTCACTTAGTTCTGGTGGGTTGCCATAAATTCCACCTTTAATTTTTCCACCAAATAGGAATTGGGGTGCGGCTGTTCCATGATCCGTCCCAGAACTGTTATTTTCAGCTACACGGCGGCCGAACTCTGAATAACTCATAATTGTGATTTTATTCCACAAGTCATTAGATCTCATAATCTTTGCAAATGTGGCCACGCTTTTTGATACCTCGCTAAGTAACTCAGTATGCAGAGGTTCCTGTTCTGCATGAGTGTCAAAACCATCTATCGTTAATTTTATAACCGGCACCTTAACACCGGCAATCAAAAGTCGGGCTGCAGTTTGAAATTGCAACCCTAAACTTGATTGAGGGAACACACCATCTAAACTGATGTTTTTTAATTGTTTTTCAATAATGTTATCGGCCGCTCCCCTAAGATCACGGCGTTGTTTTAAGATATGGTCTAGGGCTTTATTTGCCATTTGAGACTTGCCGGGTCGAATTCGGCTTGCTTGTGTTAAAGTATTATCAGGCTTTTTGCCGAGTGTAATTAATTTAGCTTTATTTCCGATGAGTGCGCCAGCTGAATTTTTTCCGAGATTAACCCCGTCAGCGGCAAACTCTGCACCTGGTCTTGCTTCTGAGAATAGGCGAGTAATCCAACCGTCATCGATGAAATCACTGGCGTTGGAAGCTGAATTCCAGATATTAATACCACGAAAATGCGAAAGGTTGGGATTGGGATAACCTACATCCTGAACAATTGCCATTTCTTTATTTTTCCAGAGGAGCATTAGATCTGAAAAAGCTGGGTTAAAACCAAACTTATCAGAGATTTGCATAACTTTATCTCGCTTAACTCCGAGGGTCGGCCGAAGCTTGTAATAAAGTTCATCAGTATAAGGTACGATAGTATTTAAACCATCATTTCCACCCTTAAGCTCCAATAGGATAAGCGTCCTACCCCAATTTCCGTTTGCTGCGTATACTGGGTATGTGATGAGTTTAATTTTTCCCGCCATTACTGTAGAAATCAGGATTGAATACTTTAAAAATTCCCGTCGTTGCATCATTTTTCATTTCACCTGATAAGCTGGATCGAGTAACAAGTTTCTGATAACTTTACGTTTCTTCCCAATGAATTTCTTTCTCATCACTGGATTAACCGCAAGGACTAGTCGCTTTAAGTACCCGGGTTCATTTGCCTCGCGTTTTAGTAATGGCCAAGGATCGGCTGTTCCAAATTGCGCTTTCCTTAGTTCCATTTTACCGGGCACATTATTTTTTCGATACTTCATGAAGCCACTTGAAGCAGCTTTTAAAAAGTTAACGCGACTCAGGGTGGTTGTTGATGAAATCCATGAATTGCCCGCACGCCAGCCTTTAACATCTGGAGGTTGAAAGATATCTTGGCCCGACCTTTTTTGGTGGGCCCAAACTTTTTTAATTTCTGGCGGGTTTAATCCCAATAAGCGAAGAGTACCGATAGTTAGTTCGATTGGTGATTTTATTAGTGAACCGCGATTGTTTGGATCACGAAAGGTGTCTGACATCAATAAAGCTTTTATCATTGGTTTAAGGTTATAATTATGGTTTCTGATTAGTTTTGCTAGACGTTTGACTTCGCTGGGATTGGAATCATCAGATACGAATTCATGCCAAAGTTTTTCAACTAAATATTCGGAAACTCGAGGCTGCTCTAGAATAATGTCAATAATATCCAGGCCATCGAATTGTCCCTCTCTTCCAAGGAACGTTTTTACGCCATTATCGTGCGACCAAATTTTCCAGACAAACTTTGCGGTTGAATAATCAATCTGCCAGCCGGTGTAGGCACGTGATGACTCGCGGATATCCTCTTCGGTGTAAACGTGGCCTTCTCCAAGTGTAAACAGTTCCAATATCTCGCGGGCAAAATTTTCATTTGGCTTATTTTTTTTGTTTTTACTAGTATCGAGGTATTTCATCATCGCTGGGCCCATTGAGACGTCGAGTAATAGGTTCTTAAAGTTTGCAATTGCAAATTTTCGAAATACTGCATTTTGTTCATATGACCAGTCGGCGTATTGGACTTTGGCGATTTCAGATACAAAGTGGTTATGCCAAAATAGTACCATGCGCTCCGTGAAGGGGGATGGTGTCGTGAGCATTTCCTTAATCCACCATAACCGAACGGATATGCGATCTTTTCGTCCTCTTATTTGGAAGACCTTTTTTGTAGCACTGTTCATGTATTTAACTTTTGGATGTATTGAGGGGTGATTTAAAAATTTGGGCACGGGTGTGATGGCCTTAGTTAAAACACCGTCAAGTATACTATCAACTGCTGCCTCATAATTTAAGGGCAGGATCCTATCAATTTCGATGGGCGAGGGTGATCCAAATCCTGTCCGTGCCAGAAGATGCCTCGCCTCATCGAAAGGTATAGCAAAGGCCTGCGTAACACTACAGATCAGCAAGAAAAATAGTAATAAAACTCTCATGACCATTCAAAAGTTATAGCGTTATTTTTATTTTTCGTCGATTAAAACTCCGAAAAAATTTGCTGTAAATTAAATAAAATTGGATTATAGAGATAGTCCTTAATCACTGCCTTGTAGAATTGGAAACACAGTATGTTAGATAACGTCGAAAACCCAGTAATAGAATTTTTACGCAATCGTCGCTCGGTTGTGGCGGCTAATTTGTCAGAACCTGGTCCGACTGAAGAAGAGCTGAATACTATTATTGAGGTTGGGTTGCGCGTCCCTGATCATTCACGATGCGGTCCATGGCGAATTCAAATAATCCGGAAAGAGGGGCAGTTTAAGTTGGGTGAACTTTATGCTGACCTATTTGCCAAAGAAGATGCATCGCCGACGGAGGAAAAGATTCAATATTGGAGGCAACGCCCAAAATCTGCTCCAATTTTGTTGACAATTACTTGTTACCCTAATGAGCAGAAGCTCCATAAAATACCCCTTTGGGAGCAAATATTGTCGGGTGGTGCAATGTGTCAAAATATATTAAATGCGTCTCATGCCCTGGGTTATTCGGCCCAATGGTTAACGGAATGGCCTGCTTACCATAAAGATGTGAAAAAATTACTAGGCCATGAAGAAAAAATAGAGATTTTCGGTTTTATGTTTATTGGTACTGCGATTGAACCTCCGAAAGAGCGCAAAAGGATTGGTTCGGGAGAAGTTGTTAGTGAGTGGAATGGTTAGCTGGGATAAGAAATTTATTTGAATTCATCAATATATCGTGGGGAAAATCTGATTCTTGTTCCATAAACTACGCCGGTCTACCGCAACGGCTTTTAGCATGGCAAAAATCGTGGAACCCTTTTTGAGATTTAGTTCTTCGTAAGATTTTTTAGTAATACGAGCAATGAGCGTCGAACCGATATCAATCTTGATGTCCACTTGAGGGCCTCCTTGGTCACCGATCTCAGTAATTACACCCTCAAAGATATTTAGAACACTTGTTTCTTTGGGATAGTTTATTGAAAGGGAAACATCCCTTGCCCTCACATGAACGCGAACCTTTTCCCCAATTGGAAGTTTTGCTCCAGTTACTTGTAAGGTGCCCCCATTAAATGAGAGGCTAGTCAGATCAAATGTTTCGTCATATTTTTCCACAATTGTTTTGAGTACAGCGCCGGCATCAAAACGTCCGGTTAGTGGGTGCAAGTCCAAACGACCCATTATTTGATCAACAGTACCCTCTGCTTTTTTTGTACCATTTGAAATTAGGACCATTTTGTCTGAGAGTCGAATGACTTCATCGATTGCATGGCTAACATAGATTATAGTCAGTCCCAGTTTATCCCGTAATTCTTCTATAAACGGGAGAATTTGACCACGCAATTGTGTATCAATTGAAGCAAGCGGTTCATCCATCAGCAGAAGTCGGGGTTGAGTGAGAATAGCCCGACCAATTGCAACAAGTTGCTTTTCTCCACCGGAAAGGTTGAGAGGCTTGCGTTCCAACAATGGAGCTATTTTAAGGATATCTATAACGTGATCAAAAGTTATATCAGTGTCGGTAGCAGTGAGCCGCGACCCATACAATAGATTTTTGCGCACATCCATATGGGGAAATAAACGGCCATCTTGAAAAATGTAGCCCAAGCCCCGTTTTTCCGGGGGCAAATCTATATTGTTGTCCGTATCTAATAAGATGTCATCACCAACTTTTATTAGGCCGCTGTCTGGTTTCTTCAAACCTGCAACCATATTAATGATCGAGGTTTTGCCGGAGCCTGAACGACCGAATATGCTGGTTATGCTCCGTGGATCGGCCTCAAATGTCATATCGATAGGGAAGTTACCAGAATGATGTTTAATCGAAAGCTTTAACATTTATTTGTCCTCAACCTGTCGTTTTACACGTTGAGCTAATAATTCCGAAACTAACAAGGATAGCAGGGCGATGCCTATGGAAAGGACGACCAGCCGAAATGCTCCAGTATCACCGCCGGGTGTTTGCAAAAACGAGTATATTGCTAAAGGTAAGGTGCGGGTTTCGCCCGGGATATTTGATACAAAAGTAATAGTCGCGCCGAATTCACCGAGGCTACGGGCAAACGCAAGAACCGTTCCGGACAATATCCCGGGAGAAATTAAAGGTAACGTAATCGAATAAAATACCTTGATTGGCGAAGCGCCTAAAGTACGTGCAGTTTCCTCGAGATCCGTACTTACATTCTCAATAGAAAGTCGAATGGCACGTACCATGAGGGGAAAGGACATAATGGCCGATGCTATAGCTGCCCCTTGCCAGGTAAAAATTACAGTGATACCAAACAAATTATAGAGCAGTTCACCAATAGGTCCCTGCCGGCCAAGCATCGCAAGTAAGACAAAACCAATAACAACCGGAGGCAAGACGAGTGGCAGATAGACAATACTGTTAAGAAGTGTGTGGCCATAAAAATTCTTACGAGCGAGTATCCACGCTGTCAAAAGGCCGAGAGGTAGTGTTGCAAACAGGCTCCAACCGGCTACTTTTAAACTTAAATAGAGCGCTTCTAATTCTATAGGCGTTGGACTTAACATTTGTTCACTTCACCAGAAAACCATGCTCTTTGAAAACTAATTTTGAGTTTGGGCTAAAGAGAATTTTAAAAAAATCAACCCCTGCGGTTAGCCTATTTTTTTTTGTGAGAGCTGCCCAATAGGAAATTCGATCATGTGTCGCGCTCGGGAAATTAAACACTACGCGTACTTTCTCGCTCATATGCGCGTCAGAACTGTACACAATACCGGCGACGGTTTCACCCTGCTCAACGAGATTTAAAACAGCGCGGGCGTTTGTCGTGCGAGCTAACCTGTTTCTAATTTGCTGCCACAATTTCAGATAGATTAATGCTTGTTTTCCATAAATTCCGGCTGGTACATGATCCGGATCCCCCATCGCCAAGCGGCTATCCTTTAGCAATTTTCTTATTGAATTTCCGGTGAGGTTTTTAATTGAAGAAAATTGACTTTGTTGCGTTATAATGACCAATTTATTTGACAATATTTCCTGTTTACTTTTGCCAATGAAAGGTTTCTTCCGTATTAGAAATTCCATCCATTTATGATTAGCTGAAATATAGATGTCAGCGGGTGCTCCTTTAATAATTTGACGGGCTAACGTTGAGCTTGAGGCGAATGAAATATTGACGCGGGTCGAAGTTTCTTTCTGGTAGATATCAGTAATTTCCTGCAAGGGCTTGGCAAGACTTGAAGCTGCGAAAATGAGGAGTTTTTCCGCATGCAACGCCTGGTTATGTGAAAAAAAATAAAAACCGCATAATACCTTTAGAAAAATAAACCGTTTTCTATGTTTGGGTGCGAGCATTTTTCATTTACTTGTATAATTTTTCGGGATCAATTTTTACACTAAAGATCGTTTCTAGTTTGCCATCTCGGATTGCTGAAAAGAAACAACTTCGTCTACCTGTGTGGCATGCTACACCGTCCTGATCAACTTGGAGTAAAATTGTATCGCCGTCACAATCCCATCTTAACTCTTTGAGATATTGAATCTGGCCCGATTTTTCACCTTTGCGCCACAATTTTTGCCTTGACCTTGACCAATAAACGACCCTTTTCTCTTTGAGGCTCGTGATTATCGCATCTCGGTTCATCCAAGCCATCATCAATACTTCACCCGTATCAAATTGCTGGGCGATAGCCGGGATTAAACCATTAGTGTCAAACTGAAAGTTAGCTATCGCGTCTTCGATAATGGATTGTTTGTCCTTTGCCATATATCACGTAATCCTACTTTGAGCATAAAGTGTCAAGTGTTCGGATAGATGTTACGGCTTACTTCAGTTATACAGTTTAAATTATTTATTGCAATATTATTGCATTATCGTTATAAATCACATTTTATTAGACTAACTTCTAGCGAACATAATGAATTCAGAATTTAAATCACTGGCTATGGATCGTTGTTACGAGTTTAAATATACTTTAACACCCCAGCGAATGACAGTCATTGATGCACTATTGGGGCAGTCGAAGCCGATTTCTGCCTATGAACTTCAAGAACATCTCAATGAGAATGATGAAAATTTAAATATTTCAACAATTTATCGCATCCTAGATTTTTGGTGCCGTTTAAATCTTGCGCACCGAATTAATTCAATAAATAAATTTGTATCTTGTAGCGCACCAAATGAGCGACATACCCATATTCTCAATTATTGCCTTAGCTGTGAAGCTATATTGGAAAGTTGTCATGAAAAAATGCGTGTTGATATTGCCGGTGGCGCTGAATATTTAGGCCTTACATTTGCAAATGATATTCATCTTGAAATACCTGTTATTTGTGCAACCTGTAGTTAAACTGTAATGGAAGACATTTTAGAAGAATTGTTAATAGGCACCAATGCAAATCTCCGTGGTTTCGTTTTCGGGTTTGTACACGTGGCGATCATGCTCCTCGGTTACTATAGTGGATGGAGTATTAACAGACTTTTGAAACTGGTTTCAAATGGTTATATTGCTGGTGTATTTGGAGCTGCGTTATCTCACATAGTTGCTGATTTGGTTGCAAGTTATCTTGATCCACATGTCAGGAGTATGGCGTTGGGGATTGTTGTAGGTGGAATTTTACCTTTATTATTTGTTCCTTTATTTGAAAAACTAGTAGTGAAAAGCAAACATCATATTGTTGTTGGTGATCATGAGGATGTGTCGAAAGATTTGAAATCGCATTAAAGCTATTTTGCAATTCTTTTTAAGCCACTTTTAATATCTTTGATTAAATCGTCTGAATCTTCTAAGCCTATATGAAATCGGATAGTTTTGTCATTTCCCAGCCATTTGGTTGATGTGCGGTTGACATTTGTCGGTAACACCAAACTTTCATAACCACCCCAAGAGCCGCCCAAACTAAATAATTCGAGTCCATCAACGAATAGTTCCATATCAGTTTTAATGAGCGATTTAAATACAACTCCAAATAGCCCATTAGAACCAGAAAAGTCGCGTTTCCAAATTTCATGCCCAGGGCAAGAAGGAAGCGCCGGATGCAAAACTCGCTCAATTTCGGGTCTATCCGAAAGCCACTGAGCAACTTTAAGCCCATTTTCTTGATGTCTTTTCAGTCGCACGTTTAACGTACGCATACCTCGTAGCGCTAAATACGCATCATCAGGAGAAATATTATAGCCGAGAACCCTAACGCTTTCGATTACCGGTTGAATATTTTCGCCTGACATCGAGATGGTTCCAATCATTGCGTCAGAATGTCCAACGTAGTATTTGGTCGCCGCCTGAACGGAAACATCTACACCATGGTCGAATGGCTTAAAAAAATAACCTGCGCCCCAGGTGTTATCCATGACTACTTTAATTCCTTTATCATGGGCGGCTTTCGTTATTGCAGGAATATCCTGGATTTCAAAAGTGTGTGAACCGGGAGATTCTGTATATATAACCTTGGTATTGTTTTTAAAAAGACTGGAGATTTCTGTCCCAACTAATGGATCATAGTATGTTGTTTCAACGCCAAAGCGTTTAAGAAAACCCTCGCTCAATCTTCGTGTTGGCGAATAGGCGTTATCGCACACCAGCACGTGATCGCCATTACTAACGAATGCTAACATGGCCGCCGAAATTGCAGCTAATCCCGAACCGACGGCGATTGTTCTTTCCGCTCCTTCTAAGTTGGCGACAGTCTCCTCAAAGGCCTTGGAAGTTGGTGTTCCAATTCGGCCATATACAAAATTTTCATCAGGGTTTTCACGCAGCAATTCCATCTGATTGATCGTGCCGTAGTCAACTGTAGAAGCGCGGTAAATCGGTGGGTTAACGATTCCAGATTGGTCTTCCGGGTGACTGCCGCCGTGAATAAGTTTTGTGTTTTGTTTTGCATCTTTCCGCATTATGTTTTTCCAGAAAGGCCGTTTAATCCACGTTCTAGGTCGGCTATCAAGTCTCTGACGTCTTCTTGACCTACATGAATGCGGAGCAGGGGGCTGGACGTCTCCCATTTTGTGGCAGTTCGAATTTTTGATGGATCTGAGTATACCATTAAGCTTTCAAAACCGCCCCAGCTATATCCCATAGAAAAGTACTCCATATTATTCAACATATTGTGTATTTTTTCTATGTTTACGTCTTTTAAAATCACGCTGAACAGACCGCTCGACCCTGTAAAATCGCGTTGCCAGAATTCATGCCCTGGACAGGATGAAAATGCTGGATGTAGTATTTTTTCGACCTCGGGCCGTTCTTTTAACCAGTTTGCGATGGTAAGGGCATTTTGTTGGTGTTCTTCCAAACGAACAACCAGAGTTCGCAAGCCACGTAAAGCAAGATAGCACACGTCGGGTGCTACAGTTTGTCCAAGGATTCCTGTGTTAGTTTTTACTTTCAACCAATCTTCTTTTGTCCTGGTCACGATGTGTCCAAGAATTAGGTCGGCATGGCCCGCTTGGTATTTTGTAGTTGCCTGGATGGAAATATCCACTTTATGGTCAAATGGCTTAAAGAAGTAACCGGCACTCCAGGTGTTGTCGATCATAACTTTAATTTCACGTTTATGGGCAGCTTTAACAATTGATGGAATGTCTTGAATTTCAAAAGTGTACGAGCCGGGAGATTCGGTAAAAATAACTTTGGTTTCTGGCTTTATAAGATTTTCAATATTACTACCGATAAGGGGGTCATAATAAGTTGTTTCGATGCCAAAACGTTTCAGTGTCGTGTCGCAGAAATTTCGGGTTGGCGCATAAACGCTATCGACCATTAGAAGATGATCCCCGGTCTTAAGAAAGGATATTAAAGCAGTTGTGATGGCAGCTAAGCCCGAAGAGACAGAAATGGCTCTATATCCTTCCTCTACTTCGGCCATAGCTGTTTCGAGAGCAAAAGTGGTTGGAGTGCCGTGTACACCGTAGAAAGTCGTGTCGAATTTTCTTTGTTCAGCTTCCTTCATGGCTTCGACGGTTGGAAAGATGATAGTTGAAGCTCTAAAAACAGGCGGGTTTACAGCACCTTTCTGATCTCTTGGGTTTGATCCAGAGTGAACCAGTCGAGTATCATATTTCTTGCGTTTGCCCATTTTAATACTCAAGTAATGATTGGTGTATCATCGCGGCCACCCCACTCTGCCCATGAACCATCATAAATTGCGGCTTCTTCGTAGCCTAGGAGATAAAGGGCAAAGACAAGGGGGGCTGCCGTTACACCTGAACCGCAACTCGATGCGAGAGGTTCTTCTGGATTTATATCAGCCTTCCTTAACATTACTGTGAGCTCATCGGCATTTCGCATAACCATCAAATTTTCTGTATTAAACAGTTTTTGAAACGGAAGGTTAATAGCTCCGGGTATATGACCGCCTTGTAAATCGGCGCGTGGCTCGGGGTCTACTCCGTTAAATCGGCCTTCGGATCGTGCGTCAATAAGCTGAAATTCGTTTCGCTCGAGATTTTCTCGAATTTGATCAAATGTTTTTACCAAAGCTGGGCGAAAAGCAGCGTGAAAGTCCGTTTCTATCGTTTTTCTACCGCCGTTCTTGGTCTTATGACCTTCTTTGTTCCATTTCGGTAAGCCGCCATTTAAAACCGAGACTTTGTGATGGCCAAAAACCCGGAATGTCCACCAGGCGCGCATCGCGGCCATAGGTCCCCCGTTGGTATCGTAGCAAATCACATGATCTTTATTTGCTATACCAAGATTTTTCATATGATCAGAAAAATCGTCAGCGCTCGGCAGCATGTGTGGTAGGCTAGAATTTAAATCGGCAATTGCATTAATGTCAAAAAATATCGATCCTGGAATGTGGCAGGAGGCAAATTCGGCCTTTGGATCACGATCGGCAGCGGGCAAATAAAAACTCGCATCGATAATTACTACATCTGGATTATTTAAATTTTCCAGTAACCAGGTCGATGAAACTAATGCTTCAGGGTTTTTATATTCCATATTATGATTTACCAAAATTAAGAGAGCCAATCAGGGTAAGGAAGACCTTTCTCCTTTAGGAAAGCGGGATTGAATAATTTGCTTTGATAGCGTGTGCCATAATCGCAAAGGACAGTCACAATAGTGTGGCCTGGTCCCATTTCGTTTGCCATTCGAATGGCGCCTGCAATGTTAATTCCACTTGAAGAACCAACACACAAACCCTCATTTTTTAACAAATTGAAGACGATTGGGAGCGCTTCTTCGTCTGGAATTTGATAGGCCCCATCAATTGGGGCACCTTTCAGGTTATTGGTTTCCCGGCCTTGACCTATCCCTTCAGTAATGGATGTGCCCTCTGACTTCAATGTGCCGTTTTCATAAAATTCAAATAATGCCGACCCCATTGGGTCCGAAAGCAAAATTTTAATGTCACTATTTTTCTCTTTTAACGCGATCCCAACGCCAGCAAGAGTACCGCCGGTTCCAACAGAACATGTGAATCCATCTACCTTGCCATCAAGCTGATCCCATATTTCTGGACCAGTTCCGTGAAGATGGGCATCTCTATTTGCAGTATTATCAAATTGGTTGGCCCAAATTGCTCCATGTTCATGAGTTTTAGCTATTTCATTGGCAATACGCTCTGACACGTGAACATAGTTTTCTGGGTCCGAATAGGGCACAGCCGGTACTTCCCGGAGGTCGGCGCCCGCGAGACGCAGCATATCCTTTTTTTCTTCTGCTTGAGTATCTGGAATTACAATAATAGTTTGATAGCCACTCGCGCAACCAACTAAAGCTAAGCCTATCCCCGTGTTGCCCGCCGTTCCTTCTACAATAATGCCTTCTGGACGCAGCAAACCTTTCTCCTCGGCATCTTTCACTATGTAAAGGGCAGCGCGATCTTTTATTGATCCACCCGGGTTCAGAAATTCACATTTTGCGTAGATATTACACCCCGTATTTTCAGAGGCTTCTTTCAGTTTGATCAAAGGAGTATTGCCGATGGCGTCGCGAAAACCTTCGTGAATATACATTTTTTCTCACTTTTGATGGTTGAATATCAATTAATGTAATATTCAGAGATTAACGGTGACACGGCGTGGGATCAAGGAAGTCTTTTGAGAAAGATCACTTCATCGCCATTTCCAGAGAAATTTTGTTGCTTAAGATATAAAGAATTATATTATAAGACATTGCATTAAAAGGATTAAACCTATCTATAGTATGAATATTAGTGTTCAAAAATTACAAGAGATGCGCGAAAATAATGAGTCTCACACACTGCTAGATATTCGCGAGGCTCAGGAGCTCGCAATGAGTTCGATCGAAGGTAGTCTGAATATATCAATGAACTCCCTTCTTGATAACCTGGACAAACTTCCAAGGGATGAACCGCTGATTGTGATGTGTCATATTGGGGGCCGATCGGCTCAGGTTGTGGATTGGTTGATTGGTAATGGTTATCCCAATTCGCTAAATCTAGAGGGGGGAATTAACGCTTGGGCTCAACAAATTGATAACACTGTACTACAATATTAGGTGGGTAAAGAACACTATAATAACTTCTTTCCCTCTATGAAAATCCACCATCGTTACATTCTATAAAATCAATTTAAATCAGACATTAATGTACATTTTTTAAAATATCAAATTATTATAGGGTGTTAAATTAATATAGTTTTAGGTTACATTTTTTGGTAATTCTTGACCAAATAATCTGGGTCTAAACTACTAACTTTTCTTAGTTCAGGGAATAATTTGGCAAATAATCCCGCGATGAAAATCGTGCCAATACCACCAACGACTACAGCAGGTACGACCCCCCAGAAATGGGCGGTAACACCGCTTTCTAATTCGCCAAGCTCATTTGAAGCTCCGATGAATACAGCACTGACCGCGCTTACCCGCCCGCGCATATTATCAGGAGTAATGATTTGCACTAAATTATTGCGCACGAATACGCTCACTGAGTCAGAGGCACCCATCACGAAGAGCGCGACTATCGATAGCCAAAAATTTGTTGAAATTCCAAATACGATTATTCCGGCACCAAATATGGCGACTGTGGTTAATAATATTTTTCCAGCGTAGCGTGAAATTGGGAATTGGGTAAGATACAGTGCGCCAGCTAAGGCACCAATCATGTGCGTTGCTCGTAATGCACCAAAACCCGCAGAACCGACATTTAGAATATCCGTTGCATAAATTGGAAGTAGTGCAGTTGCTCCCCCTAATAGAACAGCAAACAAATCTAGGCCAATAGACCCAATAATTATCTGCCGTTTTAGGGCGAATCTGAAACCAGCGAATATATTTTCTAACGTGATAGGAGCTCGGCTGATAATTTGGGTGTTTGTTTTAATTAATAATGTGAAGCATGTGGCGGAAACGAAAAGCGATGTGGCAATTCCATAGACCCATTGTTCTCCCAAAATTATTATTATTCCAGCAATTCCAGGGCCAGCAATTCGAGCTGTTTGGAAGCCACTTGAAGTCCAGGCAATGGCGTTGGAAAAATGTTCTTTCGGTACCAATAACGGGACAATTGCACTTTGGGCGGGGGATTGAAAAGCCCGAGCAATCCCAAGGAAGATCAGGATTGAAAAGATTGCTGGGAAGTTTACCTGGCCACTTAGTGTCATTATTAAAAATGCCGTAGCACAAAGTGTTTGGATAGCAGCGCAGACTGCCATGATACGTTTGCGCTGAAATCTATCAGCCATGGCCCCCGATACCAAGAATAGAAGCAAAAATGGCAAGAATTGTGCTAATCCAATCAATCCCAAATCAAGAGCCTGTCCTGTTAGCTGATAGACTTGCCAGCTTATCGCTGTTATTTGCATCTCAATAGCTAAAACACCGAGCACACGAGCAGTCCAAAATAAACGATAATCCTTGTGTTGAAAGGCGACCCGTCCAGCTTTAATTTGTGAGTTCGGTCTTTGTTTTTTGATCAAGGCGGGTCCTTATAGGTTGGGCTTCCATTGAATTTGCGGCCTTTAACACTGCGCTTTTTTCTCCGTATGTCTAGCTCATTTGGATTATCACATTATTCAGTGGAAATTCCTCGATTGAGGCATAAGTTTACTATTGGTATTTTGGTTTTTGAATTTTGTTGGTGACCTATCTTTATCCTCTTTTGTTCTAATCTTTGTTAAATAATTCAATTTGTGAGAGAAATTATATAATTTATCTACTATGATGTGGGCAATGGTTTCTTGCCGTTGTAATTTTCCCTCAACACCCAGTAGATACGAGCCAACCACGGTTTGTCGGTAACGCTCCATCTTGTGGGGCCATACTATAAGATTTGCAATGCCTGTTTCGTCTTCTAGAGTGATAAAGATAACCCCTTTGGCGCTGCTGGGACGCTGGCGGATTAGCACTATACCGGCTAATCGTACTGTTCTGCCTGCCTCAGTATTTTTGATTTGATCGCATGCAATTATTCTTTCGGACGTGAAACTTTCTCGTAATATTTTCATTGGGTGGGCTTTAAGTGATAGTCGGAGAGTTTTGTAATCGGCGAAAACATTTTCTCCTAGGCTCATATTGGGTAGTTTAACTGAAGGCTCCTTTCTTAAACAAGATTCAGGTAGATGAGAAAAAAGCGGTAATGGTTTGGCATTATTTAGCCCCTTAATCTCCCATAACGCTTGACGGCGATTTAGTCCCAAAGACTGAAAACAATCTGCCTTTGCAAGTTTTTCAAGCGATCCTCGCTTGAGGCCTGCCCGATCTTTTAATATTTCTATTTGTGTGTAGCCATTTCCCCTCGTTGTGACTAAGTCGTCGGCAGCTTTTATTTTGATACCTTTAATTAGCCGAAAGCCGAGGCGAAGAGACGTATTTTGATCGTTGAGGTCACGCCCTTTATATGCCGGCCTTTCTTGCATTATACTGGGTGGATGGGGCCCAAGTAATGATATAGATTCTAATGTATTATCCCAGTCACTGTCGTTTACATCTATCGGCAATATTTGAACCCCGTGTTCCTGGGCATCACGTATAATTTGGGCGGGTTTGTAGAAGCCCATTGGCTGACTATTAAGTAGAGCAGTAGTGAAAGCTGCTGGATAATGACATTTGAGCCAAGATGAAACGTAAACAAGAAGTGCAAAACTGGCAGCATGAGACTCTGGAAAACCATATTCGCCAAAGCCTTCTATCTGTTTGAAGCAACGTTCAGCAAAACCCATTTTATAGCCGCGTTCTGTCATACCCTTAATGAAACGTTCATGATAAAGCGAAATATTGCCGGTATGGCGAAAAGTCGCCATTGCGCGCCGAAGACCGTCAGCTTCGCTTGGCGTGAAACCGGCGGCAACGATTGCAATTTGCATTGCTTGTTCTTGAAATAATGGTACGCCTTTAGTTTTCTTTAGAATCTGGCGTAATTCTTTAGACGGATAGTTAATCGAAACCTTACTGCTACGCTGTTTTAAATATGGATGAACCATATCGCCTTGAATGGGGCCGGGACGAACAATGGCAACTTGGATTACCAGATCATAGAAACAGCGGGGTTTCAGTCTAGGCAGCATGTTCATTTGTGCGCGGCTTTCAACCTGGAAAACACCCACAGAATCGCCCGAACATAGCATATCATAGGTCTCTTCGTCTTTTGGAGGGATATTAGCGAGAGTTAGTTTGACTGAGTGGTGCCGTTCTATTAGGTCAAAGGCCTTCCGAATGCAGGTTAACATGCCAAGTGCTAATATATCGATTTTTAATATGCCTAAAGTATCGAGATCATTTTTGTCCCATTCGATCACTGTACGACCATTCATAGTGGCGTTTTCTATTGGCACAACGCTATCGAGTTGATTTTTAGTTATAACGAAGCCACCCGTATGCTGACTTAAATGACGTGGAAAACCAATGATTTGGGCAACCAAAGCTAAGGTCATGCGCAGAGTTCTGTTTTTTGGGTTAAGTCCAGCGTTGGCAATGTGTTGGTCATTTGGTATTTCTTTTCTAGAATTTCCATAAGTCAAAACAGAAAGGACTTGGATAATGTCTTCCGAAAGCCCCATAACTTTGCCGATATCTCTAACTGCACTTCGATAGCGATACGTAATATGGGTTGCTGTAATGCCGGCCCGCTTCCGGCCATATTTTTCATAAATATACTGATAAATTTCTTCTCTGCGCTCATTCTCAAAATCAATATCAATATCTGGAGGTTCATCTCGTTCGGCACTAATAAAACGCTCGAATAGAACATCAATTTGGGCAGGGTTCACCGAAGTAATACCAAGTGCATAACACACAGCAGAGTTTGCAGCAGAGCCGCGTCCCTGACATAAAATAGAGCGTGATTTGGCAAAACACACAATATCATGGACAGTTAGAAAATAGGCCGCATAACCAAGTTTGTTAATCAGAGTAAGTTCATATTCAATTTGCTCGCTTATATTCCTTGGTATTCCACTAGGATAGCGGTTTTTTATGCCAATTTGGGTTTGGTATTCGAGTTCTTCTTGTGGCGTGCGACCGTGGCGGGTAGGGTCGACAGGATATTCATAACGCAATTCATCTAGATTAAATTTGCATTTTTCAACAATTTTTTGGGTATTGCTGATGGCCTCAGGATAGTCAGCAAAAATTCGTGACATTTCCTCAGGAGATTTCAAATGGCGTTCTGCATTTTTTTGCAAGTGAAAGCCCGCTTCATGGATGGTGCAGCGTTTTCTGATACAAGTTAAGACATCTTGAAGGATATGGCGTTCAGGCACGTGCGCATTCACATCATTGACAGCAACAGTAGGGACAAAAAGGTTATTAGCTAGTTGTGAAAGAATTTTTATATACTGACTGTCATTCCCATTATATTTATATTTTACAGATAGATATAAATTTTTTTTAAACTTATTCTTTAATTTAAAAACATAATCCCTAAAGGATTGGTCGGGGGGGGTATTTGGGGGTACAATTATGATTATTTGTCCTTTGCCAGAAGCAAATTCTTTGCCCTCTAAAAGATCTTTCAAGAATAGTTCGCAGGCGCCCTTTTTTGCTCGGAGCTTGCCGAGTGTTAATAATTGGCACAATCGACCATAAGCCGCGCGATTGGTCGGTAAGCAAAGTAGGCTCGGAGCATCCTTGAGATCTAGCCGTACCCCAACAATCAGTTTTATGCCGGATCTTTTTGCTGCAATATGTGTGCGTACCACACCTGCTAGTGTATTTCTGTCTGTAATTGCAATTGCTGAGTGACCCAAGGTAGCAGCTTGTGATACCAATTCATCCGGATGAGAAGCCCCCATTAAAAAACTGTAGTTACTAGTGACCTGAAGTTCTGCATATGTGATCATTAGGCAAAAAATCCGTGGAGATACCACTTAAGAAAATTATTCCGGTGATGAAGCCCTTCGCGATAGATCCAGTAACGATTACCATTTTGGTCTTCGAGTCGATAATAGTCCCGGGTTTCTCGAGTTAGAGGTTTTGATTCTGTTTGCAGCTTTGCGGATTTCCACCACTCCGGTGAAATACGTTCTGGGCCTTCTGCACGCATAACTTTGTGTTGTCGCTTGCGCCAGAGGAACATAACAGGCGGACTTCCTGGGGTGGGGGCTATGACGTCAATGGGTAACGGTTTTTGGAGGAGTTGGATAGGCCGAGCGGGGTGCTGATAAGAGCCACATCCACCTAAAATATCTATCCAGAGATTGTTTGGGGGGGGCATTTTTACTATTGATAAGGCTTTATTCGCGCATTCTGGTAGATGACTCTCAATTGGGTGAATATGGACGACGTTGTTTGTGCCAAGTCGTCCAACCAGTCTATCTATTAACTTAGCATAGGCTTCTGATTTTTGTAGCCTCGTCTCTTCAGTAAAGCCCGTTTGGCGTGCTGTAAGCGGATTTGTTTCTGTCGTTGCTAAGATGAGAACCTCAATTCCGAAGCCTGGATCGAGGGCCTGAAGATCATTGCGAAATAAAAAATCTAGATGATTTTGATCACGAGAAGCTTGGCTGGTACCAATTTCAAGCTCAGCCCGTGTATTATCAACCCGAAAGATAGTTAACTTTAAACGGCGTACACCTAGACCCTTTTTTTCGAGAATTAGGCAAAGTTCTTTTAGTAATTGTTTGAGTGCGGAGCTAACATCTTTCATATGGCCAATTGGTTCAGCAAAAGCCACTCGAGCATAGTAGATGGAGTTCGATTTTTGAGGTAAAATTGGTTCTTCCACGTTACCTAACATTTGGTCAAGGCGGTAAAGTATTTTGTCGTTGAAGCGTGTAGTTAATGGTCCGCGGGGCATGTTATATAAATCACAAATTTGTTTCAGACCTAAGTTTTCCAATTCTTCGACCATTAGTGAATTAATTCGCAAAGCGGCTATGGGGTAAGAAGCAAGGATTTTGTGCTGGTTTTTAATGGGGATTATTGTGTAGGCTTTACTACTGAATCTAGCTGCTGCCCAGGCTGCACCCGGTGTGTCGGCAAGTCCAATGCGTGGCTGATATCCTGCTTGAATGCAGTGATTGTGGAGATCTTCAACGAGTGGGTGTTCACCATTATAAAGATGTGCACAGCCGGTTATATCAATCCAGATACCATTGCTACCGCTCATGCTCGCGAGCATTCCATTGCCCAGGGGATCAATAGCTGTCCAAGGGCTATAACGTTCACATGCTTGAGCAAGCTTTTTGAGTACTTTGAAATCGGCTCTAGGGTTAGCTTGTTTGACAACTAGGTTAGGAAACAGTGCGCGAGCATCAGCAAGAGAGATGCCGGGTCTAACACCTTGCTGATTTGCCGGGTCATTGGTAGCTACTATCTGCAACCCTCCACGCTGTTTTGTTACGGTAGCAAGAGGGGGGCGGTGGGAAGAAATACTGGATAGTTTCTTATTTTTTGTATAAGCCGCGGCGCTGCTTAGCCGATCTGTTGCAAGGGTTGGTAACCACAGAGAGATCACCCGTTTCATGACTCCACTCCACCTGCCAAGAAGTTATTCGCCCAGCAGTTTTTTGTTGTTTTAGGACCTGATTTTTAAGATTGAACGCACTGTAACGATAACGCTGTAGTTCTAAATTCCATTTGGGAGTACCTAGACCAAGACCTATTGCAGGGGTGATACTGGGAGCGGCTGTAACGTGCCATCGGGTTAGTGCTGCACTGGTTGATGACATATTTTTTTGATTTTTATTATGATTTTGCATTCTTACTAGAAGACTTGGTATGTTGTTTTCTTCGGCTGCCAGCTGTAGACGTCGTCCTGCGATAGGTGAAACTTTATAGGGTTGGCCCACAATGGCTGCCACACCTGAACAGCGAAGACCTTCTTCCATTGCCCAGAGAATGTCAGTATCATTTTTGCCTTGTATTAAGATGAGTTTGGAAGGGTCCAAACCAAATTCTGCCAATCCGTGGCCAGATAAATTACATTTATGCTGACACCAAAGTATTGGTTCGTCTAAGTTTTTCTTGCTAATTTTATTAACTATAGTAAGCGCAAATCCGGTGGCAGCGGTATCCCCAAAAATTTCATGCAGGCCAGTTAAAGGTAAGCCGTACCACGGTAATTCTCCATCAATTTTTGAGTCACCGAATGAAATTACAGATCCGCTTTGATTTGGAGGGGTATTTTTTGTTTTTTTGCCACATTCTATGTGGTTTATTTTGCGGCGCAGATTATCCAAATCTGTTGGATTTGGGCGAGAAATATTTGTTTTCACAGCTGAAATATTAAGAGCTTCTGTTTGCATCACATTCCCTGTCATATTTTTTATATGTTCACTTTTTGTTCTAATTTAAGAAAAAGGTTTTGTCAAATTAAAAGAATGAAGATGGGAAAGGTGGCAGGATCTTGATCCCAATGCTAGCTATGCCGAACTACTGAATTACCTAATGCAATTGATGTTGAAAATTGAAATCCGCTAGAACCTATTCACCCCAATATCGCTAATATCGATTTTAGGAATTCTCCCATCTATGATATCCGATAATATTTTGCCAGAGCCAGCGCACATGGTCCAGCCTAGTGTCCCGTGGCCTGTGTTTAGGTAGAGGTTTTGAAATGTTGTTGGACCAATTATTGGTACGCCGTCTGGAGTGAGAGGACGTAGTCCACTCCAGAATTCAGCTTTTGAAAAATCACCAGCATTTGGAAATATAGATTGGGCTATGCTGCAAATTGATTTGACGCGCCCATAATTAATTTTTGTGTCGTAACCATTGAATTCAGCTGTACCTGCAACGCGCATGCGCTCACCGAGGCGAGTAAAAACCAATTTATGATCTTCATCAGTTATACTAATCGTTGGCGCCCCGTTTTGGCCGGCTGTTGGTATAGTTACCGAATAACCCTTAGCCGGTTGAACCGGCATCTTTATGCCAAGAGGTTTAAGCAAGAAGGAGGAGTAGCTACCCATACTCATAACTATAATATCGGCTTTTACAATACCCTTATTGGTGGTCACAGAATTTACCCTATTACCTTTGGAGTTAATTGATTTGATTGTTTCATTATAAAGAAAATTTACGCCAATATCTGAAAGATATTTAGCCAGTCCGGTCGTAAACTTATATGCGTCACCACTTTCGTCGTCGGAGGTATAAATACCGCCCGCAATTTTATCCGGACTTGAATTATACGCCGGTTCTATTTCATGTACTTCTTTCTTGTTTAGTATCCGATTATCAGAACCAAGTTCACTTAGAATGGCCGCTTTTTTTGCAGCTTTATCTAGTTCTTTTTGGCTTCGAAAAATCTTGAGGATACCCTTTTCAAGACAATCGTACTGAACACCGGTGTCTCTCCGAATGTTGGGCAAAAGTGTCCGACTATAGAGCGCTAGGCGCAGGTTTTTAAAAGTATTATTAGCAAAGTTCTTCTCAGTGCAATTAGCTAGAAACTGCAGACTCCAAGCCCATAGTTTAGGGTCAAGACGCATTCGATATAGTAGTGGGGCGTCGTTGTGACCCAGCCATTTTAGCATTAATTTGGGTGTTTCAGGTGTTGCCCAGGGCATAGCTTGGCTTGGTGAAATTTGGCCTCCATTAGCGAATGTGGTCTCGAGTCCGGCATTCTTTTGACGGTCAATGACCGTGACTTTATGTCCTTCTTTTTGAAGATAATAAGCTGATGTAACGCCGACGACACCAGCACCTAAAACTAGAATTTCCATAATTTAAATGCTCTAATAACTGGTAAGTAATGGGTTATATCGCTGAAAATAGATTCTAGCCAGATAGTAATTCAGCTTTTGTGTATGATATTCAGATTAATTATTTAGGGCAATTTTAGAATTGAAATGAGTTTATGTATGAATAGGACCGAACTCTTAACTAACGATGAAATGAGGCGGGCGGACGAGCTAGCTACAATGAGTGGCATAAATAGTGTTGAATTGATGGAAGCCGCAGGGCGTTCAGTTTTTAACGTGCTTCGAAAGACCTGGACATGGCGAAAAGTTTTGGTGCTTTGTGGTTCAGGGAACAACGGCGGAGATGGTTTTGTTGTTGCTCGATTGCTTTGGAATGCAGGCTGGCCAGTAAAAGTTTGCTTGTTAGGGGATCTAAACGGTCTTAAAGGTGACGCAGCAACGGCAGCAAAGCTCTGGCAAGGCGAAACTTGCAATATTTCAAACGATTTGTTCGAATATGTCGATTTAATTGTTGATGCTATCTTTGGAACCGGTTTATCCAGGGATATAGCAGGTTCGCTAAAATCTTTTTTTGAGGAGATTAATAAGCGTAATTTTGATTGTCTTTCAATCGACATACCAAGTGGTGTCGATGGTAATACGGGAGCCGTCAGAGGAAGCGCTCTTCAAGCAAGCAAGACTGTGTCATTTTTTCGCAAAAAGCCAGGACATTTGCTTTTTCCCGGGAAGTTGCATTGTGGAACACTCCACTTAACCGATATTGGCATTCCGCCGTCCGTTTTAAACAGCATTAAGCCTACTTTGTTTGAAAATGCACCGGAGAATTGGCTAGAGCGTTTTCCATTCCCGCATTTTGAGAATCATAAATACAGCAGAGGTCACGCTGTGATTTCCGGGGGAACCGTCATGATTGGTGCGGCTTGGCTTGCAGCAAACGCAGCGCGCCGTGTTGGGGCTGGATTAACAACAATTATAGCAGATAAAGTGGCGGCGGATAGTTTTATTGCGGGTAATTTAGGAGGTATGTACTGGCCGATATCAAAACTGCATGAATTTGAAGATTTCATCAAGGAACCGCGTGTAAGTGCCATACTCATCGGTCCGGGTAATGGCGTGAGTGAGGAAACGCGTGCGAAGGTTGTTGCAGCCCTGAGGTTGCGGAAGAACACCGTTTTGGATGCAGATGCTTTAACTATCTTCCAAGATGATCCAAATAATTTATTTGGTTGGATTAAGGGATCTACTGTTTTGACACCACATGAGGGAGAATTTTCTAGGTTATTCGGGGCGCCTAACAATAGATTAGCAAGCTGTCAGGAAGCTGCTGAGCGGAGCGGTGCTGTTGTAATTCTTAAAGGGCCTGATACTGTTATTGCGGCTCCTGATGGAAGGACTGTAATTAATAGCAACGCTCCTCCCACCTTAGCAACCGCCGGATCTGGTGACGTTTTGGCTGGTTTTATAACAGGATTGCTTTCTCAAGGCATGCCGGCTTTTGAAGCCGCTTGTTCTGGGGTGTGGTTGCATGGTGAGGCCGCACATTTGTCTGGTATCGGGCTGATAGCTGAAGATATTATCGAAAAAATGCCAGAAGTCTTAGTATCTTTATAGATATTTTGTTTTAATCTACTAAATAAGTTTTTGTATGAATATAAATATGATTGAAAAAAAATCCTTTAGCTTGTGGAATCGTGCTTTGCGTAACTTGCGGAGTGCATGGGATAAAATCGCTTCAGACAATGGAGCGGCGACTAAAATCATTGTTTCGCCTGATATCAATGAAAGTGACCGCTCACAGTTGATTAATCATATGCAAGCCTGTCTGGATGCAACAGGGGGAGAGGTCTCTGCCAGGAAACGTGCTGCTGAGTTGGGGCATGCTTATCTTTCATTGAATGTAGATGGCAGAAAGATTTTTTTGTCTATCTTAGCAACGGAATTTGGCACAAATCGACTATTAGTAAACGAAGCGATTAACAATCTTTCTAAGTCGGTGGGGGATAAATCACGCTTTTTTGCGGAGCAAGAGCTCCGAAATGTATTAAAACCCCCGCGTGTTGATTTACTAACCCAATTTAATGCTTTGCCTGAGGGGGTTAAATTCTTGGTCGATATGCGTGAGGAACTTATACCCTGGACCAAGGAAAATGTTATGCTTGGTGGTTTAGAAATTGATTTAAAATCCCTTCTATCTGGTTGGTTTGATGTAGGATTTTTGGAGTTGAAACAAATTACTTGGGATGCATCAGCTTCGCTACTTGAAAAACTAGTCGCCTACGAGGCTGTGCATAAAATCAAGGATTGGGATGATCTTAAGAATAGATTGGCGTCAGATAGAAGATGTTTTGCATATTTTCATCCTCGCATGCCAGAAGAACCTATAATTTTTGTCTGGGTTGCTTTAGTTAGCGGAATTGCCGATGATATCCAAGTATTACTTGATAAAGAAGCGCCATTGGGAGATCCAGAAGTTGCAGATACGGCAATTTTTTATTCAATCTCTAATGCTCAAGCTGGTTTAACGGGGATTAATTTTGGCAACTTTTTGATCAAGCGTGTAGTTGACAGTTTATCAAGAGAATTACCCAATTTAAAATTTTTTGCGACATTGTCACCTATTCCAGGATTTAATAAATGGCTAAGTCGTCGGTTGCTTGAAGATCCTTTTGATTTGCTAACATCGGAGCAAGGTAAGGATCTGATGACCATTAGATCAAAGTCATCGCCGGGGGCTGCTTTGAAGGACATATTATCACATGATGACTGGCATTTGGATAGTGAATTGTCCGATGCACTTCGTGAACCTTTATTGCGTCTTTGTGCTTATTTTCTTTTGTTTGAAAAACGTCCCCATGGTACTGCTGCAGATTCAGTTGCCCATTTCCATCTTAATAATGGAGCGAGAATAGAACAGTTAAATTGGCGAGCCGACTTATCGCAACGTGGCCTCAAGCAATCTAATGGTATTATGCTCAATTATCTTTACGATTTAAAAACTATCGACATCAATCATGAGGCATATAGAGCAGGTGAACCGGTGACGATTTCAAATCGGGTTAGCAGTTTGGTAAAAAATTAGGGAAAACTAAGATCCGGATACGATAGCTCAATTGATTGGTACTGACACTTAGGAGGATACGCTTTAAAATAATTTTCGTATAGCTCTTCCTTGCCAAACTCCTCGTGGAAATGTATACACCCCGAAATTTCGATCAAATTTACTCCTGTTTAACATTAAAGTGGATATAAGTCGGATTATAGAGGAATTGTAAAATATAAATAAGTCCAGACGACAAATATTAATTGTTCTCTACTAAAGAATTCAGACGATGTGCGGGTGTGGCGGAATTGGTAGACGCGCTGGTTTTAGGTACCAGTGGCTTAGGCCGTGGGGGTTCAAGTCCCTTCACCCGCACCAAGTCCTCGGTATTTGAGATGTTGCGGCTCGTTATTGATTAAACAAAGTACTTAATGAACGGATTTACCATGCAAGTGAGAGAAACTAACAATGAGGGTTTGAAGCGAGCATATCAGGTTGTCGTGTCAGCTTCAGATATGAACGAAAAAATTAATTTACGTCTCACGCAAGTCGCTCAAACTGCAAACATGCCTGGTTTCCGGCCTGGTAAAGTTCCAGTTAGTCTACTCAAAAAAACTCACGGCCGGGCAGTTATGGGAGAAGTATTGGAAACGACCGTGAATGAAACATCTCAGCAGACGATCAAGGATAAAGAGCTTCGCCCCGTCACCCAGCCAAAAATTGAGATTGAGAAATTTGATGAAGGCGGTGATTTGGAATATTCAATTCAATTAGAAGTATTCCCAGAAATTGTTTTGACAGATTTTAGTAAGCTTAAGTTAGAGCGTTTTAAGGTTCCCGCTAATGACGAACAGGTCGAAGAGATGATCTCTCAAATGGCGGCGGGTCAGAAAGATTCAAAACCGGTTGAGAAGAAACGACCGATTTCTAGTGGCGACGTAGCGGTTATAGATTTTACCGGTAGCGTTGATGGTGAGGAATTTGCTGGTGGTAAAGCGGAAGGTTATGGCCTTGAAATTGGTTCGGGTTCTTTTATTCCAGGATTCGAAGAACAGCTTGTAGGAAAAAAAATAGGTGATGAGTTCGATGTCAATGTGACTTTTCCGAACGAGTATTCAAAAGAGCTAGCAGGCAAAGATGCTGTATTTGCAGTAAGAATTAATGAATTGCGTGAAACAATTCCTGTAAGTATCGACGATGCATTTGCTCAGAAGATGGGGGCGGACAGTCTCCAGGATTTAAAGATAAAATTGCGGGAAAATCAAGAAGCCGAACTTAGTCAATATTCACGAATCAGAGTAAAGCGACAATTGTTAGATAAGTTGGATGAGCTCCACGATTTTGAGCTACCTGGAGGTATGATCGAATCTGAATTCGAGGCTGTCTGGCAACAATTTGAACATCAACGCAAAGAACATCCCGAACAAATTGAAGAAGAGGATAAAGGAAAATCTGATGAGGAATTGAAAGAAGAATATCGTGAAATTTCTGCGCGCCGGGTTCGCCTTGGTCTTTTATTATCTGAAATAGGGAGGATAAATGAAATTACAGTCACTCCAGATGAGGTTAATCGTGCAATAATGCAAGAAGCCCAGCAACATAAGGGCAAGGAAAAAGAGGTTTTCGATTATTACAAAAATAACCCCGAGGCAATGCAAGCAATCCAATCACCTTTGTTGGAAGATAAAGTGGTTGATTTCATCTTGGAATTAGCTGATATGACCGAAAAGTTGGTAACGATCGAGGAATTGATGGCTGAGCCAGAAACCCAGAAAACCAATAAAAAATCAAAAACGAGAACTGACGCCGAGGCCAATGAGAAGAAAACGACAGCTAAGAAAAAAACTGCTACAAAGAAAAGAACTGCTACTAAAACTACTGCAAAAAAAAGTAGCAAAAATTAAGAAGTGTCCTCTAATATGATAGGAAAACATCTTTCGATTAGTTGCTATTTTTGAGATTTAAACCCATATGGTAAGTTATTATGAGTGACCCTGTCGAGATTTATAATAATTCTTTGGTTCCCATGGTTGTTGAGACGACTAACCGCGGCGAACGTGCTTACGATATATATTCGCGCCTGCTGAAAGAGCGAATTATATTTATTACAGGTACTATAGAGGATCACGTAGCGAGCCTGGTTTGCGCGCAATTATTATTTCTAGAATCGGAGAATCCTAAAAAAGATATTGCGATGTATATTAATTCCCCGGGCGGTATCGTAACATCGGGGTTAGCAGTATATGATACTATGCAGTACATCCGTCCTGATGTATCAACAGTTTGTATTGGGCAGGCTGCATCAATGGGCTCTTTATTGTTGGCGGCGGGTGAGAATGATAAGCGATTCGCGTTACCCAATTCCCGGATCATGATTCATCAGCCTTCGGGCGGAGCGCAGGGCCAGGCAAGTGATATTGAAATACAAGCGCGGGAAATACTTTCTTTGCGAGCTAGGCTCAATGAAATTTATGTAAAACATACCGGGCAGAAGTTAGCTGCAGTTGAAGAGTCTCTCGATAGGGATAAGTATCTGAACCCCGCAGATGCGCAGAAATTCGGTATTATTGACCAGGTAGTTGATAAGAGACCAAGCGTTGATGAAGACGGCAATATAACTACGGATGATTGAGATGGGGATAGTGTCCCTGACTAACCGTTAGGTTGTAATTTTTATTCGTGAATTCCTTTTGGTTTGCCAGAGCATTAATTATATCCTAGGTCTTGCTTAGCTAGTTTTTTTAATAAACTATGCGAGTCGCACATTTAGTGCATTTTTAAGTATGCGCGGTTGCTTGTGGAGTGCCAATGACGAAGTCAACTGGAACTGATTCTAAGAACACATTATATTGTTCATTTTGCGGCAAAAGCCAGCATGAGGTTCGAAAATTAATTGCTGGGCCGACGGTTTTTATATGCGATGAGTGTGTAGAATTATGCATGGACATTATACGTGAGGAAAATAAAACTCAGATTGTAAAATCCGGTGGTGGTGTACCTGGGCCGAAAGAAATATGTGAGGTTCTTGATGACTATGTAATCGGGCAGTCTTTGGCTAAACGAGTATTATCAGTGGCAGTGCATAATCATTACAAACGTTTAGGTTCTTCTTCAAAGGCAAATGATGTTGAGTTGGCAAAGTCAAATATACTTTTAGTAGGTCCAACGGGTTGTGGTAAAACGCTACTGGCCCAGACTTTGGCACGAATTCTCGAAGTACCTTTTACTATGGCAGATGCCACGACTTTGACCGAAGCAGGTTATGTTGGTGAGGACGTAGAAAACATCATATTAAAACTATTACAGTCTGCCGATTATAACGTTGACAGGGCGCAGCGGGGTATTGTTTATATCGATGAAGTCGACAAAATCTCTCGAAAATCTGACAATCCGTCAATTACACGTGATGTTTCGGGAGAAGGAGTGCAACAAGCTTTGTTGAAAATCATGGAAGGAACTATTGCTAGTGTCCCTCCACAGGGTGGGCGAAAACACCCTCAACAAGAATTCCTGCAAGTGGATACAACTAATATTTTGTTTATATGTGGCGGAGCATTTGCAGGCTTAGATAAAATTATTTCGTCACGCGGCCAAGGATCTTCGATTGGGTTTGGTGCGGATGTCAGCAGTCCCGATGATCGCCAAACTGGAGAGATTCTGAGAGACTTAGAACCTGAGGACTTGTTGAAATTTGGCCTAATTCCTGAGTTCGTGGGTCGGTTACCAGTTCTGGCGACATTGGAAGAACTGGAAAAGAATGCGCTTATTCAAATTTTGACAGAGCCAAAGAACGCACTTGTAAAACAATATCAACGTTTATTTGAAATGGAGGACGTTAAATTGAACTTCCTTGAACCAGCTTTAAATTGCGTTGCCGAAAAAGCGGTTGAGCGCAAAACCGGTGCTCGTGGATTACGCTCGATTATGGAAGATATTTTACTGGATACCATGTATGAATTACCTGATTTGGAAAGTGTTGAAGAAGTAGTTATTAATCGTGAAGTAGCAGAAGAGGGTGCAAGACCGCTATACATTTATGCAGATAAACAAGAAAAAGATCTCGACAACAGCGCGTAGAATTAAGTCAATGGTTGTTTAGCTTTTAATTCTTGAGCACTTGATATTTATTTAAATAAACATAAATCAAGAGTACGAAGATAGATTGAATCAGATAATGATTTGGCTATCGTTAGAGTTGGAGAATGAAATTGGAATTAGTGTCAGGAGAATTGTTTCCCGTATTACCATTAAGGGATATAGTTGTATTCCCCCATATGATTGTGCCACTATTTGTGGGACGAGAAAAATCAGTTCGTGCTCTTGAAGATGTAATGAAAGAAGATAAGCAGATCCTGCTTGTTGCTCAAAGAGATGCCGCAGACGATGATCCTTCGCCAGATGAGATTTATCATGTCGGAACTATAGCTACTGTTCTTCAACTGCTTAAACTACCAGATGGAACTGTCAAAGTACTCGTTGAAGGAGGGGAAAGAGCAACAATTACGAAATTTTCAGACAATAAAGAGTTTATTGAGGCTTATGCTGAGGTGAAATCTGAGGATGAGAGAGAGGATACTGAGCTTGAGGCTTTGTCCCGGTCGGTTGTAGCGCAGTTCGAACATTATATAAAGTTGAATCGTAAGATACCGCCAGAAGCTTTAGTCTCCGTTAATCAAA
Organism: uncultured Rhodospirillaceae bacterium; assembly: GCA_964643045.1. Classification (GTDB taxonomy): domain Bacteria; phylum Pseudomonadota; class Alphaproteobacteria; order Rhodospirillales; family UBA2165; genus TMED23. The sequence goes on from CAZXSC010000016.1 coordinate 34,173, forward strand.
TAGATGTTCACAGCAAACTTGCTGATACGGTCGCATCACATCTAGCACTAAAAATATCTGAGAAGCAGGAGTTGCTTGAAATATCATCCGTCGCATCACGTATGGAGCGTATCATAGCGTTTATGGAGGGCGAAATAGGAGTGCTCCAGGTTGAGAAGAAAATTCGAGGCAGGGTTAAGCGACAAATGGAAAAAACTCAACGTGAGTACTATTTGAATGAACAATTAAAGGCGATTCAAAAAGAATTAGGTGAAACTGATGAAGGTAAGGACGAAAATGCTGAAATAGAAGAAAAAATAGAAAAAACTAAACTCACCAAAGAGGCGAGGGAAAAAGCTCAAGGCGAATTAAAAAAATTGAGGAATATGAGCCCAATGTCGGCTGAAGCAACAGTTGTCCGGAACTATCTTGACTGGATGCTGGTTATACCGTGGAAAAAACGCAGCAGAGTAAGCAAAGACATAAATAAAGCTAAGGATATTCTCAACGCAGATCATTATGGTCTGGAGAAAGTTAAAGAACGCATACTAGAATATCTTGCCGTTCAGCAACGTACAAAAAAGCTTAAAGGCCCGATATTATGTTTGGTTGGGCCTCCCGGAGTTGGGAAAACTTCACTTGGTAAATCAATAGGAAATGCGACTGGCCGAAATTTTGTTCGGATGAGCCTTGGGGGCGTTAGGGACGAGGCTGAAATTCGGGGTCACCGCAGGACATATATTGGCTCTATGCCAGGGAAAATTATCCAAGGCATGAAAAAGGCCAAAAGCTCCAATCCACTATTCCTGCTTGATGAAATTGATAAGATGGGACAAGATTTTCGAGGTGACCCTGCTTCTGCCTTGCTTGAGGTCTTAGACCCAGAACAAAATGATAGCTTTCAAGATCACTATCTCGAGGTAGATTATGATTTGTCCGATGTCATGTTTGTCACGACAGCCAACACGCTGCGTATTCCTGAACCTCTCATGGATCGGATGGAAATCATCCGAATAGAAGGTTATACCGAAGATGAGAAAGTCGAAATAGCACGGCTGCACCTAATTTCTAAACAGATGAAAGCTCACGGTCTTAAGAAAAAAGAGTGGTCAATTTCCGATGCTGCACTTCGTGATATTATTCGTTATTATACACGTGAAGCGGGTGTTCGTAGTTTAGAACGAGAGCTCGCAAATTTAACACGTAAGGCAACCAAAGAGATTCTGTTGCTGAGTAAAAGTACCATCAAAATTACGACGCGCAATTTAGGTAAATATGCTGGTATAAAAAAATACCGTTTTGGCGAAGTTGAAGAAGAAGATTTGATAGGAATAACCAATGGTTTAGCGTGGACCGAAGTAGGTGGTGAGATTCTTACAATAGAGGCCGTCATGGTGCCTGGAAAGGGTAAAATGACCGTTACTGGTAAATTGGGTGAAGTCATGCAGGAATCTATTCAGGCAGCGCGGTCCTTTGTACAATCACGTTCTGCTGAATTTGGCATTAAGCCAACCCTATTTGATAAACGTGATATTCATGTTCACGTTCCTGAAGGGGCTACACCTAAGGATGGACCTTCAGCAGGAGTTGGCATGGCGACGGCAATCGTTTCTACCTTAACCGGCATTCCGGTTAGGAAAGATATTGCAATGACGGGTGAAATTACTCTTCGCGGACGTGTGCTTCCTATAGGAGGTTTGAAGGAAAAGTTGCTTGCGGCTCTTCGTGGTGGAACTAAAAAAGTCATGATTCCAAAAGATAATGAGAAAGATCTAGCCGAGATACCTGACAATGTTAAGAAGGGACTCGAGATTATTCCAGTAACCGGGATCGAAGAAGTACTCGAACATGCTCTTACAAACTCATTGGTCCCAATTGCTTGGGACCAAGACGCTCAGGATGAATTGCCTTCTGGAGGAGCTGTTGGAGATGAGCGATCAGGGGTAGTCAAACACTGACAAAAGAAAAGGTGTGTTATATTTGTTATGTGCAGAGTGATTCGCAGAATTCTGCGAAATAGCGTTTGCTCAAGAGCACTGGCCAACAAAATCGTTGTGTTAATTCTCAAAAAAACACCTAATAAACCCCAAATAACGTCCAAAATTGTCATAAAGTGAAGAAAACTGCGGTTCTTGGATTGACGTTTGAAAAAAATCGCGCTTAAACTCTAGTTCGGTGACTGAAGTTAGTTCAGTTTTTAGCAATCGACGTAGTGAAAGAATAGGGGACGTTATCGTGAATAAAAATGATCTCATTTCTGCAGTAGCAAATAATTCAGATTTATCAAAAGCTGACGCTGGTAAAGCTGTCGATGGTGTCTT
>CAZXSC010000017.1:0-36209 GCA_964643045.1 uncultured Rhodospirillaceae bacterium
AGTTTCTGGATGTAAAGGAAAATGTATCATCTTGATATTGACATTATAATTATTTGTTAATTTTTCAACACGACCCGTGCTGAGATAACACCACGGTCAGACATAGTCTGTGAAGATTTCGACGACGACGGGTTCGGTCATTGGATTGGTTCCTTAAGTTCAGTCTGTTTCATTCTGGGTACGTTTTCGAGGGGGTTTTTGCAAGCTTTTGTCGTTTAAATTTACATGTCCGCAGAATATTGGCTGATTGGCGTTATGATTACAACCACGTCAGGCCACATTCAGCCTTAAATGGACTGAGCCCAATACAGGCCTTGCAAAAAGAAACCGACCAACCCTTATGGGGGCATGCCCCCATAAGGGTTGCAAATGATCAAATAATTGAGCAAGAATCAATCAAAGTACTCTACGCCCGAATGGTTTAAATTAGGGGCTCAGGTCACCTTGTCTGTAGCTCGGCAGTATTTAAAAAAATGAGTTTGGTGCCCAAGATTGGATTCAGGCTGTCTTTTTGCAAGCGATTAAACGCGGTGCGATTGACCATCGACCAAAAAGATGAGATTTAATTTGATGGCTGGCACGTTGATGAGCCATACTTAGAGCTTTGGGAATGATGATGTTAAGTCAAACTGAGATCGAAAATTCCGCCTCGATTGAAGAATGTTACCGGAAAAACACGCATAGTTCTGAACGGCTTTATACCCAAGCACTCACAGCGATGCCCAGTGGTATAACACACGATTTGCGCTGGCAGACCCCGTATCCACTTTACGTTTCTCGTGGTGAGGGTTGCCGGAAATGGGACGTTGATGGCAATGAATACATCGACTATCTAAGTGGTCATGGCGCACTTCTATTGGGACATGGTCGCTCCGAGTTAGTTGAAGCGGTCCAGCATCAGCTAGAACGCGGGACCCATCTTGGCGGAAATCACGAATTAGAAGTACGTTGGGCACAACTTGTTCAACAACTCATTCCATCTGCCGAACGTGTTCGGTTTACAGCTTCAGGGACGGAAGCAACTTTATTAGCGTTGCGCCTTGCCCGTGCTCATACGGGCCGCAGCAAATTTATCCGCTTCGCCGGTCATTTTCATGGTTGGCACGATCATTTCGTTACCGGGTATTCATCTCATTTTGATGGTTCTGTAGCGCCTGGCGTGCTTCCAGAAGTCGCTTCTGCAACACTCCTTGCTAATCCTGGCGACGAAGAATCTGTCAATAAATACATCGATTCCGATCCGGATATAGCGGCGATTGTGGTTGAACCAACCGGAGGGCACTTCGGTTCAAGTCCGTTAGATCCATCTTTTTTAAAGTTTCTCCGTGACGCGGCAAATGCGGCAAACATCGTCCTGATATTTGATGAAGTTGTGACAGGATTTCGGGTTTCGCCAGGTGGAGCTCAAGCGCATTACAATATCGTTCCAGATTTAACGACACTGGGTAAAATTTTAGCTGGTGGTTTGAATGGCGGCGCAATTGCTGGTCGTGCTGATATTATGGGCCAGCTGGATTTTGCCGTTTCTGCCAATGAAGGTCGTGAGAAGATTGCGCATGCTGGAACCTTTAACGGCAATCCCCTGAGCGCAGCAGCAGGTGTTGCTGCGTTGCAAATAGTTGCCACTACAGATGTGTGTGATAAGGCAAATCGCTACTGCGCAGATTTGCGTCACGCCCTCAACGAAGTTCTTGCCGATGAAGGTCTTACTTGGGTGGTGTATGGGGAATTTTCAGGATTTAATTTGTTTACCAATCCCAAGGGACATGAGATTTCGCCGTTGGATTTTGATCCAATTGCCTTGCATCCGTTGGAGATTGTCCAGAACGACACTAAACTAATGATGTTGATTCGCTTAGGTATGCTGATCAATGGTGTCGATCTTACACCTCGGTTTAGCGGTTGGGTATCTGCTGTCCATGGTTATGAAGAATTGCATTCCACAGTTACAGCATTCCGAAATACGATTGGCATGTTAAGAAGAGAACCGGGCCTTACGATCTGATTGCTGAAAATACATTTTCTAAGAGAGGTTAAATCATATGTCTGTAACTTTAATAAAAGGGGGACGCATCATCACAGCGACCGAGGATTTTGAGGCAGATATCCTTGTCCAAGATGGCCGCGTTCATACCATAGGTCTTAATCTGGAGGTCGGTGATGACGTTGATGTCCATGATGCATCTGGGATGCTGGTTTTGCCAGGGGGCGTTGATGTACACACCCATCTTGAGGCCACGGTAGGTCCGGCTATGACAGTTGATACTTTTGAAAGTGGTACCAAGGCCGCTGCTTTTGGTGGGACAACTACTTTAGTTGACTTCGCTGAACAACCACATGGCGGCGGGGTTGCCGCTGGGCTTGATGATTGGCATGCGCGGGCTGAAAAGGCCTGCGTCGATGTCGGGGCTCATATGATAATAACGACTTTCAATCAACAGACTCTTGCCGATTCCGCGCAATTAATTGGGCATGAAGGCGTAACAAGTTTTAAAATGTTTATGGTCATGCCGGGTATTATGATGATCAATGATGCAGAACTCTTGCAAATCATGCGCATGACCGGAGAGAATGGAGGCCTTGCCTGTGTTCACGCGGAAAACGGATTGTTAATTGATCAACTAATTAAAGAAGCGGTAGCCGAAGGCCGCAATGAAGTGCTTAACCATCCTCGTGTACATCCTTCCTCAACTGAAGGGGAAGCAGTGCACCGTGCAATTAAGATTGCCGAAATGGCGCTGTCTCCTCTTTATATTGTGCACGTTTCAACTGAAGAAGCTGTGACGTCTATTGCCGAAGCGCGCGATGAAGGTGCGCCAGTTTTTGCTGAAACTTGCCCACACTACCTTTTCCTAACGGATGAGGTTTATGATGCGCCAGATGAAGAAGCCGCAAAATACACGATGATCCCACCGTTACGCACGAAAGATCATCAAGACGCTTTGTGGCGTGGTTTGGCGACCAATGATTTGCAAATAATTTCAACAGACCATTGTCCTTTTTGCCTCGAGGAAAAGAGCTGGGGACTAAAATATTCCAAAGCCTTGGGGAAAGAGTCTTTTGCGCAAATGCCAAATGGTGCGCCGGGTGTGGAAACGCGTTTGCCATTGATCTACGACGGTGGTGTTCGTGCGGGTCGGATGAATTTAAATCGGTTTGTTCAGCTTAACTCAACAACGCCTGCTAAGCTGTTCGGCTTGTTTCCCCGTAAAGGCACGATAGCAGTGGGTTCGGATGCGGATATTGTGCTCTTTGATCCTGACGAGACATGGACCATCCGTGCCGCCGAACATCACAGCCGTATCGATTATTCTTTGTTTGAGGGTCGTGAGGTGACTGGTCGGGTGAAGAAAGTCTTCCTACGCGGCGAAATGATCGTAGATGGTAAAGATTGGTATGGCCGTCCTGGCAGCGGAAAGTTTTTGCACCGTTCTACATCGGGACAGGTTTAAATTTTTGGCTTAGATAAGTTATGCGATAAGGGAATAATTATGGCTCGAATTATAAGAGTTGGTGCCGCCCAAATGGCTGGTATTTCTAAACAGGAAACAAAAGCAGAAGTCGTCGAGAAACTGATAAGTCAAATGCATAAAGCGCACGCAGAAGGATGCGATATTATCGTGTTTCCAGAACTAACCCTAACAACGTATTTTGCCCGCTGGTATTTTGAAGATGAGGATGAACTCGATTCTTTTTACGAACTAGAAATGCCCTCAGCAGTGACGCAGCCCATATTTGATATAGCTGCTAAATTAAAAATTGGATTTCAACTTGGGTACGCTGAATTGTCAGAGAAGGATGGCAAAAAACGGCGTTTTAACACTTCTGTTCTCGTAGATAAATCGGGCCAAATAATTAACAAATTCAGAAAGATCCATCTGCCGGGTCGATTCGAACCAGAACCTGGGAATGCTGCCCAATCGCTCGAGAAACGGTATTTTGAAATTGGGGATACTGGTTACAAAACGATCCGTGCATTTGGTGGTGTAATGGGCGTTTGCATTTGCAATGACCGGCGCTGGGCGGAAAGTTATCGTGTCCTGGCATTGAAAGGTGCCGAAATGATTTTTATCGGCTACAACACGCCAACTACAACTTATTGGGACACTGAGGAAGATCCACTCAGCGATTTTCATAATCACCTCAGTATGCAGGCCGGCGCTTATCAGAATTGCTGCTGGGTTATTGGTGTCGCCAAGGCGGGGCTTGAAGATGGACAAGGTTTGATCGGCGGCACCTGCATCATTTCTCCGAATGGAGAAATTATTGCAGAAGCAAAAACTCGTGGGGAAGAATTAATCTGCGCGGATTGCGATTTGGATATTGCCGAGGATTTAAAAAATAATCTTTTGAATTTTGAAGAGCATCGCAAAATTGAATTTTATGGACTCATTGCCGATCAACGTGGTGTTGTAGAACCTGACTAGTGAATATTTGTCAAGTTCTCGGATATCCTCGATTTTTATTAATATCAATATTTACCGCATGTCGGTTGCTCGTCTTGGAAGTGCGCAGACTTCTTTAAGTATGTTGAGTTTCAGAAAGGAAACCCGAAGCAAACGAATCTTCACCTGGGCTTTTGTATTACTTCAATATATTTATTCCAGTGTATTTCTGAGTGCTGTTTTTCTGAGAATTTTGGCCAGTATGCAATATCGTCATGATTGGGATCCCCATACTTGGCAAATGTGCCCCATGTCTTCTGCAACACTTTTGATAAATTTAATCCTTCATTCAGGTCAAGCCCCGCGATCATAGGGGGGAGCCATTTCTTAAAAGTGTTAAATAGAAATGGCAATTCAATGCAATGACAGGCACCAAATGCGCTTGCTGGACTTTTCCAGTCAAATCGGTAGAGCCAGGCATCAATCCCTTGTTCGGCAAAGTCATTGGCGATTGCTGCAGTTTGGCCTTCAAAAAAAGCTATATTTAAACCTAGGCTAAGGATCTCCATTGACGTTGCCCCTGGAGCTCTTCTTTGGCAATTTTTAAGAATAATTTCCCAATCATTTATGAATTCTCTTCTGAAAACTTCTTCTATTTTTTTTAGGGGGGCAGTTTCGATTTCTGGGTTCCCAGAAAGGAATGCGTGCATTTCATCGTGAGTTGTGCCCAGCATTATGCATTTATCAGCTGCACCCTCTAAAGCAGCAGCATGGGTATTAGCTGGGATTATTTCGCCGTCAATAACTGGAAAAAAGGGTACGTTTACTGAAGCAAAGATTGCTCCTGTTTGGGCTACAGCAGTCTGGGTATCTAATATATCCTCAACTGAAATTTTCTTCAATTGCTTCACTTTCACGCCAGCAATTTTTGCAAATTTTTCAGCCTTTTCAGATGCTACATCTCGTGTTTCAAAGCTGTTAAAAAATCCACTCTGGAAAATCACGTTCTTAATAAAATGACGCGCCTTGTTATTCGCTAAAAGTGCAAAAGCAGATCTAGCACCAGCCGACTGACCCATTATTGTTATATTGGCGGAATCTCCTCCAAAAGACTCAATATTTTTGCTAACCCACTCTAATGCTAGTATTTGGTCTTGAATACCCATATTGCCTTTGGAAATATCTGGATGGTATAAAAAGCCAAGTGCACCTAAACGATAGTTTATTCCTACGAGTATAATTTCCTGGTCACGGGCAAAGCTCTCTCCTGAGTACCAATCTAGGGATCCGGAGCCAGAGACAAACGCTCCTCCATGTATCCAAAATATGACGGGTAATTTTTCTTTTTTGTTGGTGGGAGACCAAATATTGAGCGTGAGGCAATCTTCATTGTAAAGAAGGGAGAAATCACCCATAACTTTGGCTAGGCGTGAAGGTCTTTGTGGGGGTATAGGTTTATTTGTTGTTGCATCTAGTATGCCTTCCCAAGGTTCAATTGGTTCCGGCGAGCAAAAACGTTTTTCGGCTCCTAAACCTGATGAGTACGGTATCCCTAGGAAATAATTTACCCCATCTTTTTTAAATCCAAGGATATCGCCTAATTCAGTGTTAATAATACAATCTTTATTCAATTTAAAAATATTTCCCTTCTAAAAATTTAATCTTAATTCTTGTTAAATGGCCAATTTTGGTGGTCCTATTAGCTCTACCTTGTGAATATTGCCCAAGTCTCATTCATGTCTTTTTTGAAGTTTAGGTATTCCAGCACCTAGCGAGCTTGAGTTCCAACAAAATAGTTAATTTCATGATACCAATCAAAATGTTAATCTGTCTAACATTTTGACTGGTCTAAGAAGATCGTTTGTTATGCATCGGCATAGGTTATTCAAATTTCATTTCATTTTCAACGTTTGACAGGTATGGAACAACGGCAAATAATAGGTAAAATAAGGGAAAAAAAAAATGACAGAAAATGGGTCAGAAGATATTGTAATATTTGATGATGTTAAGCTCCAGTTTGGTGATGAAATCATTTATGATGGCCTTAGTTTTACTGCAAAAAAGGGTGAATTTTTGTGTATTTTAGGCCCGAGCGGTTGTGGGAAATCCACGTCGCTTCGTCTCATGGGTAATCTCATCAAAGCAGAGCGTGGCAGTGTATCGGTTGAGGGACTACCCCCGGAACAAGCATGGAAAAAGCTCGCTTATGTATTTCAGTCGCCCCGTTTGGTTCCGTGGCGCACTGCTATGGGGAACGTCTCATTGGGAATGGAATTGAGATTTGAAAAGTTCCCAAAAGACAGCATGGCGAAGACAGCAAATAATTTATTAGAATTGGTTGGATTGCAATACGATATGGATAAATTCCCTGCGATGTTATCGGGAGGGGAACGTCAGAGGGTTGCAATTGCCCGGGCCCTTTCAGTTGATCCGGATGTCATTCTTATGGATGAACCATTTTCAGCACTTGATATTAATACTAGGTGGCGAATGCGTGCTGAAATTATTCGAATTTGGCAGGAAACAAAAAAAACTGTAATATTCGTGACGCACGATATTGATGAAGCCTTAGTTCTGGCGGATAGGGTGCTTTTACTTTCAAATAAGCCTACTCGGGTTCTCGAAATTATTGAACTTGATCAACCGAGACCGCGAGATATTGGAGAATTACCGGATTTAAGAAAACAGAAAGAAAATTTAATTTCATCATTCCGTAAACTTGAAGAACAGAATGAATTTGAATCTGTTGGAAGATGATAGATACTTGTTTTTTAAACTAAAAGGAGAGGAAAACATGAAAATAGGATCCAAGTTGAAAAAATTATTCATCGTTTTGTTGATGTTGGCTATCACGGGTTTTTTAAACGTCAGCAATGTCAGAGCTAAGGAGAAGGTGACTTATGCTTATTTGGCTGATCCTGCCCTTGAAGGTGTAATGTATGCGATTAAGGCGGGAATTGTGAAGTCCAATAAAATAACAATTGAGACAAGTGCTCTTCAAATTCCTGCACTAATTTCATCTACACCTGCAAAAAAGTATGATGTCATTATGAACGCTGTGATGGCTATCCCATTCGCTAAGCGAAGAGGGCTCGAGTTAATTGTTTTGTCGACAGCATTGAGATCGGCTAAAGGGCGTTTGGGTGCTGGCATCTGGGTCAAGAAAAGTAGTCCATATAAAACACTAGCCGACCTCAAAGGAAAGAAAATCGGTAGCTATTCATTGAAAGCAACGGGGACAACATGGATTAGAATAGCTTTGCTAAAGAAACATGGCGTTAATGTTTCTTACAAAGGCGGCGATTTTTCGTGGGTTCAAATTCCAGCTCCTGCTTTATTGTCGGCTCTTGAGACGAGTCGTGTGGCGGCAGCGACTCTAATTCATGCTCAAGCGTATTCGGCGCGAAAAACAGGCAATTATCGTGTCTTGGCTTGGACTAATAAAGATATAAGGGAGAAATATAATGTTGATAGCGTATCGGCTGTTAACGTTACCTATCCCGAGAAGCTCAAGGCACGCCCAGGAGCTTTTAAGGAATTTAACCGTATGATGAATGAATCGGTTAAATATGCTGTTGCGAATGCAGCTAAAGTTGGTGCAGCTATTGCTAAGAAAACAGCAAAAATTGATTCAGGATATTTCAAAGCCTGGATCAACGATTATTCATATTTTCCGGCAGCGGTCAGCGCGGCAGATAAAAAAGCTATGACACTCGTTTGGACTGTTTCGAAAGAGATGGGTATCCTTAAGAAGGTTCCTGATGTAAATAAATCCATCTGGAAACATGCTATTAAGGAATAAAATCAGTGTATTAACTGGTTTTATTAATGGCAGATGTCACCTCATATCCAGCGAGGCGTAAGGCACGTCTCGCTGGTCATATTTTTGTACTGGGCTTTTTAGTAATTTGGTCAATCTATAGCTCTTTGGTCGAGAGTTATGTTATGCCCGCGCCGTGGACGGTGTTATTGCGACTTGGTTTCATGTTTCTCGATATTTACGAAATCGGTCACATGTTATATTCGTTCGCCCACATAATATGCGCCGTTTTCATATCATTTGTTATTGGTTGTTGCTGTGCGTTTTTAGCGTTTTATGTTTCGACCCTTGAAAGGATGGTTCATGGTAGGTTGAGCCCTTTTTTAAACTCATTTTCGGGTATTGGATGGACATTTTTGGCGATTATCTGGTTCGGTATCTCTGACATTACGGTCATATTTGTTATTTCAATGGTTCTTATTCCATTCGCTATCATTAATTTGAGAGAAGCACTATTAAATTTAGACAATGAACGCATTGAAATGTCTTTAAGTTTTACCCGATCTGGATGGAAGCGTTTTTGGTTGGTTATTCTACCATCACTTTACCCTTTCATATTCGCCACTATTCGGATTAGTTTTGGAGTTGCCTGGAAAGTTGCATTGACCGCCGAACTTTTTGGCGGGAATACGGGTCTAGGGTATATGCTTAATTTGGCTCGCCAGGATTTTGATATGCCACTCGTAATTGCTGTTATTCTTGTGATCATCGCCTTTGTCTACTCTACTGATCGGTGGATTTTTGTTCCTATACAAAAATATCTTGTGAGGCACCATGGCTCTGTATGATCTGATTCACAGTGTCCATCTACCAATTATAAAGCGGGCTTTATCTCATGTCTGGGCGGAGGGACTACTAATCTTAGTTATTGGGTTGTGGTGGCTGTTATCGCGTGAACTTCCTGAAATTATAGTGCCACGACCACTTGTTGTTGCCGAACAAATTTGGGTTTTTTTTAGCGATCAACAATACATTTGGCATGTCATTTTTAGTATAGTTCGGGTGCTTATATCGGTATTAATTGCGGTCTTCTTAGGCACTTTTTTAGCCTTGCTACCGTATTGGCTTCCGGTGACTGACATCATTGTTCATGAGCGGATCAAACCGCTTTTGAATTCATTTCCTTCCGTTGGTTGGGCCATTCTGGCTGTCATATGGTTCGGCCCATCTCACGGAACAATCGTTTTCATTATGTCTATGATTTTAATCCCATTCTGTCTTGTAAATGTCTCTGAGGGCTTGCGTGAAATTGATACTGAAATGATTGAAATGGCACGAAGTTTTACTCGGCGAAAGGTCATAGTTCTTTTTAAAGTGACTTTACCCTTGTTAATGCCGTACATCATCGCCGCTATTAGAATAGCCTATGGAGTTGGTTGGAAAATCGCATTAGTGGCCGAGCTGTTTGGGAGTGAAAGTGGGCTGGGATTTCTGCTACAACAAGCACAGTCTGTCGCTGATGCAGCTACTGTATTTGCTACTTGCTTAACAATCGTTGTTATTTTCTGGTTAGGAGAAAAGGTCGTGATAAATCCGTTGTCGCGAAAATTCACTATTGAAGATTAATAACACTCCCTAGAAACCTTGCCTTAGTAGAGGGAAATTAAAGCCTCACGCTTTCGGACAAGGGTAAAACCAGGGCGGAAATCATCAACAATTGTGAATTGCATGCTATTTAAAAGTCTAGGCACTTAATAAATGTAGTAGAACCTAAATTATTGACAGAAATATCATGAATAAGTTAGTTGCCGATCATTAATTTAATTTTCAAAATAGGTACCAAACAAATTCGCGCTATATACGATCTTATTAAAAATACTATATAATCTACATCAATGACTTGAGTGGTGTAGCTATAAATCACAAAGGTTGATATACACTGCCAGATTAACTTTTATAACGTCGGATTATTATATGCTTGCCCAAATTGAGCTTATTGATCGAGTTAAGGCATATGACCCAACCGCAGATGAGGATGCGCTTAACAGGGCTTATGACTTTGCTTTACGCGCCCATGGAAGTCAAAAGCGGGCTTCTGGCGATCCCTATTTTCACCATCCCCTTGAAGTAGCGGGTATTTTAACAAAATATCGTCTTGATGCAAATTCGATAATTACCGCTTTATTGCATGATACGGTTGAGGATACTCTAGCGACCTCCGAAGAAATTCGAGAGCAATTTGGCGATGAAGTTATGCTCTTGGTGGATGGGGTAACCAAATTGACGCAAATTGAACTTCAGTCTGAGGCATCGGATCAGGCTGAGAATTTTCGTAAGCTGGTTTTGGCAATGTCCGATGATATCCGGGTTCTACTTGTTAAGCTTGCGGATCGTTTACATAATATGCGAACTCTTAATTTTATAGAAGACTCGGAAAAACGACGTCGAATAGCCCTTGAGACTATGGATATTTATGCACCCCTTGCTGAGCGCATAGGAATGCAAGAATTCAAAGATGAGTTAGAGGATCTGGCTTTTGCTGAATTAAATCCGGAAGCGCGTACATCTATCACATCTCGCTTAAATTTTCTACGCGATGAAGGTAAAGACAATGTCGATGGAATCGTTTCAGAATTAGAAGACACACTTAACGATCAAACGATTAAGGCTGAGGTTTACGGGCGCGAGAAACTTCCGTATTCAATTTGGCTAAAAACTCAGACGAAGAATATTTCTTTTGAACAAGTTTCTGACATTATAGCCTTCAGAATTATTGTTGATACCGTTGAGGAGTGCTACAGGGCGCTTGGGATTATTCACGGAACATATATGATGGTACCCGGACGTTTCAAAGATTATATATCAACCCCCAAGTTAAATGGTTATCAAGCACTGCACACTGGAGTTATAGGGCCGGAGCGTCAGAGGATTGAAGTGCAAATTAGGGCTCGCCGGATGCATGAAATTGCAGAGCTGGGTGTTGCGGCCCACTGGCAGTACAAGCAAGAAACTGATCCTAAATCTGGGCGCCAATATCGATGGATGCGCGAACTGTTAGATATCATGGAGCAGGCCGCCGGTCCCGAAGATTTTCTAGAACACACAAAACTTGAAATGTTTCCAGACCAGGTTTTTGCATTCACTCCTAAGGGGGAAGTAGTTGCTTTACCATCGGGGGCGACAGCTATTGACTTCGCTTACGCCGTGCATTCGGAAATTGGAGATACATGCGTTGGAACTAAAATTAATGGGCGCCCCATGCCTCTTCGTTCAATTTTAGAAAATGGCGATCAGGTAGAGATCGTTACTTCCGATGCCCAAACCCCTTCACCGACTTGGGAAAATTTCGTTGCAACGGCCAAGGCAAGAGCTTCGATCCGTCGTTTTATTAGATTGCGAAAACGCGAAGAGTACTTCAATCTTGGAAAATCGATATTAGAGCGTGGATTTCAAAAAGAAGGATATGAGTTTGATGAAAAAGCTTTTGAAGATGTAGTGTCGATTTTTAATGTCGAAAATCTCGATGATTTGTTTGTCGAAGTTGGCGCAGGGCATTTGACTGGGCGAGAGGTAATAGAAGCGGTTTTCCCGGGAACAAAGCTTAAGAGCCACAGCAGTAAGGTGGTACGCTTGTTTCGGCGTCGGGGCAAAAAAAAGGCGCGTTTAGCGCAAAGCACAAGTGTTCCTATTAAAGGACTGATTCCGGGCATGGCTCTTCATTTTGCTGGATGTTGTCATGCGTTGCCGGGAGATCGAATTGTCGGCTTGGTTACCAAGGGACGAGGGATTACAATCCACACAATCGACTGTGAAACCCTGGAGGAATTTTCCGATACACCTGAAAGATGGCTGGATGTATCGTGGGAGGATAGTGCTACTGACAAGCGCCGTGTGGGACGCATTGAGATAGTTGTGAACAATGAGCCTGGTACTCTAGGAGAACTGTCTATGATAATCGCCAAGAATGATGGTAATATTAATAATTTAAAGATAACCAATCGTAGTTTGGAATTTTTTGATCTATTGGTTGATATCGAAGTTCACGATATAAAACATCTGAGTAACATAATAGCGGCATTACGAGCGTCACCGGTAATTAAGAAAGTAAAACGTTCAAGAGGTTAGTGATTTAAATATTAACCATACAAATTAGAAGAAGTAGATTTTAAGAACCTAGTATTGTTTGAATAATGTTTCGACGAAGAGAGAAAAAAACCTTATTGCAACGCTTTTCCAGCTTTTTCTGGCCTAAAATGGGTTGGTTGCGGACAGGAAACTATTGGGTGTACCGTGTTAGTCGTTTGCCAGGCTCAGTATATTCGATTGCGAGTGGATTTGCATGCGGGGCGGCCGTTTCTTTCACCCCGTTTGTTGGAATACACTTTATTCTCGGAGGTCTTTTAGCTTGGTTTTTACGAGGAAGTATAGTCGCTTCAGCGATTGGAACGGCGATTGGCAACCCTTGGACATTTCCTTTTATATGGATTTGGATATATAAACTCGGTTTGTGGATGGGTTTTGGTATAGAAGAACAACGACTAGATTTCGATTTTGCAGCAATATTTGGGCAAGCAGGCGAAGCGGCCCTAAAATTTGATTTTGACCATTTACTCTATACAACGTGGCCCATACTTTGGCCAATGTTGGCAGGAAGCATTCCAACGGCATTAATTATGTGGTTAGTTTTTTATTATTCGATTGGGCACGTGATTAATTCGTATCGCTCTTCTAGAGTAGAGAAAATACAATCTAAACCTGACTAATTGGCAATCATGGACGAATATATTTAACAGAGAATAAGTATGGACAGTAAACGAGAATTCTCAAAATCTCTGCGGCTAGGTGTAAATATAGACCACGTAGCGACGGTTCGTAATGCAAGGGGCGGAAAACATCCGGATCCTCTAAGGGCCGCAGAGATAGCGGCTAAAGCTGGTGCTGATGGTATCACAGCGCATCTGAGAGAAGACCGTCGACATATGCGGGATGCCGATATTGAGAGACTCGTTAATCAAATTGAACTGCCATTAAATTTAGAGATGGCGGCCACTGGCGAAATGTTGCAAATAGCACAAAAATACAGCCCTCATGCAGCTTGCATTGTTCCTGAAAAGCGTCAAGAGCGTACCACAGAGGGTGGCTTGGACGTAGTAGGTGGCCATAGAAAATTAAAACCTATTGTAGCAGCATTGAGCGATGCCGGTATTCGGGTGTCATTGTTTGTTGAGCCTGAAGACAGACAAATGGAGGCTGCAAAAAAATTGGGCGCCCCTGTCGTTGAAATCCACACGGGAGCTTATTGCGATTCATCAGGAGATTTTCGAGAGCAGGAACTTCAGCGCATTCAACGGGCAGTAATATTTGCCTCTAAACTAGGACTTGAAGTCCATGCTGGTCATGGGCTTGGTTTTGACACTGTTGGGGCAATTGCTGAAATTCCTGGGTTGGTCGAGCTCAATATAGGACATTTTTTAATTGGTGACGCAATTTTTTGCGGATTAGATAATTCAATAAGGAGGATGAGATTTCTTATGGATGGTGCTCGCACATTCGTTAAAGAAGAACTTGCAACGTAAAGGTTTATTGAATGATAATTGGTATTGGCAATGACCTCATTAATATTTTGAGGATTGAGAAGACAATCGATCGGTTTGGTAATCGTTTCCTTCGACGAGTTTTTACCCAAGAAGAACGTATCAAATCGGACAAGAGGCGTATGCGCACAGCAAGTTACGCTAAGCGTTTTGCAGCTAAAGAGGCCTGCTCAAAGGCTTTGGGTACGGGGTTTAGAAAAGGTGTATTTTGGCATGACTTGGAGGTGGGAAATTTACCTTCTGGACAGCCAACAATGAAGTTGACAGGTGGAGCGCTAGAGAGACTGATAGAAATTACACCCAAAGGGCACGTTGTTCAGATAGATCTCACGTTAACTGACGAAATGCCAATAGCAGAAGCATTTATCATTATTTCAGCAATTCCTGATCACAAGGTTTTCAGTGACTAAGGCTTCTAATGTCGTTGTTGGCTGGAGGCCAAGCAGTGTTTCTGGTTGGGGTGTTTACTGCCAGAATTTGCTTAGCCAATTGATAGAGAAAAAGCGAAATCCAATTCTTTATCTTGCGCCGCATGAAATGGTTGCGACGCCTGAGGTGTCCAAGTTACTTAAGCCAGTACTGCAAAAGCAGGTTTATCTTGAGGAATTACTGAATAAGGTTGGGCATTTAGAATTTGATTATCCCGTGCTGCATGCTCTTAGAAATGATTTTATACCTTCGTTGAATAAACAATCGGCCACTGGCACGAAAAACATTGGCGTTACTTTCTTCGAAAGTACAGAAATATCGATAGATGGATTAGCGCGAGCCCGGGAATACGACCTTATTGTAACAGGGTCGAGTTGGAATAAAAATATTCTAGAAAATCGTGGATTAACGAACGTAGTTAATGTTTTTCAAGGAGTTGATCTTAATTTATTTAAACCGCGTCCACGAAATAATAAATATAATGATCATTTTGTCATTTATTCTGCCGGCAAGTTAGAGTATCGAAAGGCGCAAGATGTTGTTGTTGCTGCTTTCAGGAAATTCCAACAAAAACACCCGGAAGCGCTATTAATTTTTGCTTGGGCAAACCAATGGCCAAAAATAATGTCAACTATTGAAAATTCAAAGTTTACTCAAGGACAGCCAATAGTTAAGGAGAACAGGTATATACTAATTGATGAATGGCTTACTTTAAATGGTCTGCCAAAAGACGCATTTATTAATCTTGGCATGCCCTTTAATAAGGATTTGCCTTACTACATTTCTGCAGCTGATATGGCGATTTTCCCAAACCGGTGTGAGCCAGGCACTAATTTGGTGGCAATGGAGGCTATGGCAATGGGCTTACCTTGCGTTATAGCTGCTAATACAGGTCATCTTGACCTAGTTTCAGAAGATCGATGTTATCCTCTTTATGATCAAACACCTGTCAAGCCATTTCCGCCTTATAATGAGGTTGAAGGGTGGCGTGAACCGATCCTCGAAGAGACCCTCGAAAGGATGGAAGAAATCTATAGTAATCGCCAAGAAGCTCTCAGAAGGGGCGAAGAAGCATCGCTTTTTTTAAAAAGTTTTTCATGGACAAATCAAGTTGATCGCTTGTTATCTGAAATAGATGCTTTATACGATACGTAATATGTGCAAAGCGTACAAACGGGGCCGAGGGTTGGTTGCAAATTATTCAGGATGTTTCTAATTATGAAAAAAAAAGAAAAAGCTAGCTTTTTGGATACTTTTAAAACTGTCCTTTATGCTGTCTTAATCGCGTTAGCCGTCAGAACGGTAGGATTTGAACCCTTTAATATCCCTTCTGGATCAATGATCCCAACGCTTTTAGTTGGAGACTATCTGTTCGTGTCTAAGTTTTCGTACGGTTATTCAAAACATTCTCTCATGTTTAGCTTACCAATAATTCCGGGTCGAATATGGTTCACTAAGCCTGAGCGTGGAGACGTCACTGTTTTCAAATTGCCTTCTGATAATTCAACCGATTATATAAAACGAGTTATCGGCTTACCAGGAGATAAAATCCAAATGAAAAAAGGTCGCTTATTTATAAATGGTAAGGTTGTTCAACGAAAGAAGTTGGAAGATTACATTCAGACGGATGTGAGGGGAAATTTAAAGATGATACCAAGGTATTTGGAAATTTTACCGAATGGAAAAAATCATGAAATCATAGAAGAGTGGGGTGATAGGGGTCCATTGGATAATACGGGAGTATTTGCCGTTCCACGGGATCATTATTTTGTAATGGGTGATAACCGTGATAATTCTCAAGATAGCAGGGTTCGCCCAGAAGTTGGTTTTGTACCGAAAGAAAATTTAGTTGGTAAGGCAAAGATTTTATTTTTTTCCACTAATGGTAAAGCCAGAATTTGGGAATTTTGGAACTGGCCGATAACCGTTCGCTTCGAGCGTTTGTTTGGAAAAATAATTTGATTCGCTGATGGATACAAATATCACAAAACTTGCTACGTTACTTAATCATGAATTCTCGGTATCCGAGCATCTTAGGGTGGCACTGAGCCACTCTAGTCTAGCGGTTCCAGGACCCAAAGGATCTAATGAGCGATATGAGTTTTTAGGCGATAGGGTTCTAGGTTTAGTGATTGCTGAAATGTTATTTGATCAGTTCCCAAATGAGAACGAAGGCGATATTGCGAGGCGTCACGCGGCTCTTGTACGTCGAGAAACAATAGCTCGTGTAGCTAAGGAAATCAACTTGGGATCGTTTATAAAAATGGATGAAGGGACTGAACGTAGAGGTGGTAGATCGAGCCCAAGTATCCTATCAGATTGCTGTGAGGCAATAATTGCAGCCCTTTATATTGATGGTGGTTTCGTAGCGGCGAGCAAATTTATCAGAAATTACTGGAGTCAAATACTGATGGAAACAGCTAAACCACCGAAAGATGCGAAAACAGAGTTACAAGAATGGGCTCAAGGAAGAGGTTTACCATTACCTCAATACTCCGAAGTAAGCAAGGAGGGGCCAGCGCATCAGCCAAGTTTTGTCATAAAAGTGGCGATAGAGGAGCAATTATCTGCTAAAGCCTCCGGTAATTCAAAACAAAATGCCGAACAACTGGCAGCTGAGTTATTGATAGGCGAGCTCAAAAATGCAGAAGCCAAATAAAACTCTCTGTGGATTTATAGCTATTGTCGGTGCGCCGAATGTTGGTAAGTCAACTTTATTGAATAATATCATAGGAACAAAGGTTTCAATTGTTTCTTCTAAAGTTCAAACGACACGCACCCGTGTGCTTGGAATAACAATTTGTGGAAACGCCCAGCTTATCTTTATTGATACACCGGGGATTTTTTCACCTAAACGCAGATTAGATAGAGCTATGATCTCAGCTGCATGGAATGGAGTAAGGGAGGCAGATAATACTCTTTTGCTCCTGGATAGTAAGCGGGGATTAGACCCAGATACCATCTCAATTATTGATACACTGAAAATGAAAGTCAGTACGAATTTTGATCTGGTAATGAACAAGATTGATTTAGTGAAAAAACATGATTTGCTTGCTCTTGCTGAAAAACTTAATGGTTACGATATGTTTAACGAGATTTATATGATATCAGCAAAGAAAGGTGATGGGGTTAGCGATCTAATAAATCATTTAAAATTGAGAATGCCAGTGGGTCCTTGGCTTTTCCCAGAAGACCAAATTTCCGATATGCCAATGCGTCTGCTTGCCGCAGAAATTACCCGGGAAAAGATTTTTCAAAAACTTTACCAAGAACTGCCCTATTCGGCTGCAGTAGAAACTGAAATGTGGGAAGAGAAAGAAGATGGTAGTATCCGAATAGAGCAAACGATATACGTTGAACGGGAAACCCAACGGTCGATCATTCTTGGCAAGAATGGCAAGATGATAAAATCAATAGGCGGGCAAAGCCGCGCAGAATTGGCCGAAATTTTGGATGCTGTAGTCCATCTTTTTTTATTCGTTAAGGTTCACGAAAAGTGGGGAGAAGATCCCTCTCATTACAGTCATTGGGGTTTGAATTTTAACGCTTAGATAATAAATTTATGCTGTCTTGATATCGATATGAGGTTGGCGCTGTGTCATGAAGGACATTTTATTGTGAATTGGTCAGACACTGGTATTGTTCTATCGACAAAAAAATATGGTGAAGGCTCGGTGATAATTTCTTTAATGACCCCGGAGCACGGTCGTCATGCCGGGCTTGTCCGTGGGGGTGGCGGTAAGAGAGCCAGAGGTACGTATGAAGCAGGCAACTGCGTTTCAGCCACATGGAGTGCTCGAATTGAAGATCAACTGGGCAATTATAGATGTGAACTTTTAAAGCCGTTTGCTGCATTTTATTTAGATGATGTATTACGACTAGCTGGGCTTTCTTCTGCGTGTTCTGTTGTTGAAAGAGCATTACCTGAACGTGAAACTTATCCTCAAATTTACGAATCACTTTTCAAATTTCTATCAAATTTAGAATCCAAGGATTGGTTGGAAGAATACGTTCGGTGGGAGATTTCAATTTTAGCGGCGCTAGGTTTTGGGTTAAATTTAACCTCTTGTGCGTCTACGGGTCAGAAGGATGATTTACTTTATGTCTCACCTAAATCAGGGCAAGCAGTTTCTAGAACTGCGGGAGAGCCGTATAAAGACAAGCTCTTAGCCCTGCCCAATTTCCTACAGAAGGGTTCCGAAAATTCAAGACAAATCAATTACGGATCGATTTTTGACGGACTTTATTTAACTAGCTATTTTTTAAATCAGCATATTTTTGTTCACAATAAAAATGGGCCTCCGCCTGCTCGGATCCGACTAGTTGACCGAATTAATCAAAAACATGCTATTAATGAAGCCTAATTTAACCTTGAAAATTAAATACGAGACTAATAATGGATGTAGCAACAAAATCTTTAGTATCTACCGGTGACATAAGAGATGCGCGACTTGCTGATGCAATCGGCGAGCGTTATTTGTCTTACGCCTTATCTATTATTATGTCGCGTTCGCTACCTGACGTTAGGGATGGCTTAAAGCCTGTTCATCGGAGACTTTTATACGCTATGCGTCAGCTTAAACTTGATCCTGATCAGGGCTACAAGAAATGTGCGCGCGTGATTGGCGATGTTATAGGTAAGTACCATCCTCATGGAGATCAGTCTGTTTACAATGCCCTGGTTCGGTTAGCCCAAGAGTTTGCCGTTAGATATCCTCTTGTCGATGGTCAAGGTAATTTTGGCAATATAGATGGTGATAACCCTGCTGCTATGCGCTACACGGAAGCACGGATGACAGAAATAGCCTCAGCGATTTTAGAGGGTATCGATGAAAATGCTGTCGATTTTCGTGAAACGTATGATGGTGAAGATAATGAGCCTATCGTAATGCCATCTTCGATACCAAACCTCTTGGCCAATGGAGCAGAAGGGATCGCGGTCGGAATGGCTTGCAGTATTCCACCTCACAATTTGGAAGAATTATGTGCGGCACTTCTTCATCTGATTAAATTTCCAAATGCAACTAACGGGAAGATTGTCTCTATAATCCCGGGGCCTGACTTTCCAACCGGTGGAATTTTAGTCGAAGATCCCGAAGTTATCGTTGCGGCATATAAGATTGGGCGGGGGGGATTTAGAGTTAGGGCGCGGTGGATCGTTGAAAAATTAGGGCGTGGCCAGTATCAAATTGTTATCTCGGAAATACCATTTCAAATCCAAAAATCTCGCCTTATTGAAAAAATTGCAGAAATGCTGATTTCTAAGAAATTACCATTTCTAGAAGACGTACGTGATGAGTCGGCAGAAGATATACGCATAGTTCTGGAGCCAAAGAATCGGACCATTGAACCTGATTTACTAATGGAACAAATGTTTAAATTAACTGATCTAGAATCACGATTTAGCATGAATATGAATGTTCTTGATGCTGATAATACGCCTAAGGTCATGGGTCTTCGCGAGATCTTGGCATCATTTTTAGATCACCGACACGAAGTTTTAATGCGAAGAACTAAATTTCGATTGAACAAAATAAATGTACGCTTAGAGATATTGGAAGGATATCTAATTACGTACATAAACTTAGATGAGGTAATTCGTATTGTTCGAGAAGAAGAAAATGTAAAATTATTACTCATTAAAACTTTTAAGCTCACTGAAAACCAGGCTGATGCAATTTTGAACATGCGTTTAAGGAGCCTCCGTAAGCTTGAAGAAATAGAAATCCAGAATGAGCATGATAAGTTAACAATAGAGCGAGCTGGCTTGAATAAACTTATTAAAAACAAAAATCAACGCTGGAAAAAAATTACGCAAGAAATTACTGAAATAAAAAAGAAATTCTCCGGAAAAGCGGGTTCAATTTATAAGCGCCGAACAGAGATTTCTGCCGCGCCAAAGATCATAGATATTCCATCGAATGCGTTCATTGAAAAAGAACCGGTAACAATAATTTGTTCGGACAAAGGTTGGATAAAAGCTTCGAAGGGACATGTGGATCTAATTTCAGCAATCAAATACAAAGACGGTGATCGCGGAAAATTTGCATTGTATGCTGAAACGACTGATAAGATTTTGTTATTTACCACAAATGGGCGATTCTATACGATCCCATGCGATAAACTTCCTGGAGGGCGTGGTTTTGGCGAACCGGTACGTCTAATGATAGATCTGGGTAACGATCAGGAGATAGTTGGATTGTTTGTATACTCACTTGATGCGAAATACTTGATTGCATCAAATTCCGGTCGAGGTTTTATCGTTGGAGCAGAAGATGTGGTTGCCCAAACCAAGGGAGGAAAGCAAATACTCAATGTCAAAGGAGAGGATGAAGCCGCCGCGATTTGCATTGTAGAAGGGGACACAGTTGCGGTCGTTGGTGATAATCGGAAGCTTCTCTTGTTCCCAATAGATGAAGTGCCTGAAATGGCGCGAGGTCGCGGTGTCATTTTGCAACGATATAAGGAGGGTGGATTGCGAGATATTAAAACTTTTATAAAAAAAAGGGGCTTATCCTGGAAGACAGGCGATAAAACACGTACTGAAATAAATTTAATGCCTTGGGAAGGATCACGAGCACAGGCAGGACGTTTGCCGCCGAAAGGATTTGCCCGTTCAAACAAGTTTTCATGACGCAAATTTGTTTTAATTGTTGATATTTGACACCGCCTTTTTACTTGTTGTTTAATCGCATTTTTGGTTAGGCTGAGACTTTGTTGAGGGAGTTTGATATGACAAAATGGAACCAACTTTTAATTTTGCCGAATTCTGTGCTAATGCATAATCTTGCGCCGGCATTTACGAATAGCTGGTCTTATAAAATTATTTTAGCTTTCATAGGAACCCTGATTCTAACTCTGTCTGCTAAAATTCAAGTGCCTTTCTACCCAGTTCCAATGACTATGCAAACTTTTGTCGTGCTCGTTATAGCAATGTCGCTGGGATTAAAACTTGGAGGTTTGACGGTTCTTCTTTATCTGTTTGAAGGAGCACTAGGATTGCCAGTCTTCGCAGGAACGCCGGCTAAGGGGATTGGCATCGCCTACATGATAGGTCCAACTGGAGGTTATCTCGTTGGATTCTTAGTAGCTGCTTTTGTAGTAGGATATCTTGCAGAGCACGGACTAGGTCGAAATATTATATCAACTTTTTTTACTATATTTATTGGCACCTTGTTAATTTTTCTTTGCGGGTACGTATGGCTTTCAACGTTGATTGGTCTTGAAAAAGCATTTCTCTTTGGTGTACTGCCATTTGTATGGGGTGAGATATTTAAAATGGCTCTCGCCACGGTATTATTGCCAATGTGTTGGAAGTGGTTTGGTAGAAAATCTTAGCCAAAAATAAGCTTTGGCAACCAGGTTACAACATCGGGATAGACCCAAAACAAGCATAATCCAATTAGCTGAATTCCTATAAAGGGTATGACACCTCTATAGATTTCTTTTGTTTTTACTTCATTTGGTGCTACACCGCGCAAGTAAAATAGAGCAAATCCAAAGGGTGGTGTGAGGAAACTTGTCTGTAAATTAACACCAATCATGACCCCTAGCCACAAGGGATCAAAACCAAGTGCTATTAGAATAGGACCTACAATTGGCACAACGACGAAGATTATTTCGATAAAATCTAGAAAAAAACCAAGAAAGAACATAACTCCCATAACAAGTAGCATTGCTGTAAAAGCACCACCTGGTAAGTCCTTCAAAAACTCTTCAACGACCGTATCTCCGCCGAAACCTCTGAATACCAATGAGAACATAGAGGCCCCGATTAGAATTATAAAAACCATTGAGCTTATTTTAGTAGTTTCTTGAGCGACCACCCTTAATATATTGGTTGAGAGGGCTCCTTTCTGCCAGGCTAACAAAGAAGCACCTATTGCACCTACAGCGGCAGATTCCGTCGGCGTGGCGATGCCGCTGAGTATGGAGCCCAGAACAACAATTATGAGAAAGAGTGGTGGCAAAATAGTTTTTAACAAAAGGCTCAATGTTGGTTTTTCTGCACCGTCACGGCGCCCAATGGCGGGACAAGTGTCTGGTTTGAAAATAGCTAAAATAACCTGCCAAAATACGTACAAGCTCACGAGAATTAATCCCGGAATCAAAGCTCCAGCAAAAAGATCAATGGCTGTAACTGGTACTGGAACTAAAATTCCTTTCATCTCTGCAGCTTGCTCATTTGCTCCTTGAAGGATATCTCCGAGCAAAACAAGTACGATTGAAGGCGGAATGATTTGCCCTAGTGTGCCTGATGAACAAATTAATCCGGAAGCTAGCTTAGGGTCATATCCAGCACGTAGCATCACGGGCATACTCATTAAACCCATTGTAACGACCGTTGCTCCAACTATACCGGTAGAGGCCGCAAGCATTGCACCAACTAAAAGTACGGAGATACCCAGTCCTCCCTTTAGAGTGCCAAATAAAGCGCCCATTGCTTCTAAGAGTTCGCCTGCTAAATTAGATTTTTCCAGCATAACACCCATGAAAATAAATAATGGGACGGCAACAAGAGGTTCATTCTTCATCACACCAAATATTCGAAGAGGATATATGTTGAGCATCCCGGCATTAAATATTTCTAGATATTCGCCAAAAAATGCGAATAATAGAGCAGAACCTCCCAATGTTAGGGCTACTGGGAACCCAAGTAGCAAGAGTCCAATGGTGCACAGAAACATTATTAATGCGAGGAGTTCAGGGGTCATAATACAGCGTCTTTTGTGTTATTTTCCTGATGATTAATCGGTATTTCATGTCCTAGTAAACTGGAGATATTTCGCAACAGCATCGCTAAAAATTGGAGTAAAAATAAAATAGCGAAAACAGCGATTGAGGTTTTAAGTAAAAAGATACCTTCCATACCACCAGCTTCCGCAGATTTTTCAAGATTAATCCAAGATCTAGTTATTAATGGCAAGCTTCGATCGAATAGAAGTATTAAAAGTGGGGCCGCGAAAAAGAGACAACCGAAAATATTAACAATAGCTTTATAACGAATACTGGCATCACGATAAATTAAATCAATTCGAACATGTCCCTCATGCAAGAGCGTATAACCGGCACCGAGTAAAAAAACGAGAGCGTGAGTCCAAACATAGAGCTCTTGCATCCAGATCCATCCGATCGAAAACGAATATCGAAGCACTACAACTACAAAAACGTTAACCACCATGGCTACCGTTAACCAAGCAACAAATCTTCCAATCGTTTCGTTGACAGTATCGATTATTCGTATCAGCGATGTAAGCAGACTCATTTTGCAATCCGGCTACTTTAGAATCATTTTCTAAAAACAGGCGATCCACACTTTGTGAACCGCCTGTTTTTAGAAGATTACATTAAAATCAAGCTTTTATGTGTATTAAACTGGTTTGAATTTTGCGGCAACGCGCGCCTTTAGAAATGCCGCTTCAGAATAGTTTGACCAGTCAACCATCGTGCTGCGGAATTTTACTATATGATTATATAGTTTTTTCCCATCTGCCGACTTACTTGCGATCTGAGGTAACACGTCGGTAGCTCTAGCGCCGACGGCGTTTATCAACTCATCGCCATAATTATTTAATTTAACTCCGTGAGTTTTGATGAGTTTTTGAAGTGCAGAATTATTTATTGCCTGGAATTTAGAGAGTATAAACGTGTTTGTGGCAACAGATCCTCGCCAAACAATTTGTTTGAGATCACTGTCTAATTTTTCCCATTCCTTTAAATCAAAAAAACCATCGAGAATAGTTCCAGGTTCATGCCAACCTGGGTAATAGTAGTTTTTCACTACTTTAAATAACCCTTTGCCCATATCAGCTGCGGGACCGATCCACTCAGTTCCATCAATCGCACCAGAAGTTAGGGCTGGAAGAACTTCGGTACCTGGAAGTAAGACCACATTCGTACCAAATGTCTTTAGAATCTCTCCACCTAGGCCTGGCATTCTAAATTTGAGCCCCTTTAAATCTTTGACTTTGGATATTGGTTTTGCGTACCAACCTCCCATTTGATTGCCGGTGTTCCCCATGGGCAGAAACTTTAGGCCCAGTGGGTTGTATGCGGCTTTGTCAGAGATTTCAATGCCACCACCATAGTAGCACCAAGCATTTTGCTCTTGGGCATTTAAGCCATAGGGCATGGCAGCAACAAAGGAAATGGAATCTGACTTTCCCGCCCAATAATAGGGGGCTCCATAGCCCATTTGAGCAGTCCCACTTTGTACTGCATCCATCGCTTCAAAGGGTTTAACAAGTTCGCCAGCATGATAAGGCTTTATTGTCAAACGACCATTAGAGGCTTCTTTTACAAATTTAGCAAATTCATTTAAAGCCTGACCAAGAAGCCCCGCCTTTCCAAAAGCAGACACTGCAGTCCACTTTTTACGCCCCTTTGACAACGCGGGGCGAGGAAGAGCTGAAGCCGCTGCAACGGTACCTGCCGCAGCAACGCCTGTTGCAGTTTTCTTTATAAAATCACGTCTTTTCATTCAATTTCTCCCAATGAAAACTATAAAATTATTCTCTACTTTTTACTTTTGATTGATTACGTCATTAATTTTAGGTCAGTATAGGTCATTTTTCTTTATACGCAACTGGTCAACGAAGCGATCAATAGATAAAACTTGAGCTTAGTGATTTAGCTCAGTTCTCTTTCATCAAACTTTAACCACCCGTCGGCACTATAATATTCAAGAGGTTGAAATTTAGCTTTATAGGCCATTTTCTGACTACCTTTGACCCAATAGCCCAAATAAACATACGGTAAGCCAAGTTGTCTGGATCTTTCTATAAGCCAAAGGATAATATAGCTACCGAGACTATTCTTCTTATATTCAGGATGAAAATAACTATAAACTGCCGACAGCCCATCTTCCATTGTGTCGACTAGGCAACCTCCAACTAAAGTTTCATGCTCATCATAAAAGTCAATGATGGAT
Organism: uncultured Rhodospirillaceae bacterium; assembly: GCA_964643045.1. Lineage (GTDB taxonomy): Bacteria > Pseudomonadota > Alphaproteobacteria > Rhodospirillales > UBA2165 > TMED23. The sequence goes on from CAZXSC010000017.1 coordinate 25,099, forward strand.
GTATTCACCGGGGTTTCTTCAATTAAGGCTTGGAAGTCAAAATAATCCATTGTAGCCATATCACCACCAAAATGGCGGTATTCTTGGTAGAGTGAAAATAATTCAAAACGTTCAGTGGTAGCTTTAGCTGAGCTTTCTATAGCGTATACTTTTTTGTTCAACCGTAAAACGCGTCTTTGGGATGTGGATGGCTGAAAGCTACCAACAACATTTCGGACGGCTAAACATGCAGAACAGTCAATACAAATGGGCGTATATACAAGATTATGACTTCGGCGAAATCCAATACGAGATAATTTATCATTGAGACTTATTGTGTGATGTCCTGACAATTCAGTAACCAAACGGCGTTCAGATTTTCCGTCAAGGTAAGGACAAGGGAGGGGCATCGTAACAAAAAAGGGCGTCGGTTTTTTGTTAATATTATGCTTCATCGTTTTTTACTTCAAATCTCAGGTCATTCTGACAATATTTATATTTTGTCCATGAAACTATAATTTTAGTGAGCCTTTGCAGAAAATTAATTTGATTAATCCATTTTATATAATAATTTTGAACTGCGGATTTGATAATTTAGAATGTACTTTTTCGAATTAAGTTGGATGCCTCGATGGCCATATATGTTAAAATAGCGTCTGCTCCAGCACGTTTAAAACATAGCAAGCTTTCTAATATAGCTTGATTATTATCCAGCCAACCATTCCTGATGGCGCCTTTTAGCATAGCGTATTCGCCGGACACTTGGTAGGCAAGCGTTGGTAATCCGAATTCTGCCTTAACGCGGCTCACTACGTCCAAATAAGGCATGCCGGGTTTAATCAACACCATATCGGTACCTTCTTCGATATCTTGAGCAACTTGACGTAGCGCTTCATGGATGTTGGCGGGATTTAATTGATAAGTTTTTTTATCGCCTTTTAAGACTTTTTTGGAACCTATAGCAGTTCTAAAAGGAGCATAAAATGTTGAAGCATATTTCGCAGCGTATGACATAATACCCACATCGTTGAAACCCGCGACATCCAAAGCTTGCCGAATCGAGCCGACACGGCCATCCATCATATCAGACGGTGCAATAATGTGGCACCCTGCCTCTGCTTGCATGACCGATTGCTGGCACAAAACTTCAATGGATTCATCATTTGCTATATAGTTATTTATCATTAAGCCATCGTGGCCATCACTATTGAAAGGATCAAGCGCCGCGTCGCAAATTATGCCCATTTCAGGGGAGGTCTTTGAAATTCTTTGAATTGCCCGGCAGACAAGATTATCAGGGTTGACTGCCTCACGGGCATCAGGCGTTTTCTTAGCAGTGTCAATTTCCGGAAAGATAACAACCGCAGGTATTTCAGCATCCTGCGCCTGTCCCACGATGTCATCAAGCAAATCGACTGAGATCCGGTCAACACCTGGCATCGATGCAATTGGTTCACGTCGTCCTTTGCCTTCCATGACAAATATAGGCAAAATAAAGTCAGATGGCCTGAGATTGTTTTCCGCGACTAAACGCCTTGTCCAATCATAAAGACGATTTCGGCGCATGCGCGTCGATGGAAAAGTACCTGGTATTAGCGTTTTCATAAAATAAACCTAAAGCAACCAATGCTGAGAGAATCTTAAGAGATTCTCTCAGCACAGCTTTTGATTATGCGGACGCAAGTGCTTGGTCAAGATCGTTAATAATATCATCGATATGTTCAATACCAATTGCCAAGCGCACATAACCATCCGTCACCCCTGTTTGAAGTTGCTCTTCAGGGGATAATTGAGAGTGTGTTGTGGTTGCAGGGTGGATTGCTAAACTCCTTGCATCACCAATATTTGCAACATGAAATAACATTTGGAGGGAATCAATAAATTTCCTACCCGCTTCTTTCCCCCCTGTTAATTCAAACCCTATTAAGGCGCCATAACCGCCCTTCATATATGCATCGGCACGGCGTCGCGCTTCACCGTTTTGAACGGCTGGATGTATAACCTTTTCTACCTTTTTATGTTTTTTAAGGTATTCCACGACCTTATCAGCATTGGCACAATGTTCCCGCATACGAAGAGGTAACGTTTCCAGGCCTTGTATGACATTGAAGGCGTTTGAAGGAGTTGTTGCCGCGCCAACGTCGCGAAGTAGGACAACACGCGCACGCAAAATATAGGCTATCGGAGCTCCTAGCGCTTTTGCCGCTTCGGTCCAAACAGCTCCATGGTAGCTCGGGTCGGGTTCGTTTAGCCCAGGAAATTTGCTTCCTCCCGCTTCCCAATCAAAATTTCCGCCATCAACTAGAATCCCTCCGATTGAATTTCCATGACCATGCATGTATTTTGTTGTTGAATACATAACGATGGCTGCTCCATGATCAAGTGGCCTGCAGATAAGTGGGGCGGCCGTGTTATCCATAATGAGAGGGACGCCTAATTTACGACCAATGTCCGCAACTTCTTTAATGGGAAACACCTCCAATTTTGGATTAGGTAGCGTTTCAGCATAATAACAACGGGTTTTATCGTCGGTTGCTGTTGCAAAATTCTCAGGATCTGCTGGGTCAACAAAACGACACTCTACTCCAAAATCTTTTAAAGTGTTCGCAAATAAATTCCATGTTCCTCCATATATATCCGTCGAACAGATAAAATTGTCTCCAGCACGACATAAATTCATTACAGAATACATTGATGCAGCTTGTCCGGATGCAACAGCTAAAGCCATTGCCCCCCCATCCATAGCAGCCACACGCTGCTCAAGGATATCTTGGGTTGGATTCATTATGCGTGTGTAAATGTTGCCTAATTCTTTTAAGGCAAACAAATTCTCAGCATGCTCCGTATCCCTAAATTGATACGAGGTTGTTTGGTAAATTGGGACAGCAACGGAACCCGTGGTAGGATCTCCATGATGGCCTGTATGTAAAACTATAGTCTCCGGATTAGTATATTCTGCACACATAATAATTCCCCTGGTTTTTGAGTTATTAACAATTCATATTATATATTATACGTGTAATAAATAACAATTATTAACCGTATTCAATTAATACGTAAAATAATTTCGTGTATTTATTCAATGACAATTTTTTGAGTTTTAAATTGCTCAAGAAAGAACTGGTTATTATGGGTAAACTCAATTTTTATGAGAAGTACAATTGAGGTAAAGAAGAAGTTACGTGAAGTATTATTTGAGTTCGTTATCCAAGGCAATTATGTTAAAGTGATTGCTGTGGACCCGATTTCAAATACGGAAATAGCAATTGTCGGCGATAGAAGACGAGGCAGAGACGAGCTGCAGAGGGTAGCAATTAAAAAGCTTATTTATGTAATCGAGAAAAATGCGCGGGAATTAATTGAAAAAGAAAATCCTGATGAAGACCTTCATTAATATTGATTTGATTTTTGGATTATCAAGTTTCAATCGATTTTTGTTTTAATTTCCAAGAGCACCTTTGTTTTCAATAATCGTGTGAATAGATTGAACCGAGTCGTAGTGTTGTCTTGGCTAATACCACCGATATGTGGTATGTGGGGCCATGGAATAGTGTTAAAATGGACCTTATCGATACAAAGATTTAATTATGGCTCAAAATGCAATTCAAATGATAGCTATCGCCGCCGATCATGGCGGTTTCGAAATGAAATCTGCTTTATTGGAGACCTTAATCAATGATGGCTATCATATATTAGACCTAGGCACAGATACATCTCGATCGGTTGATTATCCCGACTATGCTTTTAAGTTGGCACGGACATTGATAGAGGGTAAGGCACAAAGAGGCGTATTAGTTTGTGGAACAGGGATCGGTATAAGTATAGCCGCAAATAGATTTCCGGAGATTCGAGCAGCTTTAGTTCACAATAAAGAGGAGGCCAAACTAAGTCGGGAGCATAATGATGCTAATGTTATTGCTTTCGGTGGGCGGATACTGAGAATAGAAACAGCACGTGACTGTTTAAATACGTTTTTAAACACAAATTTTGAGGGCGGTCGGCATGAAAGGCGGGTCGCTAAACTGCTAAACCCGGCATAATTTAAGAAAACCTGCAGGAATTACCGCTAAATGTCTTTAAACAATGAATTTTTTTCTACATCATTAAACGTGAGAGATCCTGAGTTATTTGATTCAATTGATAAAGAACTCAAGAGGCAACAAGAACAGATAGAGCTGATCGCCTCGGAAAATATTGTATCTCGAGCTGTTTTAGAGGCACAAGGCTCTATTTTGACTAACAAATATGCCGAAGGTTACGCAGGACGTCGTTATTATGGCGGTTGTGAATTTGTTGATATGGCTGAGAATTTAGCTATCAAACGTGTCACCCAATTATTTCAGTGTAATTATGCTAATGTTCAACCGAGTTCAGGGTCTCAAGCAAACCAGGGCGCTTATCAAGCTTTGATAACTCCCGGTGATACTATACTTGGTATGTCTTTAGCTGCCGGTGGACACTTAACTCATGGTGCCCCTCCTAATCAGTCTGGTAAATGGTTTAATGCAGTTCAATATGGAGTGCGTCAACAAGATGCCCTAATTGATTTTGATGAAGTTACTTCCCTGGCTAGAGAGTACAAACCAAAACTAATTATTGCTGGAGGTTCAGCTTACCCACGGGAAATAGATTTTGTTAAATTTAGAAAAATAGCGGATGAAGTTGAAGCCTTTCTTATGGTCGATATGGCTCATTTTGCAGGGCTAGTTGCTGCCGGTATTTACAAATCCCCATTCCCTCATGCACATATTGTAACATCGACAACCCATAAAACACTTCGTGGTCCGCGAGGCGGCCTGATACTAACAGACGATGAAGAAATAGCAAAAAAAGTAAACTCTGCCATATTCCCTGGAATACAGGGGGGGCCATTGATGCACGTGATAGCCGCAAAGGCTGTAGCTTTTGAAGAAGCATTACAACCCAATTTTACGCTTTATGCACAAAATGTTGTCAAGAATGCGAAAGAATTGGCGAAAAAACTTATAGAAAGGGGCTGTGATATTGTTTCAGGAGGTACTGATACACATTTATTGTTAGTAGATTTAAGGCCAAAGGGTTTGACGGGTAAATCAGCCGAGAAAAGTTTGGAAGCGGCCGGTATTACTTGCAACAAAAATGGGATCCCTTTTGATCCTGAAAAGCCAGCGGTTACTTCGGGTATTCGCCTTGGCACTCCGGCAGGTACGACTCGTGGATTTAGCCTCTCAGAATTTAATCATATAGGTGATTTAATCAGCGATGTGCTTGATGGGTTGGTGATTAACAAAGAAGATAATATTAGTGTTGAGAGAAATGTGCGTAAAAAAGCTGAAGAACTCTGTGCACGTTTTCCAATCTATGATAATTTTTAATTCTATACTGGGTGTGAGCAAAAGTTTTTTTGGAAAAAGGGGATAAAACCATGCGTTGTCCATTTTGTGGCCATAATGATACCCAAGTGAAGGATTCGCGACCAACAGAAGATAATTCGGCGATAAGAAGACGTCGTTCTTGTTCCGAGTGTGGTGCGCGATGGACAACATTTGAAAGAGTTCAGCTGCGAGAGCTAACTATTGTAAAGAAAAATGACAAAAAGGAGATTTTCGATCGTGAAAAGTTGGCCCGATCGCTGAATATTTCTTTACAAAAACGTCCCGTTGATCCCGAACAAATTGAGAGAGTGGTCAATTCTATTCAGCGGCGATTGGAAAGTTTGGGTGAAAATGAGGTCCCCTCAAAAGTTATTGGTGAATTAGTTATGGACGTTCTGGCAAACTTGGATTCGGTTGCATATGTCAGGTTTGCTTCAGTTTATAAGAATTTTCGTGAAGCGCGTGATTTTGAAGACTTTATTGGAAATTTAGGTGAAAACTAACTATTCTGGCAACCTTTCCGAGAATACCTATACCGACTGCGAATCACATATGGATGCAGCGTTAAACTTGGCATGTAGGGGATTAGGGAATGTTTGGCCTAATCCTGCGGTCGGTTGCGTAATCGTTAATCAAAATCGTGTGGTTGGTCGAGGCTGGACGTTACCCGGGGGGCGGCCCCACGCAGAAACCGAAGCGTTGCGGCGAGCTGGCAAGATGGCAAATGGCGCAATTGCCTATGTAACCTTAGAACCATGCAATCATCAAGGCCAAACAGAACCCTGCACGGAAGCATTAATTAAAGCTGGTATTAAAAAAATAGTAATCGCGGCTGTTGATCCAGATGAGCGAGTATCAGGTTCTGGTATTGCGCGTCTAAAAGAGGCAGGCGTTGAGGTTGAAGTTGGATTAGCTCAAGATTTATCGCATGAAATTAATCAAGGTTTCTTCTCTACCGTTATCTATTCTCGGCCTCATATAATTTTAAAAATTGCCACAACATTAGACGGCAAAATTGCAACCCAGTCGGGCGAAAGTAAGTGGATTACTGGAAAGTTTGCTAGAAAAACGGCGCATAAGTTGCGCCATAGTTGCGATGCAATAATGATAGGAAGTGGGACAGCTTTAGCTGATAACCCTTCTTTGACGTCTAGACTTCCAGGAGTTTCTAATGACCGCAGACTTCGGATCATTCTTGATGGTCGCTTAAGAATTCCTTTAGATGGAAATTTAGTGCAAACAGCTCGACAGGTTCCGGTTATGGTTTTTACCCTTCCGGGTAGCAAAAAAAATAAGAAAAAGATAGATTGTCTCAAAAAATCGGGCGTATCTATAATAGTTTGCGAAGAAAATGTTAAACAAATAGATATCAAGGAAGTTGTTGCAAAAATAAATTCACATGGAATTACTAGGCTTTTGGTGGAAGGTGGGGGGGCAATAGCGGCTTCGTTATTGTCTGCAAATTTGGTTGATGAAATAGCCTGGTTTAGGGCTCCGTCAGTGATGGGGAATGATGGTATCGCCGCTATTAACGGGTTGGGTCTTGAAAAACTGGAAAAAATGTCGAAATTTTCAAGAAAATCATTGACAGTATTGGATGACGACTGCTTAGAAATTTTAATTCGAACAGAATAGTTAGGTGAGCCGTGTTTACAGGTATAATAACCGATGTTGGTAGGGTGCGTTCCATTGAACGGCGTGGAGATGCGCGTTTTGAATTCACAACACAACTAGATACCATTGACTTTGAAATAGGTGCTTCTATAGCTTGCTGTGGAGTTTGCCTTACTGTTGTTGAATTTGGTGATAATTGGTTTGCAACAGAAGTCTCCCTTGAAACTTTATCAAGAACAACGTTAGATTTGTGGACAATCGATACTCCGATTAATTTTGAACGCCCCTTGCGCGCAGCTGATGAGTTAGGTGGACATATTGTATCAGGTCATGTTGATGGCATAGGGACAGTCACTTCCATAGAAGCGGAAAGTACTTCAAAACGGTTCTGCTTTGAAGCTGATAGAGGCATTTTAAAGTTTGTAGCCGTTAAGGGATCTATTGCCGTCAATGGCGTTTCTTTGACGGTAAACGAAGTCAATAGTAAATGTTTCGGGGTTAATATTATTCCACACACGCAAGCGCATACTAACTTTGGAACAATAAAAGTAGATGATAGAGTGAACCTCGAAATAGATATGTTGGCTCGGTATGTTTCAAAAATTTTAGAAGAGGATTAACTGCAAGTGAGGAATCATAAAATTTCAAAAAATAATGGGCTGTCAGATTATTTATCTTCAATTGAAGAAATAATCGATGATGCTCGAAATGGTCGTATGTTTATCTTGGTTGATGATGAAGATCGGGAAAATGAAGGCGATCTAGTGGTTCCTGCGCAAATGGCAACGCCAGATACAATTAATTTTATGGCGACCTATGGCCGGGGACTTATATGCTTGGCTCTTACCCAACAACGTGTTGAAGAGCTAGACCTTCCTGCAATGAGTGCGACTAACAAAACGCGTCACCAAACAGCGTTCACTGTTTCCATCGAGGCTAAGGAAGGGGTGACAACCGGTATATCAGCTGCTGATCGAGCTCGCACAATAGCAACGGCCATTGATGCCACAAAAGGCTCTGATGATATAGCTTCCCCTGGCCATGTCTTTCCGTTAGAAGCTCGATCAGGGGGAACATTGGTTAGGACTGGGCATACCGAGGCATCTGTCGATATCGCTAGGCTGGCAGGATTGGTTCCAAGCGGAGTGATTTGTGAAATCATGAATGATGATGGCAGCATGGCTAGAATGCCCGATCTGGTGAAATTTGCACAAAAGCATGGATTAAAAGTGGCAACAATAGCCGATCTTATTGAGTATCGTTTGCGTAATGACCGAATAGTTAAGCCTAGTATTTCTTCAAAGATAAACACAATCAGTGGGGGCGAATTCAAATCAATCGTTTTTGTCAACCAAGCCGATCGGAGTGAGCATATTGCTTTAGTCAAAGGCGATGTTAGCAATAACCCTCCGGTTTTAGTTCGAATGCATTCTTTCAACCCCTTCGATGATATATTTAGTGCGGAAAAAACAATAGAACTTCATAGGGCAATGGAATTGATTGATGCCGAAGGTCGAGGTGCAGTAGTGATTCTTAGAAACCCAAGCCGTACCTTCATTAGTGATAGATTGGAACAAGAGAACCGCGAGCCAACACCATCGTTTAGAGGATATGGTATCGGTGCCCAGATTTTATTAGAACTTGGCATTCATCAGATGGTGGTACTATCCAATACAGAACAGACTTTGATTGGTTTAGAAGGCTATGGGTTATCAATCATTGAGCGACGAGCCATCAAAATAAATAAGAATTCTCCAGTTCCAGTAAGTGAAGATTTCTATGAATAAAATTCTAATCATAGAGGCTCGATTCTACGATGATATAGCGGAGCAACTGGTTTTAGGCGCTTCGAAAGTTATCAAAGATGCTGGAGGTTTTTCGTTTGAAAGAGTTGAAGTTCCCGGCGTATTTGAAGTTCCAGGTGCAGTTTCAAAAGCATGGGCGACTGGGAATTATAGTGGTGTAATCACGCTGGGGTGCGTTATTCGCGGAGCTACCGATCATTACGATCATATCTGTCGTGAAGTTAGTCGAGCACTGATGGATTTAAGTGTCGGTAAATCTATCCCTCTTGGCTTTGGGATATTGACCTGTGAAAATATAGAACAGGCGTGGGAGCGTGCAAGTTTTGAAAAAAGGGATGTTGGGGGGCGAGCTGCTTTGGCATGTTTGCACATGTTGGAAATTTACGAAAAATTTAGTGATGTCAAAATCTAGACGTATAAGTCGTCGTGAAACTAGTGCGGCTCGTTTGGCTTCAGTTCAAGGTTTGTATGAGCTAGAGATTACCAAAGCAGATTTAGATAAAGTTTTTTTAGAATTCTTAGAAAGGCGATGGAAAGAATTTATTATTGAACATGATGATGAAAATCATGCGCCTGACTTAGCAGAAGCGGATAAGGATAAATTTAGTCAAATCATTCGAGGTGTGCGAGAAAATATAAAGCATATTGATCGCATACTGTACGGATCTTTTGAGAAGGATCGAAATTTTAAACAACTTGACGTTCTTTTGAAGGTTATATTGCGTGCAGCAGTGTTTGAATTATTTTTTCTTACTTCTGTTCCCGCCCGTGTCGTTATTAATGAATATGTTGAACTTGCGCATGCATTTTATTCCGAAAATGAGCCCTATCTTGTGAATGGTATTCTTGATAAAATTGGCAAAAGTGTTCGCCAGAAAGAGTTAAACGGATTGTAAATCACTAGGGTGGATTATATGGCTGGTAGATTGGGTGAGTTTGAATTAATCGAAACCTATTTTGCACCTTTGACGAGAGGAGTCGAAGGTGCCTTCAATTTGAAGGACGATGCCGCAGTCATTGTCCCGCCAGCCGGTAAATCTATGGTTATAACTACCGATACGATTGTCGAGGGTGTGCATTTTTTTTCGGATGATTTACCAGAAGACATTGCAGCTAAAATGCTGCGGGTCAGTCTTTCTGATCTTGCGGCTATGGGATCTATTCCTGCATATTATAATCTTTCAATCGCGATAACTACTTCAATTTCTGGCCAATGGTTTGATAAATTTACGAAGAGCCTAAAGGCAGATCAAGATAAATATGGAATTTTCCTAATTGGAGGTGACACTGTTTTAACACCAGGACCGTTAACCTTTACGATTACTGCTATTGGATTTATTGCGGTAGGAAAGATTTTACGGCGTAATGGCGCTAAAATTGATGATGATATCTGGGTTTCCGGTTCAATAGGAGACGCCGCCCTTGGTTTAATGGTTGCGAAAGGTAAGTTAAATCATGTTTCGGACACACAAAAAAAATACTTAATTACAAGGTACAGGAGGCCGGATCCAAGAACAGAGTTAGCGCCTAATTTACTTGATGATGTTAACGCCGCTATAGACATTTCAGATGGACTAATCGCCGATCTTGGCCATATGTGTTCTGAGTCTAAAGTGGGAGCCGATATTCTCATGGCCAATATTCCCTTGTCGCGCGCAGGAAGGTCAGTAATTAATCATGAACCAAGTTACTTAGAGTTGGTCCTTGGTGGGGGTGATGATTTCGAATTACTATTCACAGCCGATAGATCAATCAGAGATACGTTTAAATCGATTTCAAAGAATCTGGAGATAAGTTTAACGAGAATTGGGTCGATTGTTAATACACGCTCAGTTCGTATATTTGACCAAAGTGGAGCGCAATACTCTCCAAAAGGAATTGGATATACACACTTTTAATTAGATCAAATTACAATTAGTTTAATTTTGGTGTCAATCTTTTAAACGATACAGGGTAGGGTTAATTTTTAATGCCTAAAATTGTGATCGTGATACTTGCGGTATGTCTTTTATCAGTTGCTGGTGCGGTAGCGATCATGCAACAAATGGAAATTGGCTTTTTTGCTAAAGAGAAACCTATGACACCTGCAGAAAAGGTCAAATCGCTTAGACGTTATATCGCTATGGAGCCACTATCGATCTCAATATTTCGCGGGGGAGCCGTTGCAACGACGATTGAACTTAAAGTTCAGTTGGAGACCCAAGCGGGTAATGATTTGATAATTAAAAAACAATTGCCGCGGCTGAAAGACGCCCTAATTAGAGATCTACACTCATATTTTCCTCGTTTGCTGAGAAAAAAAAATGAACTAGATATGGCTGATATGACTCGTCGGATGTTTTTGATTAGTCAGCGAACC